>CAXUHL010000023.1:0-20562 GCA_964250745.1 uncultured Acidobacteriaceae bacterium
CGGCCTCGCGACGGTGGAGGCGATGGCGGCGGCTGGGGCGCGCTGCCTGGCGGTAGAGGCGGGGCGGACGCTGCTGTTCGCCCGGGTGGCTTTGGTGGCGCGGGCGGACGCGGCGGGGATCGCGATCGTCGGGCTCGATCGGCCCTGAACCGAGCATCTCAGCGAAAAGTGCTCTAATCAGGCGTGAGGTGGCACATGGCAAAGATCTGGATGGTTTTGGCGGCATTGGCGGTGTTTTTGGGCACAGGCTTCGCGGGCGCACGGGCCTGGGCGGCGGACACGGACGCGGTTCCGTCGGCGGGGCAGGCGGCCCCGGCATTTACCCTGCCCTCGCAGACGGGCGCGCCGACCAGCCTGGCGAGCTTCAAGGGCAAATGGGTGGTCCTGTACTTCTACCCGAAGGACGGCACCAGCGGCTGCACCATGGAAGCGCATAAGTTCCAGGAGGACGCACCGAAGTACGAGAAAGCCAACGCGGTCATCGTCGGGGTAAGTGTGGACTCGGTCGACTCGCACAAGAGTTTCTGCGCGAAGGAAGGCTTGAACTTCCACCTGCTCAGTGACGCGGATAAGAAAGTCGCCCCGCAGTACGGTTCGCTGGGCAACTACCTGGGCATCAAGATCGCGAAGCGGAATACCTTCCTGATCGACCCCGAAGGCAAGATCGTGAAGGTTTGGGAAAGCGTGAAGCCCGCCGACGCGAGCTCGGATGTCTTGGCGGAGCTGGCTGCGGATCAGAAGAAGGGATAACGAATTTTCGTAAGTAAAAGGGTCATCCCGAGGAGCGAAGCGACGAAGGACCTGCTTTCTCCTTCATCGCAGACGGAGAAATCTCTTTCCTTCCCTCAGGGTGACCCCTTTTCGGCCCTAGAAGTGGTACGCGATCTGCCCCGTGATCGTCCGCGGCGTGACATAGTGCGTCCCGCTGAAGGTCGATAGGAAGTTATAGAGCGCGTACTTGTTCGCAAGATTGACCGCCGTCACTCTTGCGCTCCAGGTTTTCCGGTCGCCCTTGAACAGGTTGTCGTCGCCCACGGCCATGTCGAACAGACTGCGAGGCGCGACCCGGGGCGGGTTTTTGTCCGGGTTCTCCGTGCCCGGCGCGGGGATGCGCAGCAGCGTCGAACCCAGCAGCTGGGGCGAGCAGCTCTGAAGCTGGTTGGTGAGCGAAGCGCGGTCCGGCCCGCAGTAGAGGCCCGCTTCGAACTGCTGGTCGGCCGTGTAACCCGTCAGGTCGACCGGGGTAGTCGTGTCGGTCGCGAAGGGGGTGGACCCGGCGACCTCGCCCGAGTCGTAGTGCCAGTTGAAACTCAGGAACGGCCCCTCGTGGAACTGGTATTGCAGGTTGGTGTTCTGGTTGAGGCGCTCGTCGTGATCGATGCGGAAGGGCTGGCCGTTTTGCCCCACGGTCGCCCCCGCGCCGCCGGTCTGGGGCGGGAAGAAGCGAGCCGACACGCTGGAGGCGACCCAGGACAGGCTGAAGCCGCGGTACTCCGGAATGCGGGCGTTGAGGGCAAAGCCGGGGATCTTCGAGCTGGTCCACTGGATGGGGAAGAAGATGGGCGTGTTGCCGAAATCCGAAAAGTCGAGCCCGCGATGGGTGTACTTCCAGATGTACTCACCGCCGACGACCAAGTGAGGGCCGAAGGATTGCTCGAAGCCGGCGTGGAACTCATTCCGGTGGCCTGGCGTAAGAATGTTATTCACTCCGGGCGTGCAGGCCAGCAGCGGGTTCAGCACGGGGTTGCCGCAGCCCACGCTCGAGAGCACCAGGTTCTCGTTGAATGGCGTTTCCATGGTGCGCGCGTAGGAAAGCCGCAGCACGGTGTTCGTTTTCGCAACCTTGTACGAGGCACCGAGGCGCGGCTCGGCCTGGCGGTTGACGGAGAGCCCATTGTAGAGGTCGCCGCGCACCCCGAGCGAGAACAGCCAGTCGCCCTTCGTGATCACGTCCTGCACGTAGAGCGCGGTTTCCTTGACGGTCGTCCGGCCGACGAATCGGTAGCTGGAAGCCGCCGCGAGCGCGCAGCCGTCGTTGGCCGAGGGCGTGGGGCGGGTCAGGTCGTAGCAGCCCAGATTGGGAAAGAAGCCCGAGTTAGTCCGGAGCCCGGCGGCCGCGCACTGCGAAGGGTCGTTGAAGCCGGAGACGGGCGCGCCTGCCGCGTCCAGGCAAGGGGCGTTCTGCGTCGGGTTCACGATCCCGAAGGCGGTGCTTTCCCGCAGGGGCGTTTGCTGGTACGTCGCGCCCACCTTGAACGAATTGACCCCTCTGACGAACGACAGGTCCGAGCGGACGCCGTCATTGAGCAGCGTGCGCTCCTGGTCAATCGATTCGGACTGGATGGATCCTAAGTCGGAGAAAGGGTTGCGGCTGCCGTAGTAGTAGAAGTAATCCTTGCGCACATAGGGGTTCAGATTGAACACCGCGCTGGTCCCGACGACGCGCGTATACGTCGGCGAAAGGATAAACGTCCCGATCTGCGTGCGCTGGTCGGCCTGCGGCAGCGGGCTGCCGGTGAGGGGGTCGGCTTTGCCCAGATTGAGCTGGTCGTAGGTGTTGGGGTTCTGGAACCAGGACCGCGTGTAGTTCAGGTTCATGTGCACCGAGTCGCGGTCGGAGAACTTGAAGTCCACCCGGTCCCACACGTTCTCCTCGTTGCCCTTGTCGTGCAGCGTGTTGAACTCAGGCGCGTCGAGAAACCGCCCGGTGCGCAGGCCGTTGATGACGAAGAAGTTGCCGAACTTCTGCTTGTCCCCGCCGTTGCCCACCGCGATTTCTCCGAAGGCCGACCCGAAAGTGCCGTAGGAGGCGGTGACGCTGCCGGTCGGGTGCGCGAGGCCCAGCCCGGACCGGGTGGTCAGGTCGATGACCAGGCTGGTCTTGTCGCCGTACTCGGCCGGCGGCGCGCCCTCGATGACCTGGACGGACTGCACCGCGGAGAGTGGAACCTGGTTGGAAAAGAGTTTGCTCTGCTGGTCGCTGATGTTCTGGCCGTCGACCGAGAAGGTATTGGAAGCGTGGTCGCCGAGCCCGTGCATCAGGCCGTTGGAGTCCGCGGCGACCCCCGGCGCGCCCAGCGTGATGAGCGAGCTGAGGCCGGAGGACTGGCTCTCGAGCGGGATCTTGTCGAACTGCTTGCGGTCCAGGTCCGTGTGGTAGTCGGACGAGTTCTCGACCAGGTCGCCCGCCGCCTCGACCGTGACGCTGGTGCCCGCGTCGCCGATCGCGAGCTTGACGGGGATCGCCGTGGCGACGACCGAGCGCAGCACCACCGTTTGGCTGAACGGGGCAAACCCTGACGTCGCCACGGTGAGCACGTAAACGTCAAGCGGCAGGTTGGCGACCAGGGCGCGGCCCTGGGCATCGGAAATCGCGGAGCGGGCGAGGCCGCTGCGGCTGTTGGCGACCGTGACGGTGGCCCCGGGAATGACGGCGCCGGAAGGGTCGGTGACCGTGGCGGCGATGGAGCCGGAGTTGCCGGTGGCCTGCGCGCACAGCATGGGCGCGGGGGACAAAGCCGCGAGGGCGGCAAGGGAAAAGACGAGGGGACGCATGTGGGATCTCCGAGGCGCGGCGAAAGCTGGGGTTTACCTGAGTAAAGCGGCTTTAAGCAGTGCAAGGAGGCGGACGGATGCGGAAAACGCGCGCCCGCGACAGCGAAGCACCCAGCGCCTGGGCCTCGCCGGCGCGGAAAAGAGTGCGCAGAAGCAGCGGCAGGGCCAGGAGCGCGGGCAACGCCGCGACCGCGTGGGTCAACAGGCACAGCTGGCAGTGCTCGCCGGGGGCCGGGTGGCCGTGCGCCGCTTCCGCGCAGAAAAACACGGCCAGGAGCAGGGCAAGCCCCAGAAGCAGAAGCCGGACGGGTTGGGGGCGGCGCGTCATTGAGGGGCGGCGGCGCTCGCTAATGCGAGCGTGTGTGCAATATCACTATGGCACAGCCGCGCCCGGCGGCGGGGCGTCCGTGGCAGAATTGCTGAAGCAGCGGAGGCGCGCGAGTGGCGATCCAGGTACGCGAAACACGGCAAAAGCAGGCAATCCGGAGCGCGTTTTTGGATGCCGGGCGGCCGCTTTCCCCGTCGGAAGCGCTCGGCTCCGCCGAGCGAGCCGTGCCGGGGCTCAGCATCGCCACGGTCTACCGCAACATCACCGCCATGGTCGAGGAGGGCTCGCTGGTGCCGGTCGCGATCCCCGGCGACTCCACCCGGTACGAGGTGGCGGGCAAGCAGCACCACCACCACTTCAAGTGCAGGCAATGCAACCGGGTGTACGAGTTCCAGGGCTGCGGGGTGGGGCCGAAACCCAAGCTGCCGCGCGGCTTCAGGGTTACCGGGCACGAGTTCTTCCTCTACGGCACCTGCGCCGCTTGCCGCTGAGGCCGGGCTCAAGGCCCGACGAGGCGATTGGTCAGGTAGATCAGCGCCGCGCCCGCGAACACCCCCGGCACCATAAGCTTGCGCTGCGCTTCGGGGGCGCGCCGCAGGGCGGGCAGGAAGTCCGCGGTCGCCATCTGGAAGAAGAACGCCGCCGCCAGCACCAGCAGCACCACGGAGACCCCGGCGGAGGGGGCGAGCCACAGCGCGAACAAACCGCCGAAAAAGGGCGCGAGCGCGTCGGTGAGCAGCAGGCCGTAGTCGCCGCGCTCGGCCGGTTCACCGCCGGTCGAGAGCAGGATGGTGTTCATGCCGTCGCCCAGGTCGTGCGCGGCAATGCCGAGCGCGACGGCCAGGCCCGCGGCGTGGGAGCTCCCGTAGGCCGCGCCGATGGCCATTCCGTCGCGAAAGCTGTGGGTGATGAGCATGGCCGCGCCGAACCGCCCATGGAGCCGCGCGCGGCCTGAGGCATGGAGCGCGTAGTCGATGGTGAAGAACAGCAGCAGCGAAAGCAGCGTCCAGGCGAGCACCGTCGCCGCGTCGAGCCCCGCGGCGCGGCCCAGGGCGAGCGCCTGCGGCAGAAGATCGAGCAACGCGGCCCCGAGCAGCAGGCCCGCGCCCGCCGCGAACAAAACGGAAAGCCAGCGCCGCAGCCGCACTGCGGCCAACCCGCCGAGCAGGGTCGAAACGATCGGCACGGCGAGCAGCAGCCAGGGGGTCGGGGGCATCCCGCTGATGGTAATACGTTTGCAGTAGCAGGCCCGCCGGGTGGAGGGAGATACGATAAGCAGGTGCCGCGTTTCCTTTCCGCCCTTTTGCCCCTGCTGCTCGCGACCGTGCCCGCCGCCGCCCCGGCGGAAACACCCTGCTTCCCCACCTCGGCCTCGACCGACGAGGTCGCCGCGGCTTCCGGCAAGCGCAGCTCTCCCTACGTGCCCGTCGACGACTGGGTGTACCCCGCCATGCTGCGGCTCAAGGCGCTCGGCTACCTGCCGGAAGCCTTTCTGGGCCTGCGCCCGTGGACCCGTCTTACCATCGCGCGCATGGTCGAAAACTCGGAAGAGATGCTCGCCGACCAGGAAAAAGAGCTGCTGCTGCTGACTCAGGAGCCGGGGCGCGAGCCGGGCGGGGCAGGCGGGGCCGAAGCCCGGGCCATCCTCAAGTCACTCGACCGGGAGTTCGCCCCGGACCTC
The DNA here is from genome assembly GCA_964250745.1 of uncultured Acidobacteriaceae bacterium. Taxonomy (GTDB): domain Bacteria; phylum Acidobacteriota; class Terriglobia; order Terriglobales; family Acidobacteriaceae; genus EB88. Next base: position 5,565 of record CAXUHL010000023.1, read on the forward strand.
GACCGCTGCGGCTTCCACGCCGAGCCGGACCGGGTGTACTCCCTTTCGCGCGGTATCACGGACACGCCCCTGCGCGACAGCTACCACCTGGGCCAGACGCTCGTGAACGACTACGGACGCCCCTACCAGGCCGGCCTGAACGAGTACGCCGGGGCGGGCGGCCGGGCAGAGTGGGGCCGCTTCTCCCTCTACGTCCGGGGCGAGTACCAACACGCTCCCTCGGCCATGGGCTACTCCCCCACCCTGTTCACCACGCTCAGCCAGGGCGTCGACCTGATCCCGGTCGCGACCAACCCTGTGCAAAGCACCATCCCGCTCGGGCCGATCCCCGCGGCAAACAACTTCCGCATTCTGGAAGCGAACGTCTCGGGACGTCTCGGCGGCCATGAGATCTCCTTCGGCAAGAGCGATCACTGGATGGGGCCGGCCGCGGGCGGCGCGTTCGCCTGGAGCAGCAACGCCGAAAACATCTACGCCTTCCAGATCGACCGGACCGAGCCGCTCCATGTGCCCCTGCTCTCGGACGTCATCGGGCCCATCCGCTACGACTTCTTCGTCGGCCCCCTCGGGGGCCATACCGCGCCGCGCGCGCCCTGGGTCCACGTCGAGAAGCTGTCCTTCAAACCGACCCGCTATGTGGAAGTCGGCTTCGAGCGCACCGCCATCTGGGGCGGCAAGGGCCACGTGCCCATCACCGTCAACAGTTTCCTGCGGTCGTTCTTCTCCTTCCAGAACGTGACCGTCGCGCAGAAGAACTCGCGCACCGACCCAGGCGCGCGCTTCGGCACCTTCGACTTCTCCTGGCAGCTGCCGTTTCTGCGGGACTGGGTGACACTGTACACCGACTCGCTGGTCCACGACGACGTGAGCACCATCTCCGCCCCGCGCCACGCCGCCTACCGTCCGGGTCTTTACCTCTCGCACTTCCCCGGCGCGCCCAAGCTCGACCTGCGGGTGGAGGGCTCGGACTCCGACCCGCCGATCACGGACTCGAACCGCGGCCAGTTCCTGGCGTGGGAAAACGTGCAGCAGCAAGGCCCTACGAACAAGGGCTTCCTGTTCGGCGACCCGAACGAGCGCGAATCGAAGGGCGGCAACGCCTGGCTCACCTGGCATCTGTCGCCGGAGGAGCAGGTGCAGGTCGCCTGGCGCGGCGTCAAGCAGGCCAAGGACTTCGTCCCCGGCGGCACCACGCAGAACCAGTTCCGGGGCGAGGTGGTCAAGCGTTTCGGCGAGGCGAAGGCCGTGGAAACCCGCCTCTCGGTCCAATACGAGCAGTGGCGCGCCCCGATCTACCGCCCCGGCCTCAACACGGACGTGACCGTGGACGGCGCGCTCACCTGGTATCCGCGTAGGCCGCTCCACTTCTGAACTCTTCGGTGCCCATCGCGAAAACAGACTATGTGGATCCGAGCTCCCCCCTCGCCATCGCGGAAAGCGGTGCGATGCGAAGGTCGTTTACACTCCGGTAAGCGCGCCCTCCATGCCGGGCAAATCGCGCGATGCCGCGCCGGCAAGACGGTATCATGTAAGACGTGTCACGAACGGCCCAGTCCAGCCGCATGCAGCAGCCAACTTCGATCCTCCATGTCGGCAAGTTCTACCCACCGCATCCGGGCGGCATGGAGACCCATCTCCGCAGCCTGGTCGGCTACCAGAGCGAGCATGCGCGGGTGGAGGTTCTGGTTTCGAACAGCTGCGCGCGCACCGTGGTGGAGTCCCTCGACGGCGCGCGCATCACGCGCCTGGCCACCTTCGGCAGCATGGCTTCCATGCCCATCACCCCCTCGCTGCTCGCCCACCTGCGCGGCCGTTCGGACGAGATCGTCCACCTGCACATGCCCAACCCGGCGGCCGCGGCGGCCTACCTGGCCAGCGGGCACCCCGGCAAGCTGATCCTGACACACCACGGCGACACCCTGGGCCGGAAGGCGCTGCGCCGGGTCAGCGACCCGTTCGTGCGGAGGGCCATGGAGCGCGCCGGGGCCATCATCGTCTCCTCGCAGCGCTATCTGGACTCCTCCGAGGAATTGCGGGATTTTCGGAGCAAGTGCCGGAGCATCCCGCTCGGCATCGATCTGACCCGCGAAAGCACGGTGGACCCGGCCGAGGTCGCGGCGATCCGCGCACAGCACGGCAACAAGCTGGTGCTCGCGATCGGCCGGCTGGTCCCGTACAAGGGCTTCGCCTGCCTGATCCGCGCCCTGCGCCATACCGACGCCACCCTGCTCCTGATCGGCAAGGGGCCGCTGTTGCCGGAGCTCGAGCAGGCAGCCCGCGATGCGGGGGTCGCCGATCGCACCCACTTTCTCGGCTACGTCGACGACCCCACGCCGTATTACCACGCCGCGCGGCTTTTCGCGCTCTCCTCCGTCACCCGCGCGGAGTCTTTCGGGCTGGTGCAGCTGGAAGCGATGGCGGCGGGGCTGCCGGTGATCAACACGGACCTGCAGTCGTCGGTCCCGGAGGTTTCGCTGCACGGGGTAACCGGGTTGACGGTACCGCCGGGCGACGAGCGGGCGCTTGCCGACGCGCTGCAGCTGCTGCTCCAACGGGAGGACTTGCGACTGGAATACGGTACCGCCGCCCGGAAGCGGGCCATGGAGTTTTCCGCCTCGGCAATGAGCGGGCGTGTTGCTGCTCTCTACGGCGAAGTCCTGGACAAGGCTGCGTTTCACGTTGCGGGTTGACACTCGATCGAAGCTTTTCGTCGCCGCGGCGATACTTTCCGGATGCGGGGTTCTCGGCAAGGCGTCGCTGGTCGAGCGCTTTGTTCCCCTGCCCCTGCCCCTTCTGTACGCATCGATCCTGCTCGGGTTGACCGCTCCCGTCTTTTGGCAGGTGGCTCTCCGCTTCAGGAGGCCGGTCGCGCTGGCAGGTTTTGCCGGTTTGCTGCTCTGTTTCTCCGTCGCGTTCCCTCGCATGCAGGAGCTGCACAAGGCCGGACGGGGAAGCGATCAGGCGGACTGCGTCATCCTGGCGGCGAATCACATCGTCGCCGGGCAGTGGCCGTACCGGCGCGATGAAATGTGGACCCGCAATCCCATGAGTTGCGGTCCGGGGTGGGTGGCCCTGCAGGCTCCCGCCATCCATCGTTTCGGCTATCCCGTCAACCTGCTTGCCATCTGGTGCGCGGCTTTGCTGGTGCTCGTTCTTTCGTCCGGATGGGACCGGACCGCGGGACTGCTGGCGCTGCTTTGCCTTTCGCCCGGCTTTTGGCTCACCGCGATCGACGGCAGCGATTTTCTCAGTTTCGGCATCGCGGCGGCGGCGTTGTTTTCAGCTGCCGCGCGCTGGGGTCGCTTTCCCTGGGCGCGAGCCTCGATCGCCCTCGCGGCCGGCCTGCTCGGCCAGTTCCGCGCGGCCACGCTGGTGCTGCCCGCATTCCTCGCCGGGCAGATCGGCCCCCTCCCGTCGCTCCTCGCCGTCGTCTTTTCACTCGGTTGGCAAATCGCGTTCCTGTTCTGGAATCCCGGCGGTTACCTCGAGGACGGCCCGCTGCACATCGTCTACAAACTGACCCTGCTGCACCTGTTCTCCCGCGACCCGCTCCTTGCCTCGCTCGAACTCGGGCTGCCGTTGCTCGCCACCTCAATCGGCATCGTCTTTCTCGAACGCCGGTTCGGCTTCCCCTTAGGTGTCCCGGCATACTTCGCGGCGATCTTCGCCATGCCGGCCATCCCCGACCTGGTGCTGAAGTGGCATCGGGCCGGAACGTTGCTTCCGGCACTCCAGGCCTGGGAAGGCGGCATCTGGATCGCCGCCTCGCTGCCCTTTCTCGCCTGGTCCCTGCTTCGCGGCCGCGAAGCGCCCGAGCAGGCCGGTTGAGGGCTCCGCTACACTCATCCTGCGGGGCTCCTTGCTGATTCTTCTCCTCACGTCGTTCCTGGCGGTCCTGGTCGCGTTCAATTACCGCGTCGCGCGATCGGTGCTGTACCCGCCGTTTCTGTTCAGCGCCATGTGGCTGCTGGTCTTCGTGGTCTACCAGGCCTCGCTGATCGAGATCGACCCTTTCCACCCGCAAACGCTGGCCATGGTCGGCCTCGGCGCACTCCTGTACACCGTCGGCGGCCTGCTCGCGAAAGCCGTTCCAGAGCCTCTTCTGTCTGTCCATGTCGACCTGGGGCGCTTCTCCGCCAAGCCCCTGCGCGAGTCCTGGATCAACTACCTGATGCTCCTGGTCTGTTTCGCGGGCATGCTCTTCATCATCCGCCATACCTTCGCCGCGGCGGCGAGCGGGGTGGGCAGCAACGTGTTGGCGCGAGCCAGGCAGGCAGGGCTGGCCGGTGAAGGCGCAGAGGAGACGTACAACCCCATTTCCGTCTACACGCCCGTGTGGTCGGCACTGTTCGCGACTTTGTTCCTGCTGGAACGGCGAAAGCTCTTTTGGCCGATGGCGTCGATCTCCTTCCTCGCCTCCCTGTTCACCACCGGGCGCGGTCCCATCATCTTTCTGTTCGCATCCCTGCTTGCCGCGTATCTGCTGCGTGAGCGGAAACTAGGTTTCCGGCCGGCCTTCGCTTTTTCACGGATCCCATTGCTGGCAATCTTCGCCCTTTACACGCTTCTCATCTTCACCAACAAGGACACCTCGGGCCTTGAGCGAAGCGTTTCAGGCGTCATCGTGTACGTCGTCACCGGGTACATCGTAGCCCCCATCGCAGGCATGGACTATGTCCTGATGCACGCGCAGGACTATGCGGGAGTACCGCACCACACGTTCAAGTTCTTTCTCGGCATCGCGTCCCGCCTTCATCTCACCGCTTATCAACCGCCTCCGCTGCTGGACGAATTCGTAAGTGTTCCGTTCTGGACCAACGTTTACACAGGCTTCAAGTTCTATTACACCGACTTCGGCTTCGCGGGGTGTATGGCCGCGGTGTTCGTGATCGCCTTTCTACACTCGCTTCTCTATCGAAAGGCGATCGGAAACAGTGAGCTGGGCGCATTTCTCTACGCGGCGACGGTCTTCCCGCTCGTCATGTTCATCTTCGACGACCTTTACTCCGCCTTCGGGGAAACGCTCGACATCGTCGCCGTGGGCGTGCTGTATTTCGCGACCCGCTCGCTCTTCACGGTCGGCTCCTCCTCGCGCCGGGGGCTTAGTCTTCGGGCGCTGCCTGCCCGGCGTCGCAAAGCGCCCTCTCCGCACCCGGCGGTCGCCGGCACCGGCCTGTAACCCGCGCCCGGCTCACGCGGGACGACCCTGCCGTCCGGAAGAGAGCCTTTCCCACCGCCGCACGCGCATGCCTCGCGTCGTCACCATCCGCGTGACCCAGTGCCGCCAGGTCAACCGCGAAAACAGCGGGTTGCGGAATCGCTGGCGCTGCCTGAGCCCGCGCACCAGCAGGCGCAGCGTCTGCACCGCGTTCTCGCGGCGGCCCTTGTACAGGTCGTTGAAGGCGCTCTCGGCGACGAGGAAGTTGCGGTAGCGCCACTCGGACATGAGATTGTCGTAGTCCATCACGGTCATGGAGTGCTCGACGCGCACCTCGGCGGCGCGCCACACCTCCAGGCCCTTTCGGAAGAACTGGTGGTAAACGTACCAGTCGGAGTAGTCGAGCCAGAAAGCCTCGCTGTACCCGCCGATGGCGCGTAAGGCGCTTACCCGCAGCAGAGAGCCGCTGTTGACCGCGGCGGGCTCGCCGGGCGCGATGCCTGCTTCCCCCTCGGGGTACGGCTCGTGGCGGTTGAACAGTACCCGCCAGGGCGACATCCGGTGACGGCCCACGAAGACGTCCGGCACGATCGCGGCGATCCGCTCGCGGGAAGCCAGCGCGTCCGCGTTGGCGAGCATGCCGGTGAGGAACGCGGGGGGCAGCGTCGTGTCCTGGTCCAAAGGCAGCAGCCAGGGGATGCCGCGCTGCTCCGCCACCGCCAGGGCCCCGTTGCACGCGCCCGCGATGCCCGCGTTGGCCGCGGCATGGCGATACAGCACCGGGAAGGGCAGCCCGGAGGGGTCGTCCGGCTCGGGGCCGTTGTCCCAAACCAGTACCTGGACCGAGCCGAGCAGCGCGGGCGTTTCCGCGAAAGCCCGGGCCAGGCTCGCGACCGTGGGGGAGTCGGCGAGGGGTGTCTCGTAGCGGATGACGACCGCGAGTATCTGCACGCTCAAGCCCCGATCCGCTCGACGGGAGCCGGCTTGAGCGCGGACGGGATGGACCGCCTGGTGTGCAGGGAGGCGCGCCACTCCGCGACCCGGCGCGCGCGCGCGCCGAACAGCCTCGCCAGCAAGCAGCGGAAGGTGATGGCGGCGTAGCGCTTGTCCCGGTAGCCCAGGTACTGGCGGATGGCCCGGGGCAGCAGACGAAAGGTTTGAAACGCATTCTCGAAGCGCGACCGGTACAGGTACAGGTAGAGGTTTTCGGCGGCCAGAAACACCCGGTACCGCTCCGGAACCATGTCCTGCTCGAAGTTCATGCCGGCGATGGAGTGTTCGAGCTCGAGGTCGCCCGCGACGAAAATGCGCTTGCCTCGCTCGTGGAGGCGCTGGAAAACGTAAACGTCGGACAGGTCGAGCCAGAACTCCTCGCTGTAGCCGCCGATCGCGCGCAGGTGCTCCACGCGCAGAAGCGAGGCGCTGTTGATCGCGTAGGCATTGGCTTCGAGCGGCCCGGAGTGCTCGCGGGCAATCTGGAAAACGCGATTGAGCCGGCCGAGGCGGCGCGGCGAAACCAGCTCGCCGTGCGAGCGAACGAACGGCACGACCGCGCAGATCGAGGGGTCGGGCCCGACCTCGCCGCTCAAGGCGAGCATCCGGCGCAGATAGCCGGCGGTCAGGATGGTGTCCTGATCCAGCGTGAGCATCCACCGGCAGCCGAGCGAGTCGGCCATCTCCATGGCCCGGTTGTAGGCGCCGGAAACGCCGAGGTTCTCGCCCGTGTGGCGGTACGCGAATGGAATGGGGAGCGCGGGCGAGGCGAGCGGCTCGGGGGAGTTGTCCCAGATGAGCACGCGCACCGCCGAGGCCAGCTCCGGATCGGCGCCGAGGGCCGCGCACAGCCCCTGCACGGTTTCCGACTCGGGTAGAGGCGTCTTATAGCGGACCACGACGGCAAGGATGCGCGGCTGGCTCAATCTTGAAAGCTCCTGTTCTCTTTCCCGACGTCCACGGGTTCTTACGTACTATTCTAGTGTTTGAGGCCAGTCGGGAGTAGCGGCGTAAGGGTCATGAAGATTTCCGCAGCAATGTGTACTTACAACGGGGAGCGCTTTTTAGAAGCTCAGCTCCGCAGCATCGCCCGGCAGACCTCGCCGCCCATGGAGCTGGTGGTCTGCGACGACGGCTCGACCGACACAACCGTCGAGATCGTTGAACGGTTTGCCCGGTCCGCGCCTTTCCCGGTGCGCTTGGTTCGTAATTCGGCCAATCTCCGCTCGACCGGGAACTTCGAAAAAGCGATCGGTCTGTGCAAGGGTGAAGCCATCGCCCTTTGCGACCAGGACGATCTATGGATGCCCAATAAGCTTGCGGCCGCGGCTGCGATCCTGGATCGGGAGTCCGAAGTCGCCGGCGTTTTCTCCGACGCCCTGCTCATCGACGACGCCGGTGCCTTGCTGCCCGGCACGCTGTGGGGATCGGTGCGCTTCACAGCCCCCGAGCGACAGGCTTTTTCTCGCGATCAGAGTCTATTCCTCATTCAAAGGCCCGCTGTCACCGGGGCTGCGTTTGTGTTCCGGTCGCGCTTTCGCGATGCCATCCTTCCTATCCCACCAGAGTGGGTTCATGATGCTTGGATCGCGGCCATCCTGGCCTCCGTGGCTAAGCTGCGTGCCATCGCCGAGCCGCTGATCAGCTACCGCCTGCACGCCTCCCAGCAGCTCGGGGTGCGGGTCGTGCGCGAACGCCTCGGGTTCTGGAAGGGCAAGGGGGACCGCATCGCCCTGCATCGGTCGAAATTGCTGGTGGTTTCCCAAATCGCGGACAGACTTCAGGCACTCGGGGTCAGTACACGAGGTGCACTGTATGCGAAGGACAAAGCCGCGTACATGACGAAGCGCATCGCCCTGCTGGAGTTGGGCCGCTTTCCCCGCCTCGTTCGGGGCACGTCGCTGCTGCGAGGGCATTTTCGCTTCGGCCTGGGCCTGGTCAGCTATCTGCTGGACATCATCCATGCCTGAGACCGGCGGGCTGCCGCCCGGTGAGGTGCTCGTGGAAGCGATTTCAGTTCCGGCAGCGGGCCTGCTCCCAAGGCTGCGTCACCGCCTCAGGCGCGACCCAAGGATCGCGCGCATGGTCCACGGCGGCCTTTCCGGCCTGCTCGGACGGGGGCTGGGCTTAGCGGTAAGCCTCGTCAGCCTGCCGCTCACCGTCCGTTACCTGGGGAAGATCGAGTACGGCGTCTGGGTCACCATCAGCACTTCCGTCGTCATGCTCTCCGTTTTCGACCTCGGCATCGGCAATTCTCTGACAAACTCCATTTCCGAGGCTTATGCCTCGGACGACAAGGTCAAAGCGCAGCGGTACTACGCCACGGCATTCTGGCTCACGATCGGAATCGTTCTTCTTCTTCTGCCGGCATGCTGGTTCGGCTGGCATGCGATCCCTTGGGGGGCGCTGCTCCATCTGGGCAACCCCGCACTACTCAGGCAGGCCAAGATCTGCATCTCGATTTCCGCGGCATTCTTTCTGGTTTCCATGCCTCTCAACCTGGCGAACCGAGTGCTGGGCGGCTATCAACAGGTCCACTTGTGTAATTACTTCGCCATGGCAGCCAATGTCCTGAGCCTGACCGCGCTGCTGCTCGTCGTCGCTTTCAGGGGATCCATCGTCGACCTGATGGCCGCCTATTGCTTGTCCGCGCTGGCGGGAGGTTTGGCCTTGAATCTATGGCTATGTTTCCGGCTGAAGCCCTGGATGCGCCCGGTACCACGGCAAGTCCATCCTGAACTGGCCCGCCTTCTGGTCAACCGGGGATTTCTGTTCTTCATCCTGCAACTTACCGGCCTGGTCGTGTTTTACTCCGACAACCTGGTGATTACTCATTATCTCGGCCCCGCCGCCGTGACACCATACAGCCTCGCTTTTCGAATCACCGGTTACGCCGCGCTGCTGCAGACCCTCCTCGTCCCATCCATTTGGCCGGCTTTGGCTGAGGCTTACCAGAAGGGCGATCTCGGCTGGGTGCGGCGTACCTACCAAACCATCACACGCCAAGGCTTATCCGCGATCGGGATTGCCGCCATCGCGATCGCGCTGACCGGCCGTCCGCTCATCGGGATCCTGGCCGGTAGCTCGACCGTACCCGGTTACCGGCTGCTGTGGCTCATGGCAGCCTTTACCTTCGTCATGGCTGTCACCAACAATCAGGTTCTGCTGCTGAACGCGAGCAGCCGACTCAAGCTGGAAGCGACTGTCGCCGTCTTGGCTGCGGCGGTCAATCTGCTCCTGTCCATCTATCTCGTTCAACGCATCGGAGTGGAAGGCGTAATTCTCGCGAGTCTTCTGTCCTTTCTGATCTTCATGGTGATTCCCCAGGCCTGGGAGGTCCGCCGGGTGCTCGCCGGAAGGTATTTGCGCAAGCCGGCAAATGCGGAGGCTATACCGGAGCCTTGAGGCCGCTGGCCCTTTCGAGTTCACCGCATGTGGATCGAAGCCCATCTCTCCAGGTCGGGAGCAGAATTTGAAAGTTCCTGAAGAGCTTAGCGTTCGCTAGCACGGAGTTGCCGGGGCGCTTTGCCGCGGTTGGATACTCCTCAGTTCGAATTCCGTAAACGCGGAGCCGGGCCTGCAACGTGTAACAGGAGGCCTCGGCGAAGATCGCGCGGGCGAAGCCGGCCCAGGTGGTTTCTCCCGCGCAGCTGGCGTGGTACAGGCCGGGCCAGGGGCCTTGGGGGTCGGCGAGGGCGTGGGTGAGGGCCGCGTGGGTGGCGTCGGACAGGGCGGCGGCGGAGGGGGGCGCGCCGTGCTGGTCGTCGACCACGCGGACTACCTCGCGCTCGCGCCCCAGGCGCAGCATGGTGAGCAGGAAGTTGTGGCCGCGGTGCGAGTACACCCAGCCGGTCCGCAGGATCAGGTGCCGCGCGCAGGCTCGGACGATGGCGCGCTCGCCGGCCAGCTTGGTCGCGCCGTACACGTTCAGCGGGTTGGGCTCGTCGGTTTCGACGTAGGGGGTCGCCTTGGTCCCGTCGAAGACGTAGTCGGTCGAGTAGTGGACCAGCAGCGCGCCCAGGCGCTCGGCTTCCTCGGCCAGCACGCCGGGGGCAAGATGGTTGACGCGGTCGGCGAGCTCGGGCTCGGACTCCGCCCGGTCGACCGCGGTGTAGGCGGCGGCGTTGAGGATGAGCTCCGGGCGGTGCTCGCGGACGACGGCGCGCAGGCTTTCCGGATGGCTCAGGTCGGCGCGGCTTCGGTCGAGCGCGACCAGCCCCTCGCCCGCGAACCTGCGCGCCAGCTCGGAGCCGACTTGGCCGTTCGCGCCGAGCAGGAGGGTGCGGGGGACTGTTCCCGACAAACTCACGCGAACACCTCCGCATCCCGGAAGCGCGCCCCGGCGGCGTCCTTGGCGGAAAGGATCGCGTCGGCGGCGGGCACGGGCCAGCTGATCGCCAGGTCCGGGTCGTTCCACAGGATGGTGCGCTCGCCCGCGGCGGAATAGTAGGCGGTGACCTTGTAAGCGAAGGCCAGGGTCTCCGACAAAGCGAGGAAGCCGTGCGCGAAGCCGGCTGGAATCCAGAGCATCGCCCCGTTGCCGGAGGTGAGCTCGATCGCGATGGACCGGCCGAAGGTGGGGGAGGACCGGCGCAGGTCGACCGCGATGTCGAGCGCCGCGCCGTGCTGTACGCGGATGAGCTTACCCTGCGGCTGGGTGACCTGGTAGTGCAGCCCCCGGACCACGTTGCGTTTGGAAACGGAAAAGTTGTCCTGCGGCCAAGCGGTCGGCAGGCCCAGTTCCTCCATCACGCGGTGGTTGTAGGTTTCCATGAACATGCCGCGGTCGTCGGCGAACTGGCGGGGGGTGAGCAGCAGAACCCCATCGAGGGCCGTGGTGTCTACCTTCATGCGTTATGTTTCCGCTTCCATGGGGTTGGGTTCGTCGAGCAGGTCGAGCAGGTACTGGCCATAGCCGCTCTTGCGGATGGGGTAGGCCAGCGCCCGCAGCTGCTCGCCGGTGATGTAGCCGCTGCGGTAGACGATCTCCTCGGGGCAGGCGATCTTGGTGCCCTGGCGGTGCTCGATGGTCTGGATGTAGGTTCCGGCCTCGCACAGCGAGTCGTGGGTGCCCGTGTCGAGCCATGCCATGCCGCGGCCCATCACCTTGACGTCGAGCAGGCCCTGCGCGAGATAAGCCTTGTTGACGTCGGTGATTTCGAGCTCGCCGCGCGGGGAGGGCTGGAGGTTCGCGGCGATGTCGACTACCGTGCCGTCGTAGAAGTACAGCCCGGTGACGGCGTAGGGGGACTTCGGCGCGGACGGTTTCTCTTCGAGGCTCACCGCCCGGCCCGCGCGGTCGAACTCGACGACGCCGTAGCGCTCCGGATCCTTGACGCGGTAGGCGAAGACGGTCGCGCCCCGCTCCTTGGCGGCGGCCTGGCGCAGGAGGCTCGACAGCGCCTCCCCGTAGAAGATGTTGTCGCCCAGCACCAGCGCGTTGGGGCTGCCGGCGATGAACTCGCGGCCGATCAGGAAGGCCTGGGCCAGGCCGTCGGGACTGGGCTGCACGGCGTACCGGATGGACACGCCCCAGCGCGCGCCGTCGCCCAGAAGCGCCTCGAAGCGCGAACAGTCCTGCGGGGTGGAGATGACGAGGATGTCGCGGATGCCCGCCAGCAGCAGCGCGCTGAGCGGGTAATAGATCATCGGCTTGTCGTAGACCGGCAGCAGCTGCTTGGAGACCACGTGCGTGACCGGGTAAAGCCGGGTGCCGGAGCCGCCGGCGAGGATGATGCCCTTCATCGGGTAGCGCGCTCCGCGTAGTTGATTTTGAGCCAGTCCAGGTACGCACCGGTGCGCACGTCCTCGACCCAGGCGAGGTTCGCGAGATACCACTCGACGGTGGCGCGGATGCCCTGCTCGAACGGGACCGAAGGGGTCCAGCCGAGCTCCCGCTCGATCTTGCGGGCGTCGATGGCGTAGCGGCGGTCGTGGCCGGGGCGGTCGGTGACGAAGCGGATCAGGTCACGGCGCGGCGCGGGGCCGGGCGCGAGTTCGTCGAGCGTGTCGCAGATTGCGTGGACCACCTGCATGTTGGTGCGCTCGCTCGCGCCGCCGATGTTGTAGACCTCGCCGGGGCGGCCGCGTTCGAGCACCGCCCGGATGGCCCGGCAGTGATCGCCGACAAACAGCCAGTCGCGCACGTTTTGACCGTCGCCGTAGACCGGAAGCGGCTTCGCTTCGAGCGCGTTGAGCACCATGAGCGGGATCAGCTTCTCCGGGAACTGGAACGGGCCGTAGTTGTTGGAGCAGTTGGTGGTCAGGGTCGGCAGGCCGTAGGTGTGATGGTAGGCGCGGACCAGGTGGTCGGAGGAGGCCTTGGAAGCGGCGTAGGGGCTGTTCGGCGCGTACGGGGTCTGCTCGGTGAAAGCCGGGTCCGCCGGGCCGAGCGAGCCGTAGACCTCGTCGGTGGAGACGTGGAGAAAGCGGAAGCCGGCGCGGGCTTCGCCTTCGAGCGCGGACCAGTACGCGCTGGCCGCTTCAAGCAGACGGTAGGTGCCGTCGATGTTGGTGCGGAGAAACGCGCCCGGGTCGACGATCGAGCGGTCCACATGGCTTTCCGCGGCGAAATGGACGATGGCGCGCGGGCGATGCTCCCGGAGCAGGGCGGCAACGAGCTCGCCGTCGCCGATGTCGCCGGGGACGAGCCGGTGGCGGCCGTCGCCGTCGAGCGCGCGCAGGTTTGCCGGGTTGCCCGCATAGGTGAGCAGGTCGAGGTTCACGACCGGCTCGCCGGCGTTCCCGAGCCAGTCGAGGACGAAGTTCGAGCCGATAAAGCCGGCACCGCCGGTGACTAAGATGGTACCCGGCATCATGCGCGGCCTTTCCCGAAGCGCAGCGCGGCACTCAGGGCGTTCAGCTTGCTGTCCGTCTCCGGGTCGCTATGGAGCAGGCGCATTGCCGCCCGGAACAGAACCCAGAGGCAGCTGAGGAGAAAGCCGAGCGCGAAGGAAGCCGCCATCCAGGTCAGCCGCTTCGGGCCGGACTTCCAGTCGGGCGGCAGCGCCGGGTCCACCACCTGCACAAGGGCGCCCTCGCGGGCCTCGTCGAGCTTGGCAACCTCGAACTGGCGCGCCAGGATGTTGAAGATGGTCTCGTTATACTTCACGTCGCGCACGTGCCGGGCGTATTCGAGGGTGGCCGTGGGCACCTTGCCGCCGGGCACGATCAGCTCGTCGCCCGTGATGTCGCCCGAGCCGCCGAGCTTGGCCAACTGAGCCCGCAGACTCGCGAGCTCCCCCTGCGCCTGCACGAGCGCCGCATTGTCGGGCGCGGCATAGGTTTGCGTTCCCTGGATCTGGACCTGCTTGGCGGCGATCTGCGCGCGCAGGGAGGCACCGGCCTCGATCAGCGAACGCGCCTGGCTGTTCAGCTCGACCAGCCCGTTCTTCTGCTGGTACTGGAGCAGCGCTTCTTCCGAGCCGGCGAGGTTGTTTTTGGACTCCGCGAGCTGCTGCTCGAAGAACAGCCTCCGTTGCGCCGCCTCGGAGATCGCCAGGTGCTCGGACAAGTGCCGGTACTGGTCCACGTAGGCGTTCGCGATCAGGGCCGCGCGCTTCGGGTCGGGATCGGTGTAGGAGACGGTGATGAGGCCGCTCTTGGTGTCGGCCGAGACCTTGGAGCTTTGCTCGAAGTCGCGGCGCGTGATCGAAAGCAGCTTCTCCCCATACTGCTTCTGGAGGCCGAAGCGCCGGATCATCGCGTTTTCGACAGCCTCGCTCTTGAACAAAGCGATGTACTGGTCAGTCTGGTTTTTAATGCCGAGACTGCCGCCGGCCAGGCCGCCCAGAGCGCCCAGGCTGCTGAGCTCCGCCGCGATGCCCGCGCCCGCGCCGCTCTGCTGCGGGGGCAGGATCACGGTCTTCGCGGTAAAGACCGGCTTCCGGGTAAAGACGAAAACCGTGCCGATCAAGGTAAAGGCGAGGGTCGTGAGGGCGATGAATCGGCGCCGCCTGGCCAGCACCAGGAGAACGTCCAGCAGCGAAACCTCCACGGTGCCGGATTCGGACGCGGGAGAAAACGGGGCCGCATACCCGGCCGCGCGCGGGGGCTGCTCGGCCAGCACTCCGGGTTCCACTGTGGCTGCCATCGCTCTTCTTAGAGTACCGTCCCCAGCACGGCACCGCCAACCGCGAGCGAGGAGAACAGCTGGGTGAAGTTGAGGGCGTTGCGCAGCTTGGACGGGCCGAAGGTCTTCTCCGAGACGACGATGGTATCGCCCGGCTGGATTACGATGCGGGTGAATTTCTTCTCCCCGACCTGATCCTGGCTGATCACCGAGCCGTCGGCCCGGATTACGAACGGGTGCGCCCGGTCGGCGTTGCGGTTCGCCCCGCCCGCCAGGTGGACGTAGTCGCTTACCTTGCCGCCCTTCGCGTACAGGAACGAGTTCTGGTTGTACACCGCGCCGATCACGCTCACGCTCGAAGGTACCGACGGCACGTAATAGGTGTCGCCGTCCTCGAGGTCGAGCGGCGGCAGGCTCGCGGCACCCTGGTCGAATGCCCTGAGATTGAGCACGATGCGTCCGGTCGCGCGAATCTGCCGCAGCCGCGCCACCAGCTCTCGGGCTTCCGTGCCGGCGATGTTCGCGCTCGCCAGGTCGGAGGCGGAGCTGCCGGTCGCTGAGGTCGTCGCGAGCACCCCGCGCTCGATCTGGAGCTGCAGGTCCTGGATGTACTCGTCGAGCCGCCGCTGCTGCACCGCCCGCACCGAGGCGCGGGTGAACTCGGAACCGAACAGGTAGGCCCCGGGTGAGAAGCCTCCGGCGCGCTCGACCAGCTGTTGGAGGGTTTCGCCCGGCTTGGCGCTGTAGATGCCGGAGTGGGCGAACTCGCCTTCAAG
>CAXUHL010000024.1:0-18918 GCA_964250745.1 uncultured Acidobacteriaceae bacterium
GCACGGTCTGCGCGGGCAGGCGCAGGAGGGTCGCGAGGCCGGCCTGCGCGTTGGAGCGCGCCCCCCGCAGGCTCACCAGGTTGAACTCGGCCTGCGCCGCCGCGGCCCGCGCCTCGAGCGCGTCGGGCAAGGTGGCCAGCCCGTTCAGCAGCCGCGCGTCCTCCTGCGCCTGCACGGCGCGGGCGTTCTCGAGGTTGCTCTCCGCCGCCGCCACCTGACCCTCGTTGTTGAGCAGCGCATAGTAGCTGCCGGAGACCTGCCGGATCAGGTCCAGGTGGGTCGTGTTGAAGCCGAAGTCCGCGGCCAGGAGGCGGTCCCGTGCGGCCCGCACCGCGTCCAGCCGGGCGTCGGCATCGAATATGGTGTAGTCCAGCTGGAGCGTCGGGCGCAGACTGCTGTCGTTTTGCCGCACGAACGCTGCGCCGAACAGGATCTGCTCGTTGTAAGTCTGCGCGACGACGAAGGAAGTGAGCAGCGGGTACAGCGCGGCCTTGGCCACACCCTCCTGCGCCGCCGCCTGCCGGGCCTGCTGCCAGGCCGCCCGGGTGTCCGGGCTGCGCGACTCCGCCAGGTCCACCAGCGCGGCGAGGGTCAGCGGCTCGGTCGGCGGTTCGCCGGGCAGCGGCGGCAGGGGTGGAGCCTGGCTCGGGCGAGGCAGCACCAGCCGCGGCGGTGCCTGCCACGGTACTCCCGGAGCCTGGGGCAGCTCCTGCGCCCCTCCCGCGACGGCGGCCAGGAGCGGAGCGCATACCCATCTCGCCGAGGATTGCAGGATCACCATGCGCCCCCATCTTCGCAGGGATGCAGTTGAGCGCGAAAGTTGCGGCGGAATCTCCACCGCCGCTTACCCGTCCACACCTTTGAGAGACAGCCGGCACGCGAAAGTTCAGAGCTACAATCAGGCGATGAGCGATCAGCAACTCTATTTGGCGATCGGCGTGCCCGCGCTGATCGGCATCGCGAATCTGGGCGCGGTCATCACTCTGGTTTTGTGGTTTGCTTCTCGGGTGGAAGCGCGGATCGATCGGTTGGAGACCAAGTTCGAAGCAAAGTTCGACCGCCTCGAAGCCAGAGTCGATCAGACCACCACGCGGCTCGAAGCCAAGATCGACCAGACCAACGGACGCATCGATCATCTGGCTGAGGATTACACCCGCTTCTACGGTGAGCAGAAAGCACAGGACGCCCGCATCGGGGCTCTTGAAGGGCGCAACAAGACTTAAGCCACCGGGCGCGGCGGCGACTCTCTATTCCGCGTGCGGCATCGACTGGCTCGCCATAACCCCGATTCCGAGATCCAAGGGAGACTGCAATGCCCGACGCAAAGGAAATCCTCGGAGCCGTGTCCATCAATCCCGCGACCGGCGAGTTGATCGAGCGTTTCCCGTTCCAGACCGGCGAAGAGATCGAGCGGCTGCTGGCTGGTGCCGAGGCCGCCTACCGGGTGTGGCGCGCAAAGACCCTCGCCGAGCGCGCGGCGGTCTACGTTGCCTTCGAGCAAGCCTTGCTGGCCCAAAAGGAGCCGCTCGCCGCAACGGTCACGGCGGAGATGGGCAAGACGCTGAGGGAGGCGCGGGCCGAGGTGGACAAGTGTGCCGCCACCGCGAAGTGGTACGCCGAGCGCGGCCCCGCGATGCTCCTCGACGAGCCGGTGGAGGTCGAGGGCGGCGACCGCGTATACGTCTCCTACCTACCGGTCGGGTCGATCCTGGGCATCATGCCGTGGAACTTCCCTCTGTGGCAGGCAGTGCGCGCGGCCGTGCCCGTCATGCTTTCCGGCAACGGCTTCATCCTGAAGCCGGCGCCCAACACCATGCGCTGCGCCTCCATGCTCGGCGACGCATGGGCGGCGGCCGGGCTGCCTGAGGGTCTGTTTTCGATCCTGAACGCGGACAACGACGGTGCCGCGGCGGTGCTGGCCGACCGCCGCGTCGCCGGGGTCACGCTGACCGGCAGCCTGCGCGCGGGCACCGCGATAGCGGCGCTGGCGGGCAAGCTGGTCAAGAGGTCCCTGCTGGAGCTGGGCGGCGCGGACCCGTTCCTGGTGCTGGCCGACGCCGACCTGGAGAAAGCCGTCGCCGCCGCGATCCCGGCGCGCTACAGCAACAACGGCCAGGTGTGCCTCAACGCCAAGCGGTTCATTCTCGAAGCGCCTGTCGCCGAGGAGTTCACCGCCCGGTTCGTGGAGGCGGTAAAGAGCCTGAAAGTGGGCGACCCGCGCGACCCCGCGACCACTCAGGGACCCGTCGCGCGCGGCGACCTGCGCGACGGCATCCACGACCAGGTGACCCGGTCCATCGAGGCCGGCGCGAAGCTGCTCCTGGGCGGCCGCAAGGTCGAAGGGCCCGGCTTTTTCTACGAGCCGACGGTGCTGGCCGAGGTCGCGCCGGGCATGGCCGCCTTCGACGAGGAGATCTTCGGCCCGGTCGCGGCCATCACGGTCGCGCGCGACGTGGACCATGCCGTCGAGCTCGCCAATACCAGCGACCTGGGGCTGAGCGGCAATCTCTGGACTTCCGACCTGGGAAAGGCGCGGGAGATCGCGCGCCGGATGGAAACCGGAGGGGTGTTCGTCAACGGCTTCACCGCGTCCAACGCGCGCGTCCCGGTCGGCGGCGTCAAGCGCAGCGGCTACGGGCGCGAGCTGTCTCACTTCGGCATTCGCGAGTTCACCAACCCGCAGACGGTCTGGATGCGGCAGCTTTGAGCAGGATAGATCGGCTGTCTTGCCGCGATGGTCGGCCAGCGAACGGTACGAAACGTCAAAGCATGGTCAATCGCGCCGCACCTGGATAACGCTTACCGTGCGTCCGTGCATCGCACTTACCAGAGTGCGCAGGGAGCGCAAGACACCCATGCCCCAGCAAAGCCTCCGTGAGTCCATCGCCGACATGGAAAAAGCCGGCCTCGTCAAGCGCATCAAGGACGAGAAGCGGGTCGACGAGCTGCCCCGGCTGATGGAGGACAACCCCGACCAGGCGATCTTCGTCGAGCGGGTGAAGGATTGTAAGTTTCCCTTCTACGCGAACGGCTATGGGGTGCGCGCGCAGTATGCCCTCGCGCTCGGCTGCGACCTCTCCGAGGTCGGCACCGAGGTCGCCAGGCGCTTCGAGATCAGCATCGATCACGAGATGGTCGACAGCGCCCCTTGCCAGGAAGTGGTCTACAAGGGCGACGATATCGACCTGACTATGTTCCCGCTCTTCCACCACCACCCCGAGGACGGCCACGCGTACCTCAACGACACCAACGTCGTCAGCGTGAACCCCGAAAACGGCTACACCGACCAGGGCATTTACCGGTTCATGTACCGGTCGAAGAACGAGACCAACATCGACATGCGCAACGCCACCCACCGCGCGCGCATCGCGGCCGAGTACTACGGCAAGCACGGCATGGACATGCCGATCGCCGTGCTGATCGGCGCGCCGACCCTGGACCATCTCGCGTCCATGATGTCCAACGTCGACTCGGACGACTGGAAGGTGCTGGGCGGGTATTACGGCGCGCCCGCGAAGCTGGTCAAGTGCCTGACCAGCGATCTTACGATTCCGGCCAACGCGGAGATCGTGATCGAAGGCCGCATCATCACTTCCGAAGGCTGGGTACACGACGAAGGCCCCTACGGCGAGTACACCGGCACGTATGGCGGCGGGCTGCCGCAGAACAACCGCTTCGTGGTGGACTGCATTACGCACCGCAAGGACGCCATTTACCAGTACGCCACCATCGGCGGGCTCCACCCCGGGCGCACCGACATGGCCATCTTCCAGCCGGCGATCGAGGGCGACATCTACAACGCGCTCAAGAAAGCCGGGATTTTAGTCCAGAACGTCTACCTGCCGCCCGCCGGCTGCTCCAACATCGGCTATGCGCGCATCAAGACCCGGTCCGGCGGCGACGCCAACCAGACTCTCGCAATCATGCTGGCGGGCTCCCGCCAGTGGATGCCCAAGACCGCCTATGTCTTCGACGATGACATCGACATTTACGACGACGAGCGCGTGAAGTGGGCGCAGGCCTGGCGCTTCAACCCGGAAAAGGGCGTGCTGCTGCTGCAGGGCCAAAATATGCTGCCGCTCGACCCCAGCCTCAACACCAACAAGCCGCCCAACGCCGTCGCGAAGATCGGCTTCGACTGCACCATCCCGCTGGTGGGCCAGGTGGACCCGGAGTCCTACAAGGCCGCCACGGTCGCCGAGCCGCTCGAGGTGGACGCGAACGCGAAACCCATGACCGAGGACGCGATCGCGAAGGAGATGGAAGCGATGATCCGCGAGAAGCCGCGCTCCTGGAAGGAGATCATCGAGCGCTACGCAAGCCAGCCTTACCCGGTAGTGTACCGCGCCTTTGGGCAGCTGCGGCCGAAGCTGGGGCGCATCGCCGACCAGCGCCCCGAATACCCCTACACCTTTTCGGACGACGGCGACTTCGTGTACGCGAAAAAGCAGGGGCAATGAAGCTCGGAGGGTTCCTGATGCCCGCGCACCCGCCGGAGCGCGCGATCGCCGAAGGCGCTGCCCTGGATCTGGAGGAGCTGGAACGGCTCGACCGGCTGGGCTTCACCGAAGCCTGGATCGGCGAGCACTTCACCTCCACCTGGGAGCCTTGCCCGGCACCGGATCTGCTGATCGCGCAGGGGCTCGCGCGCACGCGCGACATCCGCCTGGGCTCGCTGGGCCACCTGCTGCCCTACCATCACCCGGTCGAGCTGGCGCACCGGGTCGCCTTCCTGGACCACATGGCCGGGGGCCGCTACAACCTGGGCGTAGGCATCAGCGCGCTGCCCACCGACCACCAGCTGTTCGCGCTGGATACTTCGAACGGCCGCAACCGCCGCATGACCTTCGAGGCGCTCGACATCATGACGACTCTGTGGCGCGAGGGTTCGGCCGACTACCGGGGCGAGTTTTGGAGCATGGGTCGCGCGGAATCCGGCCGGAACGACCTGGGCTACCACCTGCGGCCGCTGCAGCGACCGCACCCGCCCATTGCCATCGCCGCGCTTACCCCCGGCTCGGCGAATCACAGGCTGGCCGGGGCCAAGGGCTACTTGCCGGTGAGCCTCAGCATCAGCCCCGACCCCGCGCAGACCGCCGCCCACTGGCGAACGGTTGAGGAGGGCGCGCGCGAGGCCGGGCGGGCCGCCGACCGGGAGGACTGGCGCGTGATCCGCGACGTCTACGTCGCGCCGACCGACGAGCAGGCTCGGGAGTGCGCGATGGGCGGCATGATGGGCCGCTGCTGGCGGGAGTTTCTGCTGCCCCTGTACACCCGGCTCGGGCTCATGGCCGAAGGCGAGTTCTCCCTCGAGTCCCTTTGCGACCGGCTCTGGATCGTGGGCTCCCCGGCGACGGTCGCCGCCCGGCTCAACCGGCTCCAGGCGGACCTGGGCGGCTTCGGCACGCTGCTCGTCACCTGCTACGACGCGCGGGACGAGCGCGCGGCCTGGGAGCGGAGTTTGCGGCTGCTCGCGGAGGAGGTTCTGCCGCGCTGCGCGGATGCTCTGGAGCCCGCGGGAGCGCACGCATGAGCTATATCGCATTCGCCACCGATCGCTTCGACGCGTCAGCGGCCTTTTACGGCGAGACGCTCGGCTTCCCGGCCGTTGCGAGCTGGGACCGCGAGCGGGGCCGGGGCCGGCGCTTCGACCTCGGAGGCGGCTTGCGGCTCGAAATCCTGGACAACCGGCGCGAGACCGACCCCGCCGAGCTTGCCGGCCTCGCCGAGGCCCGGCGCGTCCACGTCGTGGTCGAGGTCGAGGACCTCCAGGCTACATGGGAGGCGGCCCGGCGAAACATAGGGTCCGCCCCCGCGCCGGCCCGCACCAGTTGGGGCGCTTCGGTCTTTCTGGTCCACGACCCGGACGGCGTGCCCGTCACCTTTCTTCAGTGGCATTCCGACGGGCAGGCCTAACCACCATAAAAACATCAGCCGCGGCATCCGGAGAAAACACCATGGCATCCTCCACCCACAGGGTTCGCATCCACGCACAGCCGGACACCGTTTTCGCGGCCATCGCCACCGAGAAGGGCCTGAAGTCCTGGTATACCGCGAACATCGAAGGCTCACTCGAGCAGGGCGGCACGGCCCGGTTCGGCTTCCCGAACGGCGAGGCTTTCGACTGGAAAACCACCGCCGTCGCGCCCGGTGCAAAGGTCGAGCGCGAGTGCGTATCCGGGCCGGGCGTGGCCAAGGGCACAAGGGTGATCTGGCGCGTTGAAGCCGAGGGGCAGGGCGACACGGTGGTGCGCCTGGACCATACCGGCTGGCCCGAGGGCCACGAGGCGCTGGCCACCTGCAACACGCTGTGGGGCATGCTGCTGGGCCGCCTGCGTGAGTACGCCGAGACCGCCAGGGCCGCGCCTCTGTACGGCTGAAGCTCGCTTCGCCCGCGCACCGGGGTGAAGCGCTTCCGGGCACGCCCGCGAGAGCGCGGCAGCCGAGAGTCCATTTACGCGATCGACGGAGGACACCGTGGCCGATCTACTGACTTCCGCGCTGCTGCCTATCTTCTTTGTCCTGGCACTGGGCTATGTAGCCGGCATGGTGGGGAAGATCGACAACAGGGAGCTCGTCTCACTCAATACGGTGGTCGTGGATTTCGCCCTGCCTGCCGCGATGTTCGGCGCGGTGGCGAAAGCGTCGAGGAGCGAGCTGCTGCGACAGCGGTTGCTTTTCCTGGTTCTCGCGATCGGTTTGCTGATCCTTTGGTTGAGCATCTATTTCCTTGCCCGCAAGGTACTCGGGCGAGGGCAGGCCGCATCGGCGCTGCTGGCGATCACCATAAGCTCGCCGAACGCCGCCGCCGCCGGGATCCCTCTCATGAACGCCATCTTCGGCGCCGCCGGCCAGGTTCCGACGGTGGTGGGCATCGCGATGCCGGCGATCGTTCTGGTTCCGCCGACCCTGATCATGGTCGACCTCGCCCGCGCCCGCGAAGATGGAGGAGGCGAATCACCCGGGAAAGCGATCGTGAAGGCGGTCCGCAGGTCCGCTCTTTCGCCGCTCATTCTCGCCCCTGTCATCGCGGCCGCCCTCGTGTTGAGCGGGGTCCATGTTCCCAGGCCCATCGACATGTCCTTTCAACTTCTCGGGCAGGCCTCGGGTGCTGTCGCCTTGCTGCTTACAGGGCTGGTGCTGAGCGTGGAGCATCCGCGCTGGAGTTTCGGGATCCTCGCGGCGGTGCTTCTCGTCAATCTGGGGCATCCCGCGCTCAGCCTGCTGATCGCCAGGCTTTTGCATGCCGCTCCCCGGAGCACGCATGAGGCGGTCCTGCTCTCCGCGCTGCCCGCCGGGTTTTTCGGGCTTCTTTTCGCCCTGCGCTTCGGCGAGGATGCCGGGGAGTCCGGCTCCATCGTCGCCCTGAGCACCGTGTTCAGCGCGGCCACCCTGTGCGCGGTGATCGTGGCTACGCGGCACATGGGATGACACCGCTTCTTTCCCTTGCAAAGGGCATCCTTCGCCTTTGCGCGAACCATCCGAACCACCTAACGCGTTCGACAGGTCGGAACTCAGCCCGGCAGGAGACAGACAATGACAGCGTCGGCAGCTACGGAACGGAGTACCGGCAAGCAGGCTCCGGTCAGCTTTCTGATTGATACCAACCTGGGTTTGCACGCGGACCGGGAGCCTTGGAAAGCCATGTTTCCCTCGCTCGGCATCGAAACCGAGCTTACGACCGACCTGGTTTACCTGGACAAGGAAATCGCGGCGCACAAACCGGACATGGCTTACATCCCGGCGGCGGACTTCCACCGGCTGACCCGCGACGGCGACCGCTTCTATCGAGGGCTTGCCATCGCGACCTCAAGGTTCACCGGCCGGCCGAAGCTCAAAAGCCTGCTGGTGGTCCGCAAGGACGACCCGGCCGCAAGCATGGACGACCTCCAGGGCGCGAAGTACGCCTACATCAACCGTTCCTGCTCGTCGAGCTACTTTCCCCCGGCTTTGATCCTGAACAAGAAAGGCAAGAAGCTGGACGAGTTTCTCGACATCACTCAGGTCAAGGTGGGGCCTACCTGGCAGGAACTGGTCGATGCGGTGGTGAACGGCGAGGCGCGCGCGACCATGATCCTCGAGGACACCTGGAAGCTCAACCCGAAGAACGCCGAAACCACCAAGGTGATCGGCGAGTACACGGGCGGCACCCCGGCGGTGGTGGTTGTACGCGACGGTCTGGATGAAGCGCTGGTGAAGAAGGTGCTCGACGCCCTGCTCGCCTGGGTACCGGAGTGGGATGGGGGCGTGTACGGCCCGCTCAAGCCCTTCTACAACTCCGACATCTACTTTTTCTTCCACGAGCTGGACGCGCTGCCCAAAGGGGTGTGAGCCATGACCGCGCGGGTCGCTGCGTCACCGGGTCTCGGCGAAGCGCTCGATGAGCGAGACCGGCAGAACCGGCAGGATCTGCCCAGGTCGCTCACTCTGCTGGCCGAAGTCGCGGCGCTTCTGTTCGCGAGCGGTCAGACCACGGAGCATGTCGGGCGAGCCGTCGCGCGCCTGGGCGAGGCGATGGGGCTGGACGCGAGCGTATCGGCGGCCTGGGGAGACCTGCGCGTCTGCGTTCAGGGACCCGGCGGACCGGTATGCGAGAACGTCGCCGTCGCCCCGGTCGCGGTGGAGATGGCGCGGGTGGCCGCCGTGATGCGGGTTGTCGACCGTGCCGGGACCGGCCGGTTCGACCTCGACCGCGCCTGCGCGGAGATCGCTGCGATCCGGCAAAGCGCCCCCGTCTCGACCCTTCGATTTACCCTGCTGGCGGCGGCGGGCGCCGCGGCGCTCGGCGTCATCTTCGGCGAGCAGAAAGCCTTGAACTTTGCGCTCATCGCGATCAGCGCCGGGTTGGGTGCCGTGCTCCGCCGGCGCATTGCCGCTGCGGGGGGCAATCCCTTGCTGCAGCCGCTCAGCGCGTCGATGCTGGCCGGCGCGTTCGGCGCGCTCGCCATGAAGCATACCGCCCACCATGGCACACAGCTGATTGCCTTGTGCCCGTGCGCGATCCTGATGCCGGGTCCGGCGCTGCTCAACGGCGTGCTGGACCTTGCACGCCTGCGCCTGCCCCTCGGCCTGGCGCGGATGCTGTTCGCGGCGCTGGTGACCCTGATGATCTGCACCGGCCTGATCGCGGGGCTCTCGCTCGCGGGCTTCGTTCTACCGCCTTCCGCGCCCGCCCGGACCGCGCCGCTGCTCTATGACGTCCTTGCCGCGGGCGTTGCCGTCGCGGCCTACGGCACGTTCTTCTCGATGCCCTGGCGCATGCTCCCCATACCCATCCTCATCGGCATGCTCGCCCACGGCTGCCGCTGGCTGCTGCTCGTGGATGGGCATGCGAGCGCCGCGCAAGGCGCCTTTGTCGCCTGCCTGATCGTCGGCACGCTCGCCACTCTCATCGGCGACAAGCTGCACTTGCCCTTCGCCGCCCTTGCCTTTTCCTGCGTCGTTTCGCTTATTCCGGGCGTCGATCTGTTTCGTATGGCCGGCGGCATCTCCGGGCTGACCGCCGGGCAGCTTCCGGGTCCCCTCTTCGTTACGCTCGCCGATGGGAGCAGCGCGCTGCTGATCCTGCTGGCCATGACCTTCGGCCTGATCCTGCCCAAGCTCTTCATCGAGCACTTCCGCCCTTTTCAGCCCCGGGCCGCCCTCCGGAGCCATCCGCTCTGAGCCTGCCGTCATCCATCCACGAGTCATCGACCCTCTCCGAAAAAAGGACCACCATGCCCGACGCACCGAATCCGCAGATCCACGACGGCCATTACGAACCCGGCACCCTGCTCGACGACGGCAAGTTTCGGGTGGAGTTCGACTCCATGGGCCAGGTCAAGGTGCCCGCGGACAAGCTGTGGGGAGCGCAGACCGAGCGCTCGCTTTACCACTTCTCCATCGGCCGCGACAAGATGCCCGTCGAGGTGTACCACGCGTACGGCTTGTTCAAGAAGGCCGCGGCCATCGTGAACGAGCGCCTGGGCCGCCTGCCGAAGGACAAGGCCGACCTGATCGTGAAGGCGGCCGATGAGGTCGTCGCGGGGGCGCTCGACGAACACTTCCCGCTCTACGTGTGGCAGACCGGCTCCGGCACCCAGTCCAACATGAACATGAACGAGGTGCTGTCGAACCGAGCCATCCAGATGGTCCAGGGCAAGCTCGGCACGCAGACGCCGGTCCACCCCAACGACCACGTCAACATGTCCCAGTCTTCGAACGACTCCTTCCCTTCGGCCATGCATGTCGCGGCCGTGAAGGAAATCCGGGAGTCGCTGATGCCCAAGGTGAGCCTGCTGGCCGCGACGATCGAGCGCAAGGCCGACGACTGGGCGGACATCGTTAAAATCGGCCGAACCCACCTGCAGGACGCCGTGCCGCTCACCGTGGGGCAGGAGTGGTCCGGCTATGCGGTGCAAATCCGCAACGCGCTCCGGCGCATCGAACAGGCGCTCGAGGGCCTATACGAGCTCGCCGCCGGCGGCACCGCGGTCGGCACCGGCCTCAACGCGCCTCCGGGCTTCGACGTCGAAGTCGCGCGGGAGATCGCGACGCTGACCGGCTACCCATTTATCACCGCGCCCAATAAGTTCGAGGCGCAGGGCTCGCTCGACGCGATGGTCGCCGCCCACGGAGCGCTCAAGAATCTCGCGGTTCCGCTGATGAAGATCGCGAACGACATGCGCTGGCTCGCCTCCGGCCCGCGCTGCGGCCTGGGTGAGCTGATCCTGCCGGACAACGAGCCCGGCTCTTCCATCATGCCCGGCAAGGTCAACCCGACCCAGGCCGAAGCGCTGGTGATGATCGCGATCCAGGTCATCGGCGACGACGCGGCGGTGGCGTTCGCGGGGTCGCAGGGCAACTTCGAGCTCAACGCGATGCGGCCCATCATCATCAACAACTTCCTGCACTCGGCGCGGATCCTGGCCGACGGCGCGGAAAAGTTTCGCCTCCACTCGGTCGAGGGGACCGAGGTCAACCGGAAGCGGATTGCCGAGTTCCTCGACAAATCGCTCATGCTGGTCACCGCGCTGTCGCCGGTCATCGGTTACGACAACGCGGCGAAGATCGCTCACGACGCGCAGCACTCCGGCTCCACGCTGAAGGAAGCCGCCCTCAAGAGCGGCCTGATCGATGAAAAGAAGTTCGACGAGGTCGTCGACCCCAAGAAAATGATCTCAAACCGCGCCAACTAACCCTCGCTTCCCAGATCAGGAGCTTCGCCATGCCCGCACCTTCAGCAACCGCCCTTCTCCACGACCCCGCCCTCAACCGTTCGACTGCCTTTACGCGCGAGGAGCGCGAGCGAAACCACCTGACCGGCCTCTTGCCGCCGCGCGAAGAAACGCTGCGGCAGCAGGTGGAGCGCTGCCTCCTGCAGCTCGGCAAGAAGCCCAACGACCTGGAGCAATACATCTACCTGGCCCAGCTGGCCGAGGACAACCGGACCCTGTTCTACGCCGTGCTCGGGTCGGACCCGGCGCGCTTCCTGAAGATCGTCTATGACCCCACCGTCGGGCAGGCCTGCCAGGAGTTCGGCCACATCTATCGCAAGCCCAACGGCATGTACATTTCGCTCGACCAGCGAGGCAAGGTCAAGGAGGTGCTGGCCAACTGGCCCGTCAAGGACGTGCGCTTTATCTGCGTCAGCACCGGCGGACGCATCCTGGGCCTGGGCGACCTGGGCGCGAACGGCATGGGCATCCCGATCGGCAAGCTCCAGCTCTACACGGCCTGCGCGCAGGTGCCGCCGGAGGGGCTGCTGCCCGTGCTGCTGGACTGCGGCACCGAAAACCAGAGCCTGCTCGACGACCCGCTCTACCTCGGGCTGAAGCAGCACCGGCCTTCGGTCGACGAGCTCGACTCGTTCTTCCAGGAGTTCGTCGACGCCGTCCAGGACCTGTACCCGAAGTGCTGCATCCACTTCGAGGACTGGAAGGGCGTGGACGCGATCCGTCTGCTGGCCCGCTACGTCGACACCATCTCCTGCTACAACGACGATATCCAGGGCACCGGCTCGGTCACGGTCGCGGGGCTGTACAACGCGCTCAAGATCACCAAGGGCGCGCTGAAAGATCAGCGCATCCTCTTTTTCGGCGCGGGTTCGGCGGGCATCGGGATCGCGAACATGATCGTCTCCGCCATGAAGCTCGAAGGGGTGTCCATCGAACAGGGCGAAAGCCAGATCTCCATGTTCGACGTGGACGGCCTGCTCGAGCCCTCGCGCAAGGACCTTTCGCCCGAGCAGCGGAAATACGCGCACAAGCGGCCCCCTTCGAAGGACCTGGTCGCGACCATCGACGACCTGAAGCCGAACATCCTCATCGGCGTCTCGACCGTCGGCGGCACCTTCACCCAGCAGGTTATCGAGACGATGAGCAAGCACAACGACCGGCCCATCATCTTTGCGCTCTCAAACCCCACCGAAAAGGCTGAGTGCACCGCCGAGCAAGCTTACAAGTTCTCGAAGGGCAAGGCCGTCTACGCCGCCGGGGTCCAGTTCGACAGCGTCGAGCTCGACGGAAAGACCTACGAACCCGCCCAGGCGAACAACTTCTACATCTTTCCGGCCGTCGGCATGGCGGTGTACGCGACCGAGGCCAAACGCGTCCCGGATGAGATCTTCCTGGCCGCCGCCCGCGCCACCGCCGACCAGGTAAGCCCGGCGGAGCTGGAGCGGGGCAGGCTGTTCCCACCGCAGTCCAACATCCAGGCCGCTTCCGTAATCACTGCCGTCGCCTCTGCCGAGCGCATCTTCTCGCTCGGCCTGGCGCGGGTCCAAAAGCCGGACTCGGTCTACCACCTGGTAGGCTCGCTGCTGTACAGACCCGAGTACCCCTCGGCGAAATGAGCATGGAAACCCGCTGGTCCCTGGCCGCCGCCGCCTTCTACGCCTTCGCGGGCGGGTACGCCGATGCGGCGGGTTACCTGTTGGTCCGGACCTTCACCGGCCACGTTACCGGCAACCTCGTCCTGCTTGCCTTGGCATTGCTGACCGGCCACGCCGCCGCGATCGCCCCGCGCGTGCTCGCCGTCGCCGGCTTCTCCCTGGCCACCGGCGCGGGTTTTCGTCTTTCGGCGAGCGGCGGCATCCGCTCGCTCGCCGTGAGCTTCGCGGTGCAGGCGTTGCTGCTGCTGCCGGCCGGTTTCGCGGCGGCTCGGATGCACCCCTGGTACCTGATCCTCGCGCTGTCGCTCGCCCTCGGCATTCAAAACGGGGTCGTGACCTCCATCGGCGGCGTTTCGCTGCACACCACCTTTCTTTCCGGCGACGTAACCTCCCTGATCGCGAAATGGGCGCGGCCCCGGGCACCGAATCCCGCGCCCAAACCGGCCAAGCCGGAGACCGTTCCGGTGCTGTCCGCGGTGGCGGCCTGCTTCTTCCTCGGCGCGCTCGCGGCCGGTGCCCTGCACCCGCTCGTGGCGGAGCGCCTGCCCGCGTTGCTGCCCCTGCCGCTCGCAGCGGCAGCGTTCGCCTCGGGGATGGGCGTGCGCCTGCGGGCGTCGGCCCAACCTCGATAGCCGCATTCTGCTACAACGGAGGCATGGCGACTCTGCTTTTGTTCATCCTGCTGTCCTTGTTCGGCCACGACCATGCAGCCGAACGGGCCCAGGCGGGCGCGACCGCGCTGCAGCGCTCGTATGTGGAGCGCACCGGGCTCTACACGACCACCGGCTGGTGGAACGCGGCCAACGCCGTCACCGCGCTGGTGGACTACACGCGCGCGACCGGCGACCGGCGCTACCTGCCCGCGGTGGCCCACACCTTCGACGCGGCCCAGGTCACGGTCCCGAAGGCGGAGCAGACCGGCGACCTGGCGAAGATGACCGGCTTTCCCAGCTTCCTGAACGACTACTACGACGACGAGGGCTGGTGGGCCTTGGCGTGGATCGACGCCTTCGACGCGACCGGCGAACCGCGCTATCTGGCCATGGCCCGGTCGATCTTCGCGGATATGGCGGGCGGATGGGACGAGACCTGCGGCGGCGGCATCTGGTGGTCCAAGGACCGGACCTACAAGAACGCCATCGCGAACGAGCTGTTCTTCTCGGTGGCGGCGCACCTGGCCGCCCGGGTCCAGGCGCCGGAGTACGCGGACTGGGCGCGCCGGGAATGGCGCTGGTTCCAGGGCTCCGGCATGATCAACCGGCAAGGGCTGGTGAACGACGGGCTGACGATCGACAAAGCCTCGGGCGCGTGCACCAACAACGGCCGGACCGTGTGGACCTACAACCTGGGCGTGCTGGTGGGGGCCCTGGCGGAGTGGTCGAAGGCGGAGGGTGAGCAAGCGCGGCTTGGGGATGCCGCGAGGTTCGCCTCGGCGGGGCTTGACCACATGACCGATGCGGGCGGCATCCTGCACGAGCCTTGCGAGCCGAAGTGCGGGCCGGATGGGGTGCAGTTCAAGGGAATTTTCGTGCGCAATCTTTCCGCACTGAACGCGGCATCGCCGGACAAGCGCTGGAAGCAGTTCGTCAAGGCGAATGCGGACAGCCTGTGGAAGCTGGACCGCGCGCCGGGCGATGTGCTCGGCCTGGTGTGGAGCGGCCCGGTCGCGGAGGCGAACGCGGGGACGCAGTCCTCCGCTCTGGACACCCTTGTCGCTGCGGCTGCGCTGCGGCATTGAAACGTTTCCCGAGCCGGTGTACGCCGAAAGGAGCCCGCGGCGCGGCTTTTCCCTCCGGCATGGTTTGAAGTCTCACACATCGGAAAAGCCGCGGCGGCTCGAACACCGCTCCAAGGCATCTTCTATGAAAGTTCATGACGGCCGGGCGAGACCCGCCGCCGAAGCCGCATGCCTGTCTCTGAGGCCTTTCTACTCGAGATCGATGGGAACGTAAGTACCCATCGCGGAAAGCTGCGTACCCCAAACCTTGTGAGAGGCCTGGTGCTCGGAGGGGCTGAAGGAGACCGGCGTCCCCAGGCCGAGTTCCACGCCGCGCATGCCCTCCATCGTTCTCACCAGCGAGTCGACGTTGAGGGTTTGCCCTGTCCGCCGGAGGGATTCGGCCAGGAGCTTTCCTTCGATAAAGCCCTCGAAGCTGACATAGTTCGGCTGTTCCCCGGAAAAAGAATGCGCCAACGAAGCCCTGTACTCCATGGCGATGTTCGAGAAGCCTTCGATATCGGGCACGGTTTGCGTCACGATCACTCGATCCGTGTAACCCGGCCCGAGCAGCTTCAACTCGTCGGCCAGCGCGGTACCCCCCACGAACGAGACATTGGTGTAAGTCAGGCCGGGGTAGCTGCGATGCGTCAACTCGATAAACTTGGCGGCCGCGCGGTAAGAAGCCACCATGATGACGGCCTTGATGTCTTTCTGCTTTCCGAGCAGCCGCACCGGTTTGGTGAGGTCCAGCGAATTGCGTTCGTAGCCCATCCGCAAGGTGGCATCCGCATGAGCGACGCCCAGCCCGCGCATCGCCTTGAGCACGCCTTCGTAGCCGGAATCGCCGAATGCGTCCTGCTGTGTGAAGACCGCGATGTGCTTGGGACGGATGCCTCGGACGCGAACGAGGTAGCGCACCGCGGCCTCGGTTTCCTCGGCATAGCTCGGTCGATAGTTGAAGACGTAACGGTCGGGCGGCGTCCTCCGAAGCGACTCGGCACCGGTGAAGGCGCCGAAAAACAGCATCCGGTTCCGGAGGGCGTAGGGCAGCGACACCGCGGCCGTGGGCGTGCCGATGTTCCCGACATATCCCAGCACGCCGGCGCGATCCCGCAGGTTGGTCACGGCATCGCCCGTCTTGCCGGGCTCGTACCCGTCATCGGCCGTGACGAGCTGGATCCGTCGGCCGGCTACGCCGCCGGCTGCGTTCGCCTCGTCGAAAGCGGTCCGCAATCCGATCGCCATTTCTCGTCCGAGTTCCTTGGACGGACCCGTGAAAGGCCCTGCCATGCCGAATCGCACCTCAGTGGCGGTCACCGCGGGCGGAACGGCGTTCGTCCCGGATGAAGCCGCGGAAGAGCCGCTCGAAACCGCCGGACCCGTGCTCGCGCCGGGTCGAGCTGTCGCAACTGAGCCGTGCGGGGAGGATCGCGAACTTGCCAGCAGGTAGATCGCCGATCCCGCGATGGCCATGAGTCCGAGAGCGGCGAACAGCTTGAACCGCGCGTCGAACGTTCGTCTTTTCGTCTCCGTTCCCGCTGTCGGCGCTCCGGACCGCGCATCGCTCATCTCGGACGACGGGTAATTCGAATCGGCGCGGCCCTGGCCCTGATCTGCCGGGATGTATCCCGGGTCCGCGAGAAGGTAGTTGCCGTCGAGAGGCACAGGCCTCGACTCGGACGCGGCCGGCTTCCTTTTGTAGGCAGGACTCTTTTCGGCCCGTGTCCGAGCCGAGGGCCTCGGAGGCGTGTTGTGCGGGTTCTCAGAACTGTCGGGCGAGTCCCCGGTGACGGCCATCGCGGAATCTCCTGTCGGTTGCCGAGTGCCGTGCATCCGATCACATCGGCCAACGTGGAGAGGCTATCAGCCCTCGAAGCGGCTTCTTCGACTATTTCAGGAGGGAATGACTGAAGAGACCCTGAACGCTCAGATTTTAGTAATGAATAGTCACCCAAGGAACATGGGGAGGACGAACCCACGAAATCCGGCCTCCTTCTGCTTTACGGAAGCTATCGAACAGCCACCACTTCTTTCCGGACGAGCGCTTCTCTCAGTAGGGCGGCTTTGTCCGTCCGCTCCCAGCCGAAATCGTCACCCGAGCGGCCGAAGTGGCCGTAGGCGGCGGTTTGGCGGTAGATAGGCTTGCGCAGGTCGAGCGACTCGATAATGCCCTTGGGCGTCAGCTGGAAGTGCTCACGGACGAGCCGCTCCAGTTCACGCGAGGGCACGGAACCTGTCCCGAAGGTGTCGACCAGCACGGAAACCGGCTCGGCGACGCCGATCGCGTAGGCCAGCTGCACCTCGCAACGCTCCGCCAGGCCGGCCGCGACGATGTTCTTCGCGATATACCGGGCCATGTAGGCGGCCGAGCGGTCCACCTTTGTCGGATCCTTGCCGGAAAACGCACCGCCGCCGTGCCGGCCCATGCCGCCGTAGGTGTCCACGATGATCTTGCGGCCGGTCAACCCGGTGTCGCCCATGGGGCCGCCGATGACGAAGCGGCCGGTCGGATTGATGTGGTATTTCGTGTCCGCATCGAGCAGGTGCGCGGGCACCACCATCTGGATCACGTCCTTCAACACATCGGCGCGCAGCGTGTCGGTCGCGACCTCCTCGGCGTGCTGGGTCGAGATGACGACCGCGTCCACGCGCACGGGCTTGCCTTGCGCGTCGTACTCGACCGTGACTTGGCTCTTGCCGTCGGGCCGCAGATACGGGAGCTGCCCGTTCTTGCGGACCTCGCTGAGCCGCCGGGTGAGCTTGTGCGCGAGCGAGATCGGCAGCGGCATCAGCTCCTCGGTTTCGTCCGTCGCGAAGCCGAACATCATGCCCTGGTCGCCCGCGCCGCCCGTGTCCACGCCCATCGCGATGTCGCCGGACTGCTTGTTGATCGAGGAGATCACCGCGCAGGTGTTCGAGTCGAAGCCGTATCCGGCGTCGTTGTAGCCGATGTCGTTGACCACGCCGCGGACCAGCGTCTGGAAGTCGACGTAGGCCTTGGTGGTAATCTCGCCGGCGATGACGACCAGGCCGGTCGCGGTGAGGGTCTCACACGCGACGCGCGAGTACGGGTCCTGCGCCAGGCAGGCGTCCAGGATGGCATCGGAGATCTGGTCGGCGATCTTGTCGGGGTGGCCCTCGGTGACCGACTCCGAGGTAAAGAGAAACTTATCGCGTGATGGCACTACTTCCTCCAGGGCGGCAGGCGGGACCGGTCCGTTCCAGGCTCGGTGAGCGCGCATCCCTGATGGATGCCGTTTTCCCGGCGCATGGGCGAAAACTCGGCGGGTTCGCGGTTCAATCCGGCGGCATCGGTGCAGGAAGCCGGCGCAAACCCTCCTTACCAGCCACTCATGCTACTTGAGCCGGGCAAGCCGGGTAAAAGCGCGGGGGCTGAAGTGCGTCAAAACCGGGTCGAACGGGGACGCCCCCGCGTTCGCGGGGTCAGCTTGAGCTCCCACACGAACAGCGTCAGCAGCAGGCACTGCAGCCCGCCGAAACCGAGCACGAAGCGGACGTAGTTGAGCAAAAGACCGGGCAGCGTGTCGAAACCGGCCATGCTCATATTGGTGATCACCGCGAAGCTCCAGGGAAAGGTGAGCAGTTCGAGCGTCGCGAACCCTGAAGCGAACCCGCGCCCCTGCGCGAGCCCGGCGAGCCACACCCCGTGGAGCACGGCCATGTAGGCGGCGGTCGTATACAGCAGCGCGGGGTAGCGCGAGTAGCGCGTGCGCAGCAGCGCCGCGGCGAGGACGAGAAGCCCGCCGAGGAGAGCCACGCCGGCGGCGATCGGGATGTCTCGAGAAACCATGCCTGTTCAGGGTATCGGCAAAGGGTGCGGTTTCCCTAGCGGCAAAGCGGCGGCGGCGCGGATCGTGTCCCGAATCGGGAACGGGCCTGGACTGAGTTTCATTTCGGAACGGGAGCCCTGGAACGGCGCGCTCAAGGTCTCGACTGCGCCCCCGCCCGGGCCGATAGTGGGCTGTGTACGCACTTGAAGGAGGGCAGCGGGAATGCGCGAACCGAGGGGATGGAGAGCTTTTATACGGACGAAAGCCGGCAAAGCCTCATTGAAGACTCGCTCGTTCTCCTGCTGGTTTCATGAACGGCGATCGTGTCCATGCGAGCATCGGGTTGTAGGTTTAGAATTTGTGGACTTGGCTCGTGTATCTCAGCCGCTTGCCTGGGCTATGGCAACCTGTCGGTTCAAGGTGGCCGCGGCTTGCCCGCTAACCTCGCCCGGCGCTCGACGCATATGGGTGCGGAGCTTCGGAAGGGTGCAGCCCGGCGCTCTTGGCTTGCAGGAAGCCCAGCACGTACCAGGTAA
>CAXUHL010000025.1:0-8220 GCA_964250745.1 uncultured Acidobacteriaceae bacterium
GCGGCGGCGCGAACTGGGGCCCCGCCGCGCGCAGCTCCGCTTCAAGCGCCCGGGGCTCCATCGCGAGGAGAAGACCGATCGCGTTGACCAGGGCGGCTTTTTGCGTTTCGACCGGCGGCAGCAAGGCGGCCAGCGTCGCCCGCTGCCCTTCGGCTCCAGCCACGTCGGCATCGGTGGCCACGCCGTTGCTGAACTGCTGCCGGACCAGCGAAAGATTTTGATCGGCCAACAGGAGGCTCGCCCGCACGAGCGCTTCCTGCGCCTGCACCCCGCGCAGCTGCACGTAGTCCTGGGCCAGGTCGGCGGCGGAGGCCAGCAGCAGGCCGCGCCGGGCCTCGATCAGCTCCTGGCGGTTGCTCTCGGCGGCCTCCACCTCGCGCCGCACCCGTCCGAACAGGTCCAGGTCCCAGGATGCATACAGCCCGTCGGTGAAGAAGTTGTAGACCAGCGGCGAACCCGGGGACGGCTGCACCAGCGCCAGAAAGCCCGTGGGGCTCTGCTTGGTGCGGTCGTAAGTCACGTTGCCGTCCACGTGCGGCAAGGCGGCGGAGCGGGCGATCCGCTTCTCGGCCCGGGCCTGCTCCACGCGCTCGGCCGCGGCTTTGAGATCCAGGTTCTGCCGGACGAGCCGGGTCACCAGCGAGCTCAGCTCCGGGTCGTGGAAAGCGTTCCACCAGGCCGGATCGATCGCGCCCGGAGAAAGAGGACTCGCGACATCGGCAGGCTCGGGCGGGAAAGCCGGGGCGCTCGCGACCTTGGGCGGCGCATAGCGCGGGCCGACCGTGCAGCCGGCCAGCAGAACGCACAGGATGAGGCTCAGGCGCTTCATTTCGCCGTCACCGGGACGGCGTTCGCGCCGCGGCCGACCTGGTAGTCCCGCACCGGCGCCAGGCCCGTGTCGATGTACGTCTCCACGTTGAGCCCCACGCGCAAGAGCCCGGCGAGCGGCTGGCCGGGGTCGACCAGGATCTTGACCGTGAGCCGCTGAACGATCTTGGTGAAATTGCCCGTGGCGTTCTCGGGGGGAATCGCGGAGAAGGTCGCTCCCGTGGCCGGGGCGAGCGAGTCCACGTGGCCGTGGAGGTCGATGTCGTATGCATCGACGTGAATGCGGACGTGCTGGCCGGGCAGGACGTGCCGGAGAGCGACCTCGCGGTAGTTCGCGTCGATGTAGACGTGCTCGAGCGGAACCACGCTCATCACCGGGGAGCCGGCGGCGATGTAGTCGCCCGCCTGCACGGTACGCTGGCCGACCGTGCCGTCAATGGCGGCCGTGACGCGTGTGTAGCTCAGGTTGAGCCGGGCCTGGTCCAGGGCGGCGCGGTCGCTGCGCACCTGGGCCTGCGCGGCCAGCTGTTCGGAGCGCAGCTGGGGCAGCTGCGCCTGCGCTGCGGCGAGGCCGGCCCGCGCGCCCTGGAGCTCGGCTTGCGCCTGCCGCAGGGTCGCTTCGGCCTGCTGGCGGTTCTGTACCGTGCCCGCGCCGGTCTGGGCCAGGTTGCGGTAGCGGGTCAGGTTCTGCTCGGCCAGGGTAACGCGCGCTTCGGCCGAGGGCACCGCCGCCGAAGCCTGGTCGATCAAGGCTGGCTGCCGCGAGATTTGCGAGGAGGCGGTCACGATGCGGGCCTGGTCGCGGGCCAGCGCGGCCTCGGCGTTGGCGACCGCTGTCTGGAAGTCGCGCGGGTCCAGCTCCAGGAGAGTCTGCCCGGCGGCGACGCGCTGGTTGTCGTCCACCGGCACCGCCACCACCTGCCCGGCGACGCGGGGGGCTACCGTGGTGTAGTGAGCGGCCACGCGGGCGTCCGAAGTCTCCACCACCGGGCGCGGCGCGAACACGCGCCACAGCACCAGCGCGATGAAGCCCAGGATGATCGCCGCGCCCACCACCCACGGCCACAGCGGCTTTTTCTTCTCCTCCTGCTTGGGCGGAGGGGGCGGGGGCGGCAGCGCGGGTTTCGCCAGCGGCCGGTTGGGCGGCACCTGTTCGGCCATCGGGTGCCTCCTTACTGCTTGCTCAGCGCGATGCGCGGAGGGTAGGTGCGTTCGGTCAGGACCCAAAGCACGATCATGAGGAAGACGGTGATGGCGGCCACCACCAGGAATGCGTCGGACAAGGTCAGCACGGCGGTCTGCTGCCGGATCGCCCCGTCGAGCGTACGCAGGCTCGACGGCGTGCGCGGCGCGCCCGAGGGAAGCAGCGGCCCGGGATACATGCGCAGCGCGCCCGGACCCTGGATGAGCCCGAACCTTTCCAGCCCCAGCTGGTCCGCGATGCGGTCGGAGTGGAAGTGCCCGCGCAGGCGCGTGATCAGCGTCAGCAGCCAGGTGCTCACGGCCTCGGCCACCGCGCGCGGCGCATTGACGTTCGCGGTAGCCAGCGGCCCTTCCACCGGCTTGACCTCGTTGGTCGACATCATCAGCAGGGGCATGACGACCGCTGCCTCGCCGACGGCCTGGAGGATCTGCCAGCCGTAGAACTGCACGCGGTTCCAGTCCGAGTCGAGGTACGAGTCGCCGATGCAGGCGGCCAGGATGCAGCAGAGCCCCACGAAGCTGACCCAGCGCGCGTCCGCCCAGGCTTGGTTGAGCAGCACGGCCATCAGGGGCAGCAGCGGCAGCTGCAGCAGGGCGATCTCCGTCGTCACCATCTGGGCGTCGAGCGGGCGGTACCCCTGCACCTGTTCGAGGTAGCTGATGGGGATGGTGGAGGATGAAGCGGTGATGATGACGAAGGTGAATAAGGCCAGGCAGCCATAGGCGAAGTTGCGCCGGCCCAGCAGCTGCAGCTTGAGCAGCGGGAGGGGGTGGAACCACTCGTTGACGAGGAACAGCGGGATACACACCGCGCTGACCAGAGCGAGTACCGAGATCCACGGCGCGTGGAACCAGTCGACCCGGTCGCCCTGGATGAGCAGCGTGGTGAGCGAGCCGAAACCGGCGGCCACCAGCAGAGCCCCGCGCCAGTCGAACTGGCGGAGGCGCTCGTACTTGGGCGGCTCACTCGGCATGCCCTGCCAGACGAGAAGAAACGCGAGGGTGTCGAGCGGCACAGCCTGGAGGAACACGAAGTGCCAGTCGACGCGGTCGGTCCACAACCCGGCGAGGGAGGTGCTCAGATTCGGAAACAGAGTGGCCGTGAGCGCGTAGCAGGCCAGGCCGTACAGGCGGATCGGCGGCCCCAGGGCGCGCAGGGCCGCGGTGATCAACAGCGGAATGGTGAGGCCGGTCGAGAGCCCCTGGAGCGCGCGCATGCCGTACAGCCAGGCAAGATTGCCGCTGAGCGGAATCAGCACGGTCACGACGCAGGCGAAGACGATGGCGAACATGGCGAAGCGCCGAAGCGTGACCGTGACCGCCCACCAGGCGCCGAGCGTCATGCCGAGCACTTCGCCCGAGGAGTAGAGGCTGGTGAACCAGAGCCCGGCATCGTGCGAGATGCCGAGGTTGCCGGCAATGTCGGGAAGGGCCAGCGAGGTGACCGCGCTGTTGAACCCGACGCTCATGGCGGCGACGATGATCCCGGCGAGGCCGATGAGCGGACCGGCTTTCGACACTCGTTCCCCTTTACCCTAATCTTTGTGCTTGGAAGTAGATGTGAGCAGGACGGTCAGGTTTCACGAATCCATGCGGGATCGATTTCAGAACAGGAGAGCCGAGTGCGTAGAGGCTGGTTGCTTTTAACGGGGTTGTCTGTCGGAGCGGCGCATGGGGCTCAGCTGCCCGCGCCGGTCGAGGTTGCGACGGGCTGGCAATTGGCCGATGCCGCGAAGGTCCCCGATACAGGGATCGCGGTCTCCTCCTCCGCGTACCGGCCGGTGGGCTGGCTGCCCGCGACCGTCCCGGGCACCGTGCTGACCGGCATGGTCGATGCCAAAGCGTACCCCGAGCCGCTGTACGGCGAGAACAACCGCGCCATCCCCGAAAGCCTGAACAAGACCAGCTACTGGTACCGCACAACCGTGACCGTGCCGCGCGAGTACCGGGGCAAGCGTGTTGCGCTGACGTTCTACGGGATCAACTACAGCGCGGAGATCTGGGTCAACGGTGTGCAGCAGGGCGTCATGCGGGGCGCGTTCGCGCGCGGCGGCTACGACATTACCAAACTGGCCAAGCCCGGCGAGGCCGCCACGATCGCCGTCAAGGTGACCCCGCAGCCGCACCCGGGCGTACCGCACGAGCACACCATCGCCGACGGCCTGGGCCTGAACGGCGGCATCACCGCGCTCGACGGGCCCACCTTCCTTTCGACCATCGGCTGGGACTGGCTGCCCGCCATCCGCGACCGCGACACCGGCATCTGGCAGAAGGTGACCCTGTCCGCCTCCGGGCCGGTCCTGGTGCAGAACCCCTACGTCACCACCGACCTTCCCCTGCCCCGCACCGACGCGGCCGACGTGTCCATCCAGGCCACGCTCGAAAACATCACGGACAAACCGCAGACCGGAACGCTTGCAGGCGAGTTCGGCACAGTGACGATGGCGAAAAAGGTCACCGTCGCCCCGCATACGAAACAGGTCGTCGCGTTCGACCCGCAGCACATCGCCAACCCGCAGCTGTGGTGGCCCAACGGCTACGGCCCGCAAAACCTGCAGCACCTGCACCTCCACTTCACCCAGGGCCGCGGCGACTCCAGCGCGCTCGACACCACCTTCGGTATCCGGAAGATCACCTACGGCGGCGACGACGCGCTCACCATCAGCGTCAACGGGGTCAAGGTGTTCATCCGGGGCGGTGACTGGGGCCTCGACGAGGGGCTCAAGCGCATTCCCGCCGCGCGGCTCGACGCGCAGATTCACATGCACGCGCTCGCCAACCTGAACATGATCCGCAACTGGGTGGGCCAGTCGACCGGCGAGGACTTTTACGCGCTGTGCGACAAGTACGGCATTCTGGTTTGGGACGAGTTCTTCCAGCCCAACCCTACCGACGGGCCCGACCCGGACGACCTGCCCACCTATCTGGCCAACGTGCGCGACAAGCTGCTGCGCTTCCGCAACCATCCCTCGATCGCGCTGTGGTGCGCGCGCAACGAGGGGCCGCCGCCCCCGGCGATCGACGCGGAGCTGCGCAGGATGCTGCCCGAGCTCGACCCGGTCCGGCTCTACCAGCCTTCCTCCACCGACGGCCGCGGCGTGGTCTCGCACGGGCCGTACTACTGGCGCGAGCCGCGCGCCTATTACGTCTACGACGCGCCCTTCAAAACCGAAACAGGCTCCGTGTCCATCCCGACGCTTGAGTCCATCCACGGCATGATGCCCGAAAAGGACTGGGAGGTCATCAACGACGACTGGGCCGAGCACGACCTGGCCCACGGCGCGCAGCACGGCGACACCTACCCCTACGTCCTGGCCGGGCGCTACGGCCGCACCGCCAACCTGGCCGACTTCGTCCGCAAGGCGCAGCTGATGAACTACGAGGCGTACCGCGCCATGTACGAGGGGCGCAACGCGCGCCTGTTCGCGCCCGCCACCGGCATCCTGACCTGGATGAGCTCGCCCGCGCAGCCGAGCTTCGTGTGGCAGCTGTACCACTACGACCTGGAGCCGAACTCGTCTCTATTCGCCGTCCAGTCCGCGTCGGAGCCGGTGCACGTGCAGCTCAACGAGGCGGAAAACACGCTCGAGGTAATCAACAACCGGCCGGAAACGGTCGCCGGCACCGTCCACCTTTCGCTGCTCGATCTGAAAGGCAGGTCGAAGCTGGAGCGAGACTTCCCCGTGAGCGCACCGGCCGACCGGGCCACCTCGCTGGGGCCCGCGCCCGTGCCGGACGTATACCCCCCGGTGTACTTCGTCAAGCTGGAGCTGCGAGGGCAGGACGGCGCGGTGCTTTCCCGCAACCTGTACTGGAAGAGCACGCCCGAGCAGGGCGGCGATCTGACGCCGCTGGATACGATGAAGACCGTGACGCTCGAAGCGGCGGCGGCCCGGCACGACGCGAGCGGGCGCATGCTGCTTGACGTGACCCTGCGCAACCCGGGCACGACCGTGGCGCTGATGACGCACCTGCAGCTGCGCCGCAAAACCGCCGGCACGCGGGTTCTGCCCGTGTTCTACTCCGGCAACTACATTTCGCTCGCGCCGGGTGAAAGCCGGACCGTGACCATCGACGCAGCGCTCGCCGACCTCGGGGGCGACCAACCGCTGGTAACGGTGGACGGGTGGAACGTTACCGTGGCCCCATCCGAAGGCCTGGCCCCGAACGTGGACGCGCAGGTGGAGCACTGGCCGGTGACCGGGCTGCCGATGATCAAGGCAGGCCTTCCCATCGATCGGAAGGAGCCCTGAGCGCTGCCGGCGGGCTCGCGGCGCGGAAGACCAGCGCGAAGGCGACGAACACCGCCGCCCAGAGTCCCCAGCACCCGCAATGGGCCGAACTCGAGCTCCGGCGCGCGCATCTGCCGGAAGGCGAGCGCGTTGCTCAGCGCCAGGGTCGGCATGAAGACGAGGCAGTACGCGAGCTCGAGCCCGTACAGGGGGCCGAAATGCGTTTGCCGCGCCATCGCGAACAAGAGCAGCGCGCCTAGCCCATGGAGCGCGGCAAGCACGCGTTCGATCGCGAAGAAGCGGTCCGCCAGCAGCCCCACGAAGAAGCGCGCGACCATCGCGCCGACCGAGGTCGCCCCCGCCGCCAGGCCGATTTGCCCACCCCCGAGGTGCAGCCCGCTCTGGAGCCAGGTGGCAAGCGTGACATACCAGGCACCCCAGATGAAGTACTCGAGGAACAACATCGCGCCGAGCCGGGCGCGCATTCGCAGGGTCAACCGGAGGCTCTTTCCCTGGTAACGCGATAATAAGCTCCGCACGTCGTGCGTCCGCTCGCGGGCAGGCACTCCCGGAGAAAGCGAGGCACAATGGTGGGCATGCGAACCGCCCTGCTCGTCCCCGTCCTGCTCATCGCTGCCGCCGTGCAAGCCCAGACAGCCGAATCCGAGCGCGCCCGCGAGGTCCGCG
Organism: uncultured Acidobacteriaceae bacterium; assembly: GCA_964250745.1. Lineage (GTDB taxonomy): Bacteria > Acidobacteriota > Terriglobia > Terriglobales > Acidobacteriaceae > EB88. Next base: position 6,951 of record CAXUHL010000025.1, read on the forward strand.
AGCTGCGGGCCGATCTGGCGCGGATCAACGCCCGCCTGGACGCCCTGGACAAGGCGGAGCCCGCGGCCCCGGACTTAAATGCGGATACAGCCGCCCCCGCCCTGGCCTCCGCGGCGGCCGCGCTCAAAACCCTGGACGCACCCGCGCTCAAACCCGAAGACGGGGCCGTGCCGCGCTTCTTCCGCAACACCACGATCAACCTCGGGGTGGACGGCTACTACGGGTACAACTTCAACCAGCCCGTGGGCGGGGTCAATCTCCTGCGTGCCTACGCGGTTTCCAACAACAGCTTCAGCATCAATCAGGCGAACCTGATACTAGAAAAGCTGCCTACCCCGGGCGACCGGGCGGGCGGACGCATCGACCTGCTTTGGGGCCAGGCTTCGGAGACGCTTGGCGGCTCCCCGGTTAACGAGCAGCGGCCGCAGGTGTGGCGCAACCTGTTCCAGGCCTATGGCAGCTACCTGGCCCCCGTCGGCTCGGGGCTCCAGCTCGACTTCGGCAAGTTCGCCAGCACCCTCGGCAACGAAGGCGACTATGCCAAGGACCAGATCGCCTATTCCCGCGCGTACAGCTATAACTTCCTGCCCTTTTACCATACCGGCCTGCGCGCCACCTATGCGCTGAACGGGAAAGCCGCACTCACCTATCTGCTCGTCAACGGCGTCCAGCAAACGGAGGACTTGAATGGGTATAAATCGCAGGGATTCCTGTGGACGCTCAAGCCCGCATCCTCCGTCACGTGGAACGTCAATTACTACTTCGGGCAGGAGGGCCGCGACACCCCGCTTACCTTGAACCCCGGGCTGCCCGCGCTCGCGACGCAAGCCGGGCTGCCCTCGGCCAACTTGTCCCCGGCGCCCAACGGCCGTGAACATATCTTCGATACTTATGCGACCTGGAATGCGACGAAGAAACTGACGCTGCTCGGGGAGGCCGACTATGTTCTCAACCGTACCTTCGCCCACGACCGGCCGGGCAGGGTCGTCATCGGTGCTTTCTATGCCAAGTATGTTTTACCCCGGGATTGGTATGTGGCCGCACGGACGGAGTACTTCGACGACCGGGGCGGCTTGTTCAGCGGGCGCACGCAGGCGCTCAAGGAGGTCACTCTGGTGGCCGACCGGCAGCTTGGCCCGGGCTTCATCCTGCGCGGGGAGTACCGGCGCGACTTCTCGAACCAGCTGTTTTTCCTTTCGGATACCGCGGGCGTCCTGAAGCACGCACAAACCACTGCCACCCTGGGCCTGCTGTACTGGTGGGGCACGAA
>CAXUHL010000025.1:8320-18311 GCA_964250745.1 uncultured Acidobacteriaceae bacterium
GGGCCCTGGTAGGCGCGAATCGCCTACCCGATCGCGCAGGACGATCGACCACGCGCACCAGGGGCCCTGGTAGGCGCGAATCGCCTACCCGATCGCGCAGGACGATCGCCCACGCGCACCAGGGGCCCTGGTAGGCGCGAATTGCTTACAGGACTTCCAGCACCAGCACCCCGAGCACCGGCTCCCCCGCGGGCAGGTGGCACAGCCTTTGGTGCAGCACCATCGACACGGCCGGCGTGCCCGGCAGCTGGATGCGCAGATCCGACGGCTTGCCGGTCGTGAACACCCGCTCCTCGGCTTTCTGGATCCGCTCGGCCAGGTCCACCGGCCACAGGTCGTAGCTGGTGCGTCCCAGCCACTGCTCCGCGTCCACCCCGAACCGCTCGGCCAGCGGCGCGTTGTAGAACAAGAGCCGGTGCTCCCGGTCCTTGAGGTAGCAGGGGAACGGCAGGCTGTTGGCGAACGTCGAGAACAGGAGGTCGTTGCCGGCCGCGTTCTCGAAAGCCAGCTCCGCCGCGCGCCGGCGCAGACGCAGTTCCAGACGCGCGTTCACCTGCTGCGCGAGAAGCGACAGTCCCCGGCGCTGCCAGGGCTTCAGCTCGCGCCGGATCGAGTCGACCACGCACAATGCCCCGACCTTGTCGCCGGAAGGCGAGTAAAGCGGAACCCCCGCGAAAAAACGGATGCCCGGCTCGCGATCCACAAGCCAGTGCCTGCGGAAGCGCGCATCCTCTTTCGCGTCCGCCACGGTAAACAGCCCTTCGCCGCGCACCGTGTAATCGCAGAACGTCTCACCTCGCGGCGTGCGATCGAACGAGCAGCCCACCCCGCCCTTGTGAAACTGCTCGTCCGCGCCCAGCAGCGTCACCAGGCCGATCGGGGTCGAGCACATGGAAGCGGCCAGCTCGGCCAGCTCGTCGAACTCGCTTTCCGGCTCCGGGCCCAGCACCGCGAGCAGGTTGTCTTGCGGCGTTGGCTTCGTTGCCGAATCGTTCGCGGCGAGCGGCCCGGCGGGTGTTAGTTCAGACTTGTTCGGCACGAAACCTCTCCGGGGAACAAACGGCATTGCGAGGGCGGAGTGAAAACCACTCCGGGCGTCACCGCGGGCGCGTACTTACATAAGTCAAAGATAGCAAAAAGGAGGCACTGTGTTACGCCTGGTGGCGTACAAACAAGGGCAGGCGCGCGGTCATGGCGGTACCCTGCCCCGGCCGGCTTTCCGCCGCGAGCGTGCCGCCGGCCCGTTCGCATACCGCTTTGGCGATGGCCAGGCCCAGCCCCGCGCCGCCGTGCTTGCGGTCCCGGGCTTCGTCGCCCCGGTAGAACGCCTCGAAAACGTGCGGCAGGGCCGCCGGGGGAATGCCCTCGCCATGATCCCGGACCGTGAGCGTGACCTCGCCGCCGGTTTCGGCCGCCGTAATGGCCGCTTCGCTTCCCTTCGGGCTGTGGCGCAGCGCGTTTTCGAGCAGGTTCGCGCAAAGCAGACCCGCGTCCCTGGCGGTAAGCCGGACAATCCCCTGCCCCGCGCAGGCGACATTCAGGCGCACCCCGTGCAGCTCCGCCAGGGGCGCGAGCGCGTCGGCCGCTTCGCGCGCGGCCGTGTGCAGGTCGGTTTGCGCCGCGTCGGCAAACTCCGCCGGGTGCGCGTGCTCCACCCGAGCCAAGGTCAGCATCGCGCCCACGTCGGCCTCCATGCGGTCGCAGTCGCCCAGCGCGCGCGCGATGCCCGCGCGGTATCCCTCCGGCGTCCGTTCGCGCAGCAGCAGCAGCTGCAGCGACGATTTGATGATCGCGACATCGGTCTTGAGCTCGTGCGCCGCGTCGCCGGTCAGCCGCCGCTGCTGCGCGAACGAGCGCCCCAGCCGCTGGACCGAGGCATCGATGGCCGCCCCGAGAGGGGCCAGCTCCCGGATGCGAAGCGCGCTTGCCGGGGCTTCGAACCGAAGGGACCGCGCCGACAGCTGCCCGGCCGCTTCCGCGAGCTCCCGCAGGGGGTCCAGCGCGCGCCGCAAAAACCAGGCCAGGGCAAACGCGGTACCGAGCAGCACCACGGCCGAGGCCGCCGCCTGAAAGCGCACCACCGCCCACGCTTCAGCCTCGACGGGCGCGAGCGGGCCGCCGTACAACACGGCGATCCGGTGCGTCTTACCCCCGCCGGGCTCGTCCGGGTCCACCACCCGCACGCCGTGAAAGCCCGTGACCTCATAGGCGTTGCCCCGGGCGTCTCGCGCGAAACCGGCGGCAGGCGCGACGGGCCACGCGCCGCGCTTGCCCAGCAGCTTTGCGCCCTCCCGCGCCTCGAAGAACTCGCCCGGCCCCAGCGAAACCTCGCGCGGATCGAGCACCACCGCGTCGGTTTCGTCGTTCGCGTCGCCGACCGCGCCCAGCACCGCGGCGGCCTTAGCTTCGAGCCGCGCGTGGTAGGCGCGGTAGCGGGCATGCCGCTCGTGCACCGCCGTGAGCCCGATCAGCAGGGCGGCCGCCAGCAGCTCCAGCAGCAGCACCGCCCCGACCGCCTGCCGCAGGATCGACCGGCGCTCGCTCACCTGCCGCCCGCGGGCACCGCCAGGCGGTAGCCCCGGTTGCGCAGCGTTTCGATCATCGGGTACGCGCTGCCCCGGTCCAGCTTGCGCCGCAGATTGGACACGTGCGCCTCGATCACATTGGAGTGGTGCTGCCAGTTGAAGTCGTACAGGTGTTCGAGCAGCTCCTGCTTGGAGACGACCGCGCGCGGCCGATGCGCGAGGTACTCGAGGATGCGGAACTCGGTCGGGGAGGTGTCGATCGGCCGCCCTTCGCGCACCACCGTTTGTTCCAGCGTGTTGATTTCGACTTCGCCCACCCGCAGGACCGGGTGCGCGTTGCCCTTGCCCCGCCGGATGAGCGCCTTGGCCCGCGCCAGCAGCTCGCCCAGGTCGAAAGGCTTGGACAGGTAATCGTCGGCCCCGGCGTTGAGCAGCTCGATGACCGACTCGGCCCCTTCGCGCGCGGTGAGGATAAGCACCGGCGTCCGGTCGCCGCGGGCGCGCAGCTTGCGCAGCAGCGCGAGCCCGCTCAAGCCGGGGAGCATCAGGTCCAGGATCAACAGGTCGTAGGACCCCGCGGGGGCGGCTGCTTCGAGCAGCTCCTCGCCTTCGGTGCCGGTTTCCGCGTGGTCCACCGCGAGTCCCGCGCCCTCGCGCAGGGCGGCGGCCACGTTTTCGGCCAGGCGAAGCTCGTCTTCGACGATCAGCACGCGCATAAAGGGTCTGCTCCAGTATCGCGCGGGCTTGCGGCTTCGCGGAAGAGGCTTGCTTTTCCCGCCCTCGCTCGAAATCCCACACGCTTCCGGTGTACGCTTGGGCTGCGGCGCGTTCACAAGCACGGCTTCGCCGCGGAAAGTGTCGAAAGCGGAAACCCGTTTGCCGAGTCGCGCGTTACATGGATAAAGGTCTGGAAGAGCGGGGGTCGCCGCAGGACGACATCGCCCTGCTCCGCCGGATCGCCGGCGGCGAGCAGCAGGCGATGGTCGCTCTGTTCGACCGGCACTCCACCCTCGTCTACGCGGTCGCGCTCCGGGTCCTGAACGAGCCCGCCGGCGCCGAGGACGTCATGCAGGACGTCTTTCTGCGTATCTGGCGCAAAGCGCCGGCCATCGACGCGCCCTCGGGCAGCCTGGCGGGCTGGTTCGCCGTACTCGCCCGCAACCGCGCCATCGACCAGCTGCGCCGCCGCCGGGCAACCGACGCACCGGAGGACGTGACCCTCGTCTCGGCGACCGATGTAGAAAAGGAAGGCGAGCACACCATCCTGCTCGCGCGCGCCCGATCCATGATGCACGCGCTGCCCGAAGAGCAGCAGACCGTGCTCAACCTCGCGTTCTTCGACGGGCTTACCCACTCGGAGATCGCCGCCAAGCTCCACAGTCCGCTCGGCACCATCAAGACCCGGCTCAGGCGCGCTGTCCTGACGCTGAGAAAGGCAGCGCAGGGATGAACGGCAACGAACATATCGCGGGCGAAGACCTGGCCCTGTTCGCGCTGCTCTCGCTCAGCCCGGAGGAGGCCGCGCCGATCCGCGCGCATCTGGCGGGCTGCCCGCTCTGCACCGCCGAGCTCGGGCTGATCCGCCGCGACCTGGCCGCCTATGCCCTGACCGTCGAGCCGTCCGAGCTGCCCAGCGGCGCGCGCGGGCGCTTCCTCAAGAAGTTGAAGCGCGAAAAGCCGCTCGCGGCGGCCCCGAGCCGCCCTCCCGCGGCACGCATCCTGGCCTGGACGGGCTGGGCCGCCGCGGCCGCCGCCCTCGTCGTCTCGCTCGGCCTGCGGCAGGATCGCGATGCGCTCCAAAACGCCCTGCGCGCCGAAAACACCGAAACCGCCCGGTACCGGACGGAAGCCGAAAAAGCACGGCGCATCCTCGGAACCCTGACCAGCCCGGCCTCGGTGCGCGTGACCCTGACCGTGCCCAAGGCCCCGGCGACGCCTTCAGCCCGCGCGACCTACGGCGCGTCGACCGGGACGCTGCTGCTCCAGGCGAGCAACCTGCAGCCTCTGCCCGCGGGCAAGGTGTACGAGATGTGGATCATTCCCGCGGACGGGACCGCGCCGGTTGCCGCCGGGACTTTCTCGCCGGACGCGCGCGGCAACGCGGGCCTCCTTGCCCCGGCGCTCCCCGGCGCGCTTGCGGCCAAGGCCTTCGGCATTACCGCCGAGCCGACGGGCGGCTCACCCGGCCCGACCCTGCCCATCCTGCTGGCCGGCGCGGTTTCCTAGATTCCGAGCCGTGCGCGGCAGTTCACGACGTGGGCCGTGTGGTGCCGCCCATGCCAGCTGTACAGCCCGGCAATCTGCGTAAGGGTGTGCCGCCCGCTCTCCGGGTGAACATACCCGCGCTGCCAGTCCTCTTCCGACAACGAGCCGAACAGTGCGGCCCAGCGCGCGTGCACCCCGGCCAGGATGGCCATGGGCGCGTCGGTGCTGCTGAATACTTCCCCGGTCGCGGCCCAGCGTTTCTCGTCGTAGGGGTGGATGACCGGCCAGTTCTCGGTCAAGGCGAACTTAGTTCGCAAAAAGGCGTGCATATGCGAGTCGGCGACATGGTGCGCCAGCTGCCGCAGCGTCCAGCCACCTTCGCGATAGGGTGTGGCGAGCTGTTCGTCACTCAGACCGGCGAGGGCCGCGGCGAACTGCTCGGGCAGCGTGCGAACCGCATCGATCGCGGGCGCGCGCGAGGAGGGGTCGGAGCTTTTGTCGGGGAAGCCGATCGGGTAGCGAAGGTCGAGAAGAGGGTCGGGAGTGGGCATGCCCGCAAGGGTATCCCCACCCCCGGGTCGGCGCTACTGCGCGTGCTGCGTGGCCGAGTGGTGGCCGCCGCTGTGATGACGGTGGTGGTGCTTCTTGGCGAAGGCCGAGGCCGAGCACAAGAGAACGAGGGAGAGGACAACCATCTTCTTCATGGGCTGATACTAGCAAGCCGCGCCCGGCCGCGTGTGAAAATCTTTCCTGCCGCGCCTCCCTTTCGGTACCTCGGTAAGTACCTTTCGTGGCACCCGACGGCCGGGGCCGCTCGCGACGGCACTCGCTCTACACTGGAAACTACCCAGATGACCGAGCCCACCGCGCCGCCCTCCGCTTACTTTCAAGACAAGTTCGCCGTCACCCCTGCCCTTATGGAGCGCTGCCTCGGCGAGGCCCTCTCCGCCGGCGGCGACTACGCCGAGCTTTATTTCGAGTCGGTCAGCTCCACCTCGCTGGGCATCGACGAGTCGCTGGTCAAGTCCGCCGCCCAAGGCGTCAGCGCCGGCTGCGGCGTGCGCGTGCTCGCCGGCGAGCGCACCGGCTATGCCTACACCGACGAGCTGTCCCCGGATCGCCTGCTGCGCGCCGCCCGCACCGCCGCGCTCATCGCGAGCGGCCCGGCCAGGCAGTCCACCGTCGGGCTGCCCGCGACCATTCCTGCCTCAAAAGGCCCAAAACTCTACCCCGCGCCAGCCGCCGACCTGGACCCCGCGCTCGCGGACAAGCTCGCGCTCGTGATGCGCGCCGACCGGGCCGCCCGCGCCTACGACCCACGCATCACGGAGGTGCGCGCCGCCTACGCGGACGAGCTGCGCCACATCCTCGTCGCCGCCTCCGACGGCACCTATGCGAGCGACACCCAGCCGCTGGTGCGCCTGAACGTATCCGTCCTCGCGAAGGACGGCACCGAAAGCACACGCGGCGGCTCCGGCGGCGGCGGCCGCGTCGAGCTCACCTACTTCGACGAGGTGAAAACCCCCGAGTACTACGCCCGTGAGGCAGCCCGGCAAGCCATCCTGCAGCTGAGCGCCGTGCCCGCGCCGGCCGGCGACATGGAGGTGGTCCTCGGCCCCGGCTGGCCCGGCGTCCTGCTGCACGAGGCCGTCGGCCACGGCCTCGAGGCCGACTTCAACCGCAAGGGAACCTCCGCGTTCTCAGGCCTTGTCGGCCAAAGGGTGGCGAGCGAGGGGGTTACGGTCGTGGACAACGGTACGATCCCCAACCGGCGCGGATCGATTCACGTCGACGACGAAGGCGAAGGCTCGCGCGAAAACGTCCTCATTGAAAAAGGCATCCTGCGCGGCTATATGAACGACAAGCTGAGCGCGCGCCTGATGGGCCAGACTTACACCGGCAACGGCCGCCGCGAGAGCTACCAGCAGATGCCCATGCCCCGCATGACCAACACCTACATGCTCGCCGGCGAGGACGAGCCCGAGGACATCCTGCGCTCGGTCCGGCGCGGTCTGTACGCGGTCAACTTCGGCGGCGGCTCGGTCGACATCACGTCAGGCAAGTTCGTGTTTTCGGCCTCGGAGGCCTACCTGATCGAGGACGGCAAGATCACCGCCCCCGTCCGCGACGCCACCCTGATCGGCAACGGGCCTGAAGCATTAAAGTACGTCTCCATGGTCGGCCACGACCTGGCGCTCGATGAGGGCGTGGGTAACTGCGGCAAACAGGGCCAGTGGGTGCCGGTCGGCGTCGGCATGCCGACGGTCAAACTGGACCGCATGACGGTGGGTGGCACCGGGGCTTGATGGGCGCCGGCGGTGCCGCGTCTGGGCGTACGCCGCTTTCCTGAGTGGATCGCGGCAACTCCTGAGCTGTTCTCACTGACCGGCGGCAGGGTCATTGCCCCCGCCAGCCGCTTTGAGCTGCCCCGCAAACATCCGCAAGGGTTCCATCAGCGGCGCGAACAACGGGTTTTTCCGGTGTTGCAGAACCACTTCCATGAACAGCTTGAATCCGATGGCGAGCGATGCCGCGTCGTCCTGCCCGAGGATCCCTTTCTCCCGAACCGCCTTCACGACCTTGAGCAAGTCGTCATGATTGTTGACGCGGAACACCTCCGGCTCCGGGCCTCCGACGCCCCCGCCCTCCAAGGGCTGAACGGTCACACTATAGCGAAACCCCTGCATTGCTCGCCTTTCTATTTCGGCGGCCAGGCACCCACCTGACGCAGCATGCCGAACCAGTCTTCCAGGTGCCAGGTGTGCGTTAAGCGCCCGTCACGGAGCGCATGAAACTCGTGCAGCACGACCGAAACTTTCTTCCCGGTCGGCTCCACGCCAAGGAACGCGCCCGCGTGGGTCGCCACAATCTCCGCGCGCACCCCGCAGCGCCCGCCGATGCCGAACAATTCGTGCACTGCGATGTGCAGATCCGGAAAAGCTTGAAAAAAGTGCTGCATCTCTACTTTCAAACCCTCCGGTCCTGGTCCCTGCCCGGGCGCGAGCGGAATATCCTGCCAATCCGGGCTCAACACCTCGTTCAGCAGTTCGGGTTTCTTCTCTGAAAATGCGCGGTACAGCGTGCGAACCGCGCGCTCCTCTACCTCACTCAGCGGCTCCCGGCTCATTCCTGCTTCCATAAAAACTCCTTGTCCCCCCTCTTTGGGGCCGAGGGACGGTACTCCCGAGCCTGCTCTTTACAGGAGCTTTCGTCCAATGCATAGTGCGGATAGCACATATGCAGACCGCGCAACTCCGGCAAGCCGACCTCAACCTTCTCGTTGTTTTCACTGTGCTCGCGGAAGAACGCAATGTTTCCCGCGCGGCAGCCCGGCTTGGCCTGAGCCAACCCGCGGTGAGCCGCGCTCTCCGGCGCACCCGCGAAATGTTCCGCGATGACCTGCTGGTACGCGCGTCCGCCGGTTTCGAGCCCACGCCCCTCGGCCGCCGATTGCTGCGCGAAATGGAGGTCATGCTGCCCAGGCTCGACCGCCTCCTCAGTGGCGCGGGCTTTGATGCCGCTCTCGAACAGGTCACCTTCCGCCTCGCCTCGACGGACTACGCGACGCACGTCATCTGTCCTCTGCTTTGCCGCGGTTTCATGCAGGAGCCAAGCAAGATCAGTTGGGAGTTCACTCCCTGGACCGACAGTGTCTTTGAAGCGCTGGAACGCGGGCAAACAGACCTGCTGCTCAACGCGGACGACGCTCAGGCCCCCGCCCATCTCGTCCGCGAAACCCTCTTCGAGGAAGAGCTTGTCTGCGTTGTCGCCAGGGACCATCCCTTCGGAAAGCGGCTCACCCTGGTCAGGTACCTGGAAGCCCGCCATATCGGGGTCTCGACGCACGGTGGCGTTCAGAGCCTTCCTGAACGGAATCTCGCTCAGGCCGGCGCGCGGCGCCGGTTCGCCTTGCGGGTGCCTTACTTCTCCGCCGCGATCCACGCCGTAGCCGAGACTCCCTTCATCGCCACTGTTCCCAGACGCATTGCCCTCAACCAGGCGAAGCGTCCGGGGCTGGCGATCGTGAAGGCACCCCGCGAGCTTGCGCGATTTCACTACCAGATGGTTTGGCACCCTCGCATGAATACCGACGCCGCCCATGTCTGGCTGCGCTCCGTCCTGCGGCAGATCGGCGAGCGGCTTCGCGCCGAGTCCAAATCACCCGGAAGATGAGCGTGCGGCACATACTTCGTATCCACACTATGCATTGGACGTTTCCCCTCTGAGCGCCGCATCCTGTCTCAGTCTCCCGCAACGGATTGGAGAAAGGACCGGCGTCCATGAATCAGCAAACGATCGTAATCACCGGAGCCGCTTCCGGCTTTGGAGCGCTGACCGCCAAAACCCTGGGCCGGCGCGGCCATACCGTGTATGCCGGCATCCTCGACCCCGATGGTCGCAACGCCGAAGCCGTCACAGAGCTCCAGCAGTTTGCCGCCGCACATAAGGCTCGCCTGGTGCCGGTCGAGATGGACGTCACCTCGCAGCGTTCGGTCGATGCAGCCTTCGCCCGGATCCAGGCTGAAGCAAGCCGCGTCGATGTTCTCATCCACAATGCCGGCCACATGACTTTCGGTCCGGCGGAGGCGTTCACGCCGGAACAGCTTGCCGCTGTGTACGACGTGAATGCGATCGGCACGCAACGGGTCAACCGCGCTGCCTTGCCGGGCCTTCGCCGGGCAGGCCGGGGCTTGGTGCTGTGGGTGGGCAGCACCAGCACGCGCGGCGGAGGGCCGCCTTACCTGGGTCCGTATTTCGCCGCGAAAGCCGCCATGGACGCGCTCGCCGTGTGCTACGCCGGAGAGCTCGCCCGTTGGGGTGTCGAAACCACCATTCTTGTTTCCGGCGTCTTTACCGATGGAACAAATCACTTCGCCCATGCGGACGCTCCCGCCGACAAGGAATGCGCCGCCGAGTACGAAGATGGGGCCTGCAAAGGGCTTGGCGAGCAGATTCTGAAAGGCGTAGCGGCTTCGGTGCCTGCGAGTGCCGGGATCTCCCTCGTCGCTGAGGCCATGGTACGCATCGTGGAGGCGCCTCCGGGTAGCCGGCCTTTTCGGGTCCACGTCGACCCTGCCCAGGACGGTGCCGAAGTGGTAAACGGGGTTGCCGACCGCGTCCGCGCCGAGTTCCTCCGCAACGCGGGCCTCGCGGATCTACTTGCTCCCAATGCGGCCCTCTAGAAGCGGTCTGGCTCTGTTGACAACCTTTACTGAAAGCGAGTGAAGTAGAGCTTGCTCTGGTTTTCTTTGCTTCACGAT
>CAXUHL010000026.1:0-3101 GCA_964250745.1 uncultured Acidobacteriaceae bacterium
AAGTAGCTCCAACCGCCCGAGTGATATGGCAGCCAGCCCCACGGGTAAGCCGAAACCCACGTGTAGCCCACCCCGGAGTAGTAGCCCCACGAGCCCGCGCCGTAGGGGTCGAAGTTCTGGTCCACGCCGTCCGGGGCCCACGCCATCCCTTGCCCGGGCACGTCGTACCACGTGCCGTAGTAGTCCAGGTCGTTCCATCCGGGCGCGTTGCTCTCGCCGTTGCCCGCGCGCGCGTTGGTTTGCGACTGCGCCAGCTCCGCCAGCGTCTGGTCGCGGTCCGCGTTCCAGTTGTCCCAGGACACCTGCGCGAGTTCGTCATTGACGTCGTAGGAGTCGGCCGCCGCCGGATCCAGCGAGGCGGTCTGCCCTTCCCTCGCGTCGAAGCTCGTGTCGCCCTGCGCGGCCGTGAAGTGCGCGGTGCCGCGCAGCACCGCCGCCTTGAACGGCGGCTGGTCCAGGTCGAACCGCACTAAACTCGCCCCGTCGAACTTAACCGTGTCCGGCCCGGCATCGACCGTCAGCGCGCCCGCGCCGTTGTCCGGCGTCTCGAAGTAGCTCAGCCCGCGCACGGCGCGCACCTCCTCGCCGCCCGACGGCAGCGCGACCACCACGAGCGAGGAGTTGGGCGTGAGCCGGGCCAGGGTGCCGTCGTTGAACTGGACCTCCGCCCGCCCGTCGCCGCCGGTGCTTACCTGCGTACCCGCGAGTACCGGCATGTTGAGACTTGCCGCACGGAGACCCGTGCCGCCCTGCGCGACCCGCACCGAACCTTCCACGTCGCCGAGCCGCGCGGGGAAGGCCGAACTTTCCTCGGGCGGGGCGGGTGTCGGTGCGGACTGCCCAAACGCGGGAACGGCCGCGAGCAGCGTAAGTGAAAGAGCGGGTGAAAACAGTGGCATGGGGCGGTCCTCCCGCGAGTTCTGACCTTTTTCAGACGAACACAGGGATGCTATCGCAAACCGGATACACCCGGCGTGTATTGATGCCGCACACAGGGCCCGCGCTTCAGTGCTTCAAGAGCGCCTCCACCGAACTGCGCGTGTGGTTCAGCACGTCGGGGTCGGCGGCGATGCGCTGGAGCACCGGCGCGATATTGCCCAGCGCCAGGGCCCGCCCGCTGCTTTGCTCCCCGGACAGAATGTCCACCTCCGCGTTGAGCCCCAGCTTGTCGTGCGCCAGCAGCACCTCGAGCTTGCGGCCCTCTTCGAGCGTGGTCGCGACCGCGATAAGCTCGTCGGCGGCCTCCCCCAGCTTCGCATCCTTCGCGTAGTTGAAGGTGCAGCTGCCCCCACCCTCCGGACCCTGGAAGGCGAACGTCTTGTTGCCGGTAAACGCGAGGTTGCCGTGCGAATTGGCGCACGGGGTCGCGAACAGCTTATTTTTGCGCGCCAGGGCGAACAGGCGCGTCTTTTGCGGGTCGGGGATGGTCAACGCCCGGCCTTCAGCGCCCCCTTCGTACCGGCCAGGGCCCTGCTCCGGCACCGTGATGGTGTAGTGCGCGGGCTGCAGCGCCGGGTTGTCGAAGGTAAAGGTGACGACCGCGCCCTGCGCCAGCGCCGCCGCGGGCCATAGAAAGGCCGCTGCGGGCCACAAGCGGGCCGGGAGCCTCATCGGGCCACCGCCATCTGCCGGGCCTCGGTTTGCGCGTGGTGGATGTGGCAGATCGCGATCGCGAGCGCGTCGGCCGCGTCGGCCGGCTCGGGTACGTGTTCCAGTTCGAGCAGACGCGCGACCATGTACTGCACCTGCTTCTTTTTTGCCAGCCCGTAGCCGACCACGGTGGACTTGATCTTGAGCGGCGCGTACTCATGGACCGGCAGGCCGTGGCCCGCGGCGACCAGCAGCGCGACCCCCCGCACATGGCCCAGCTTGAGCGCCGACTGCGCGTTGACCGAGTAAAAAACCTCCTCGATCGCGACCGCGTCCGGCCTGTGCGCGCCGATCAGCCCGTCGAGTTCGCGATGGACCGAAAGCAGGCGCTCGGCCAGGGTTGTTTTCTTCGAGAGACGGATGGCCCCCGCGCACACCGGGCGGAGCCGCCGTGCCCGAGCCGTTTCCTCAACCTCGACCACGCCGTAGCCGGTCCACTCCGTCCCGCAGTCGATCCCGAAGATGCGCATGTGGTTTCGACTATACCCGCTCCCGAAGCGGTCTCATCAATGGTTTTGCGGCTTCGGCGACCCTCGTGAGCCCGCTTTGCGGCGGGTCTCATCCGGGGCTTCCCAAGGTTGCGGGTTGATGAGACCGCTTCTACCGCGAGATCCCTTCCATCGGCGAGGAGGCCGTGGCGTACAACTTGCGCGGCATGCGCCCGGCCAGAAATGCCTGCCGCCCGGCCAGCACCGCGTGGCCCATAGCCTCGGCCATCAGCACCGGCTCCCGCGCCGCGGCGATCGGCGAGTTCAAAAGCACTGCGTCCGCCCCCAGCTCCATCGCGAGCGCCGCGTCCGAGGCCGTCCCCAGCCCGGCATCGATGATCAGTGGCACCTCGTGGATCAGCTCGCGCAGGATCATGAAGTTTTCGCGGTTGGAGATGCCCAGCCCCGAACCGATCGGCGCGCCCAGCGGCATCACCGCCGCCGCGCCCGCGTCCACCAGCCGCTTCGCGAACACGATATCGTCGGTGGTGTACGGCAACACGGTAAAGCCTTCCCTCACCAGCACCCGGGTCGCTTCGAGCGTCGCCTGCACATCCGGGTACAGGGTCGCCCGGTCGCCGATCACCTCGATCTTGACCCAGTCCGACAAGCCCACCTCGCGCCCCAAACGGGCCGCGCGGATGGCTTCCTCCGCCGTGTAGCAGCCGGCGGTGTTGGGCAGGAGGAAATACCGGCGCGGGTCGATAAAGTCCAGCAGCGATTCGCGCGAGCGGTCCAGGTTGACCCGGCGCACCGCGACCGTGACGATCTCCGCTCCCGAGGCCTCGATGGCGGCCTGCGTTTCCGCGCCGTCCTTGTACTTGCCCGTGCCGACGATCAGCCGCGACTGAAATGCTTTTCCTGCGATGACGAGCGGTTCCATACGGTTATTCTAAGACCCCGAAAAGCAGAAGGCCCGCCCCTCGCGGGCAAGCCTCCGGAACGCACTCGGGCCCCCCCGTG
>CAXUHL010000026.1:3111-18202 GCA_964250745.1 uncultured Acidobacteriaceae bacterium
CCGCCCAACCCCCGCGCGCCCCTGTTGGGCGGGGGCCCCCCGAGGCCGGTGAACTGTTGAGATTGACCTGAGGCATCCTTCGGAACCGAATGCGCCCTTGCATACCCAATCCTGCAATGGCGGTTCTTAAGATGGGCCTCGGCGTCTGAACTTCGTGAAACCGCCAGGTCTAAAGCTCGGAAGGAGCCTTAAGCCTCAGTCACCTCACGTACCGCGATGATGCACAAACTACAGTCGGAACTTGTCATGAATAGGATCGCCCTCCTTTCTTGTGTAAGTCGAGAATAGCGCCCCTCCGGGCCGGGGTCAACCGGGCTTATTTGGCGGAATGGAAAACACGATCATGCGGCGCGGCTGCGGCCGGGGCGCTGGAGCGGCACCCACCGGGGCCGGGCTTCGGACGCGTCGGCGTGGGCACCCAAACCCAGAACCCGTGCCGCGAACACCTCTTCCGCGATCAGCGCGGCGACCGGCGCGAGAAACGGCGCGAGCTCCCCGAAGACGCGGGTTTCGGTGACGATCGCCCACTCGAACATGAAGGCATACCAGACCGGCAGCACCAGCAACCAGGCCCGCAGCAGCGGGTCGCGGACTTCGCGCCGGTATGCGATCAAAAATGGCCAGAGATAAGCAAATGCCGCCGCAAGCTGGGGCCAGTAGCGCAGGCGCCCAAAGCAGTACACATTGAAAGCGAACCGGGGAAAGTACTCCGACGGGTTGGTCCCGAACAGCCCGAAGACCAGGCGGTGCCAAGCCGCCCAGTACACACCCATGGCCAGCACGGGCAGCAGCACGGGCGCGCCCAGCAACCCGCGCCAGCGAATACGGCCCTCCGGCCCCAGCACCTGCGCCAGCGCCCAGAACGGCAGCAGCAGCAGGGTGGTTTCCCGGTTCAGCGTCCCGAGGGCGAACAGGACCACGAACCACGCCAAGGGCTTGCGAAAATAGATCACGTAAAAGCCGAGCGCGAAGACCAGAAGGCTCGGCATGTCGTACACGTAGCGGAAGTTCTGCACCGTGTGGACGATATAGAGCAGCACACAGATCGTGAGGAAGAGGGGGTAGACGAGCGGCCGCAGGAGACCCCGGCGCGTGGACGCCTCGTAGATCCTCAGCGCTACCCAGCCGCTCACGAGTACGCACACGACACCGATCGCGAACTCCAGCACCAGCCCCGGGTTGACGCCGCGCGGAGGGGGGAAAAAGTAGACGTTGCGCGCCAGCTTCGCCGCATACAGCTGCGCCCAGGCCGCATGGTCGACCCAGCGGTACAAGGGCGCGAGCAGAAGACGCGTCTGAAACGGCAGGCGCTCCGACCCGTCTTCCCAAAGCCGCAAGTCGACCCAGGGAAACTCGAGGTAGATGTAGGAACCGACGAACTGCACCGAAGTCAGCACGGCCAGCAGCAGCAGCGCCCCTTTCTTGAGCAGGGGCGGCAGCACCCGCCGCGCCTTGTCCAGCCGCAGACGGCACCCGCAGAGGGTCGCTTCGGCGGTTTGGTCCTCCTGTTGCAACAAAGGCATCCCGCGCTTGGATGCGCCCCGTGCCCGCCCGGCCCGGCGGATTTGTAACGCCTTATACACAGGGCGGCCGCGCGCGGGTTGATGGGGCGGAAACGGGCGCATAGTCTGGAAAGGACTTTTTGCGGAAAGGCCGCCGTTGCTGAAGCTGAAAAAAATTCAAATCCTCGGGTTCAAGTCGTTCTGCGACAAAACTGAGGTCGCGCTGCCGGGGCACGGCATCGCCGTCATCGTGGGCCCCAACGGCTGCGGCAAGTCCAACATCCTCGACGGCGTGACCTGGGTGCTCGGCGAGCAAAGCGCCAAGTCGCTGCGCGGCGGCGAGATGAAGGACGTCATCTTCGCCGGCACCCGCGACCGCCGGGCACTGGGCATGGCCGAGGTCACCATCACCTTGGTGGACCCGGAGGTCTACGCGGCCGCGCCGGAACCCGAGGTTGCAACAAACGAAGAGCCCGAGTGGGACGAGGGCCTCCTGCGGGCCGCGCGCGCGCAGGAAACCGAGGGCATCATCGCCGAGCAGCAGCCGGGGCAAAATCTCGAGCCCGATGGGGAAGAGGTCACGCTGAAGGTGCGCCGGCGGCGCTTCCACCGCTCCGCGCAAAAGGGCGAGGTCGTCGTGACCCGGCGGCTGTTCCGCACCGGCGAAAGCGAGTACCTGCTCAACGGCAAGCTGTGCCGGCTCGCGGACATCCGCGACATCTTCATGGGTACCGGACTCGGGCCCGAGTCGTACGCGATCATCGGGCAGGAGCGGATCGGGCAGCTGCTGAGCTCGAAACCGCACGACCGTCGGGCGATCATCGAGGAAGCCGCCGGGATCACCCGCTACAAGACGAAAAAGCGCCTGGCCGAGCTGCGCCTGGAGCAGACCCGCCAAAACCTGGCCCGGATCGAGGACATTTTCGAGGAAGTGGCCCGGCAAATGGTCACGCTCAAGCGGCAGGCGGCCAAGGCGGAGCGTTACGGCCTGCTGCGCGACGAGCGCGCCCAAAAGCTGCGAGTCGCTTTGGGGAGCAAGCTGGCCGGAATGGACGCGGAGGCGGCGAGGCTCGAAGCCGGGATCGCTTCCCTTTCCGCCGGGATCGAGGCGCAGGCAGCCGAGCACGCCGAGCTTTCCACTGAATTAGCCGAGGGGCAGCAGCGCGGCTACGCACTGGAAGCCGACGCGAAAACGCAAAGCCGGGCCGCGAACGAAGCGGCGCTCGAAGGGGAGCGGCTCGGAGGGCAGGAGCGGCGCAACCGCGACCGCCTGGCGGAACTGGACGCGCGCACGGCGCAGAATCGGGCGGAGCTTGGTGAACTGCACGGGCGGCTCGCGACGCTCGCCGGGGAGCGTGCCGAGCAGAAAGCGTTTCTCGACCGGGCCGATGCCGAAGCCGCCGCGACCCGGGAGGAAGCCGGGCGGAAGCAGGCGGCGGCCCGAGACAGCGCCGCCGCGGGCGGGGCGGCCGCGGGCAGGCGTGAAGCGGCGCGGCGCGAGGCGACCACGCTGCTGGGGCGGGTAGGCGAGGCCCGGCGCGAGCAGGCGCAGGCCGAGGAAGCTCTCGCCGGGGTGGACCGGGACGCGGGCCGTCTGACCGGGGAGCTCGATGCGGCCCGGCGCGAAGGGGAAGCATCGGCCGCGGGGCGGTTCGCAGCGCAAAAACGAGCCGAAGCGGCAGAGGCGGAGCTGGCGCGTCTGGAAGCGGAGCTGGCAGCCATGCGCGCCGGCGCCGGGGCGTCCCGGACCGCGGAAACCGAGGCACGCCGCCGTGCTGACGCCCTGCGCGCCGAGCGAGGCGAGATTGCCGGGCGCCGCAATGCGCTCGAAGGGCTCCTGCGGGAACACAGCTATTCGTCGGAAACCGTGAAAAAGCTGTTGCGGGCGGGCACCCTCGCGGGCGGCATGCGGCCGGTCGGCACCCTGGCCGACTTCATCGAGGTCGGCGACCGCTACGAAACGGGCGTCGACGACTTTCTCCGCGACGAGCTGAACTACATCGTCGTGAAGAGCTGGGACGCGGCCGACGAGGGCATGCGCCTGCTCAAGGCCGGGCCGGGCGGAGTCGAGGGCCGGGCCACGTTTCTGGTGCATCCGGAGGACGCCCAGGCGCGTTTCTCCTTTACGCCGGGCGAACGGGTGGGGGACCCGTCTTGCTCCGGCGTGGTTAGCCTGAAGGACTGCATCCGCGTGCTCGACGGCTTCGGGAAGTCTCTCGAGGTCATCCTGCCCAAGCTGCGCGACGGCTTCGTGGCCCCGGACGCGGACATCGCGCGGGGGCTCGCGCTCGAAAACCCGGACGCGTTTTTTCTCACGCCGGGCGGCGAGTGCTTCCACAACGTGACCGTGACCGGTGGGACGCCGCGCGCCCAGGGGCCCCTGGCGCTGAAGCGCGAGCTGCGGGAGGCCGAAACCCTGTTGGCCGGGGTGGGAACGCGCCTGGCCGCGGCCGAAGAGGAAGCAGCGTCGGCGGCGCGCTCCCTGGCCGAGCTCGTGAAAGCCACCGACGAGCGCACCGCCCAGCGCCGCGACGCCGAGCGCGCGCACGCCCACGCGACCGCCGCCCTTCGCCAGACGGAGGGCGAGCAGCAACGCCTGAGTCGGCGCGCGGCCGATCTCGGCTCGCAAAGCGAGCGCGCCGCGGCACAGCGGCTGGCCAAGCAGGAGCTGATCGCGCGCAAAGGCGGCGAGGCGGCCAGTCTGCGGGATGCGCACGGGGCGGTCGAGGCCCGGCAAGGCGAGCTCCAGGCCGTGATTGTCGAGGCGAGGACGGCGCGCGACCGGGCGCAGGCGCTTGCCGCCGAAGCCGCCGCCACGCTTGCGGCTCTGGAAGAGCGCCGCCGGGCCGCGCAGGCGAGCTATGCGCGCGGCGAGCAGATGTTCGCCGAAGGCGAACGCCGCCGGGTCGCGCTGGAAGGGCAGATCGCGGGCGCGGCGGCCGAACGGGAAACCCGCTCTGCCGAGAATGTGTCGCTCGCTGCCCGCGCCGAGGAGTGCCGGGACGCGCGGGAAGCGGCGGAAGAGCGAGCGGCGGCGCTGGGCGAGGAAGTCCGCGCGCTGCGGGTTCGCCTGGCGGAGGCCGAGGGAGCGGTGCGGCAGCTGAGCGCGGCCCTCGACGCGGCGCGGGAGCGAAAAAGCGCGTATTCGACCGCCGCCGCCCGGCTCGCCGCTGAAATGGCGCACCTCCAGGCCCTCGCGGTCGAGGATCTGGGACTCGAAGCCGAGGCCTTGCGAGAGCAGGTGCGGACGGGCGCTATCGAGGTGCTCGCAGGCGAGCCGCTCGCAGCCGAGGAAGAAGCCTGCCGCGAGCTGAAACGGCGCATGGAAGCCCTGGGCCCGGTGAACATGATGGCGCTCGACGAGTTCAACGAGGCGGAAACCCGACACGGCTTCCTCGCCGAGCAGCGCAAAGACCTCCTGGACTCGATCGAGAACATCCGCGCGAGCGTCCGAGAGCTCGATGAGATCTCCCGGACCCGCTTCGACGAGGCGTTCGCGCGCATCAACGAGCACTTCGACACGGTCTTCGTGCGGCTTTTCGGCGGCGGCCAGGCCTCCATGCGGCTCACCGACGAGGAAAACCAGGGCGACTCCGGCGTGGACATCGTGGCGCAGCCGCCCGGCAAGAAGCTCCAGAACATCTTCCTGCTCTCGGGCGGCGAGAAGGCCCTGACCGCGCTGTCGCTGCTGATGGGCATCTTCATGCACCAGCCCGCGCCGTTCTGCGTGCTGGACGAGGTGGACGCGCCGCTCGACGAAACCAACGTGGGCCGCCTGGCGGAGATGCTGCGGTCCATGGCGGAGGACACGCAGTTCGTCATGGTCACTCACTCCAAGCGCATGATGACCGCCGCGGACATGATCTACGGCGTGACCATGCAGGAGCCGGGCGTGTCGAAGCTGGTAAGCGTGCGCCTGAACGGCAAAGCCGAACAGCGCGGGCGCGCCGAACAGCGCGAGCTCGCGTTGGCCTAAACCACCCTGTCTTTCAGGCGCAGGAAGCGCTCCTCGAAGAAGCGCCGGGACAGGTAGGCGAGCGCCGTCGAGACGCCGATGCAGGCCGCGATCGCCGGGAAGTAAAAGCCGGGGTCCCCGAGCCTGGCCGCCCCGTAGTGACGCAAAACGAACGCCTTGGCCAGCGTGTAGACCTCCAGGTGGATCAGGTAGAGCCCGTAGCTGATGTAGCCGTAGAAGGCTAGAAGGCCGCGCGCGTCCGTCCTGCCGGTTTGCCTGGCGCGGCGTTGGTCGCGGCCGAGACCGAGCAGGAGTGCCCCGCAGGCTCCCCAGGCGAAAGGCAGGTCGCCGAGCGCCTGGACGACGGCTCCGTCGTGAAAAGCGAAACCGGCGATGGCGGCCGCGGCCAGCGCGCCCCCGGCGGCGAGAAGGCCGGTCCCGATACGCTCGACATTGCCCGCGTGGAGAGCACGCGAGCGGACCAGGAGGGCGAGCAGCGCGCCGTAGGCCAGGAAGTCGAGCACGAACGGGGTTTTGTAGTGGATATCGATATGCGCGCTGAGGTGCGCGGCAAGGAGGCGCAACAGCGGCTCCGCGATAAGGAGCCCCACGAGCAGCCGGAGCAGGGTGCGCTCGCGCAGCCGCCGGACGCAGGTGGGCCACAACAGGTAGAACTGCTCTTCAACGCCGAGAGTCCAGAGCACGCCGTACTCGGTGAGCGGCGCGCCGAAGAGCCGCGAAAAGTTGGGGATGAACAGGAGCGCGGCGAGGGCGAACCGCCACTCGATGACGTGGAGCAGGAGCAGCGCAAGCAGCGTGAGCAGGTACACCGGCAGGATGCGCAGGGCGCGGTGCCGGTAGAAGGTTCGGTAAAAATCGGGCCGGTCGCGCGTGTTCAGCAAGATCCCGGTGATCAGGAAGCCCGAGATGACGAAGAAGACGTTGACCCCGAAACGGCCCGCGGCGATGGTTTCCTGGGTGAGAACACCCCAGAAGTGGCCGAAACTGCGAGTCCAGGGCCACGAAGCGAGCCCGTGGAACAGCACCACCATCAACACCGCAAGCCCGCGCAGGGAGTCGATCGACGGCATGTGCCGCAGCAGCAAGGAGTCCTGTTGTGCCGTTTGCGCCGCGCTTGCCGCCATGCCACCCCGTTCCGGTTCCGAGCTTTGCCCATTATGCGGGAAGACGGGGCTCGCGAAGTATAGGAAAGGTGGCTGCGCGTAAGACGAGATCCAAAACGGGAAAAGGAGCCCGGCCGGGGCCGGGCTTGTCCCGATCACGCGCAGCTATCTCAGGCGATCGCGTGCTCCAGCACTTCCTCGCGCACCGCATCGTCCATCCGCTCCTCGCGCACGTCTTTCGGCAGCGCGATAGCCAGAACGTCTTCGATGCGCTTGGCATAGTGAATCGCGACCCCCTCGGTTTGCGCCGAGGTCAGGTCTTCTTCCACATTCTGCTGCACATCCGCCGGCAGGATG
Source organism: uncultured Acidobacteriaceae bacterium (assembly GCA_964250745.1). Classification (GTDB taxonomy): domain Bacteria; phylum Acidobacteriota; class Terriglobia; order Terriglobales; family Acidobacteriaceae; genus EB88. The sequence continues at coordinate 10,050 of CAXUHL010000026.1, forward strand.
ATGTGCTTGACCCCGGCACGCTTGGCCGCAAGGAACTTCTCCTTGATGCCGCCCACAGCCAGGACATTGCCGGACAGGGTGATCTCGCCGGTCATGGCCAGCAGCGGGTGGACCGGCTTGTCGGTGAGCAACGAAACCAGGGCAGTGGCCATGGTGACGCCGGCCGAGGGGCCATCCTTGGGGATCGCGCCGGCCGGAACGTGGATGTGGATGTCCACATCCTTGTTGAACTCCTCGGCCAAGCCGACTGAGGGCGCATTGGACCGGACCCAGGTCATCGCGGCCTGCATGGACTCCTGCATCACCTGGCCGATCTGGCCGGTCATGGTAAAGCCGCCCTTGCCTTTCATGCGATTGGCCTCGATGAAGAGTACGTCGCCGCCCGCCGGGGTCCAGGCCAGGCCCACCGCGACGCCGGGGCGCGCCGTGCGCTCGGCGAGCTCGGTGTCGACCCGGACCTTGATGCCGCCCAGGAACTCAACGACCGTGTCGCGTGTGACCAGGAGCTTGTCGGTCCTGCCTTCGGCGATGCGCCGGGCCTGCTTGCGGCAGACCGTGCCGATCAGCTGCTCCAACCGGCGCACGCCGGCTTCGCGGGTGTAGTGCCGGACGATGAAGCCGATGGTGTCCTCGGGCACTTCGATCTGCTCGGGCGTCAAGCCGTTCTCCTTGGTCTGCCGGGGGACGATGTAGCGCATGGCGATGTTGCGCTTCTCTTCCTCGGAGTAGCCGGACAGCTCGATGATCTCCATGCGGTCCCGCAGCGGCTCGGGGATGGTGTCGAGCTGGTTCGCGGTGCAGATGAACAGGACCTTGGACAAGTCGAAGGGCTGGTCGAGGTAGTTGTCCCGAAAAGTCGCGTTCTGCTCCGGGTCCAGGGTCTCGAGCAGCGCCGCGGATGGGTCGCCCCGGAAGTCGCGGCCGAGCTTGTCGATCTCGTCGAGCAGCAGCACGGGGTCGTTGGTGCCCGCGCGCTTGATGTTCTGGATAATCTGGCCCGGAAGCGCACCGATGTAGGTGCGTCGGTGGCCGCGGATCTCGGCCTCGTCGTGCATGCCGCCGAGCGAGAGCCGCTGAAACTTGCGTCCGAGCGACCGCGCGATGGAGCGTCCGAGCGAGGTTTTGCCGACACCCGGGGGCCCGACGAAGCACAGGATCGGCCCCTTCATATCGGGCTTGAGGCGGCGCACGGCCAGGTAGTCCAGGATCCGGTCCTTGACCTTGCGCAGCTCGTAATGGTCCTCGTCGAGGACCTGCTTGGCGAGCGCGAGGTCGATGGTGCCGCCGGTGCTCGTATTCCAGGGCAGCAACGCCAGCCATTCGATGTAGTTGCGGGTGATCGAATAGTCGGCGGCCATCGGGGACATGCGGCTCAAGCGAGTCAGCTCCTTGAGCGCTTCCTTTTTGGTCTCCTCCGGCATGCCCGCCGCTTCGAGTTTTTGCCGCAGCTCCTCGATGTCGCGCTGGCCGTCATCGCCCTCCCCGAGCTCCTTCTGGATGGCTTTCATCTGCTCGCGCAGATAGTAATCCCGCTGCGATTGCTGGACCTGATCCTGCACCTCGGTCTGGATCTTGTTGCGGAGCGACTGGACCTCGACCTCTTTCGCGAGGTGCTTGTTGATGCGCTCCAGTCGCTTCAGCACGTCGGAGGTTTCGAGCAGCTCCTGCCGGTCGGCGGTGGAGAGAAACGGCAGCGAGGAAGCAACGAAGTCGGAGAGCCGCGACGGGTCCTCGATCTGCGCGGCGATAGCCTGCAGCTCGTCCGAGAGCGTCGGCGAGGCGGCGACGATGCGCTGAAAGTCGGCGACGATATTCTGCTGCAGCGCGACCAATTCCAGACCTGGGGCCGCCGGGACCTCGGGCACGGCCTCGATCGAGGCGGTCATGAAGGGTTCAAGCTGTTCGAAGTCGTCCAGCTTGACTCTCTCGCCGCCCTCGGTGAACACAAAAAGGCTCTGGTTCGGCATCTTGACGACTTTGTGGATGGTCGCGAGGGTGCCATAGCCGAACAAATCCGCAGGCGCGGGCGTGTCGAGCCGGGAGTCGCGCTGAGCGACAACGACCACGGAGCGCGCTTCGCCGAGCGACTGTACGAGCTGGATAGAGCTGTCGCGTCCGACGGTCAGCGGCAGGACGGAGTGAGGAAACAGCACGGTGTCCCGCAGCGGCAGGACGGGGTAGCTTTGCTTCTTCGAGGGGCTTGCACCTTCCCTCTCGGGAGCGGCACTGGAACTGCTGGGGCGAATGATGCTCAGGAAATCACTGGACATGAGTCAACCTTTATCAACTTGCTTCCGTTAGACGCCGCAGGTTCGGCAAAGATGCAGCGTGAAGTTCCGGCGTCCGCCCCGGGATGGGAAGGTCCGCCGGACAAGTGGGTGGTGCTCATCCGGGAGCCCTGCTTGGTGGCTACTCTCATGTACTTCTCTTATCGGCAGGTTTCGTTTTTTGTTCAGGGATGAAACACAAATCGCAGGGTACGGAGGTACCCAGTGCCGCCGTCACTCTAGGCGGCGGCTTTGTACCGCCCCAGCTCCTTGACGAACAGGCAGGAGGCAGCCAGCGCGGCCAAGGCTCGGTCGGCCACGGCAAGGGAGATCATCTGATAATCGGCATAGAAGACGTACTGCCAGGGCGAGCCGGGGACGGGGCGCGATTCGAGCCGCGTGAGATTGAGCCCGTGCGCGGCGAACACGCCCAGAGCCTCGACCAGCGAGCCGGGCCGGTTGGGGACGGCAAAGGCGAGCGAGACCTTGTCAGCCCCTTCTGTTGCAGCGCGGTCTGTCTCGGGGCCGAGAAGCAGAAACCGCGTGAAGTTGGCCGGATTGTCCTCGATCCCGGCAAAAAGAACAGCCCCGCCGTAGGTTTCCGCCGCGTGTACGCTCGCGATGGCGGCAGCATCCTGCCGCGCGAGAACATGGCGTACCGCGCCGGCTGTGTCGTAGAAGGGGATGGGGCGCAGCTCCGGGCGCGCGGCCACGAAGCGGCGGCACTGCGCCAACGCCACCGGGTGCGAGTACACCTCGCGCACCGCGTCCAAAGCTACGCCCGGCGCGGCGATGAGACAGTGCCGGATGGGCAGGAGCAGCTCGGCCCGGATCCGGACCGGGTGCGACAGGAGCAAGTCATAATGCTCCAGGACCGAGCCGGCCAGGGTATTTTCGATGGGTACGGCGGCCCCTTCCGCTGCCGCGCGATCGAAGACCTCGGGCGAGAAAGCGCAGGGCACCACCTCAAACGGTGCATTGGCACTGGGGAACGCGGCTTGGAAGCGGAGCGCGGCTTCGTGGCTGAAGCTGCCGAGCTCCCCCTGGATGGCGACGCGCATGGTTCTCCTCCGTCCTAAAGCGCAACACAGGGCCGAAAGGTCGACAACCGGCAGCCTGCCTCGTGCAACATAGTTGTTGCGAGATCGTAAATCACGTTTCGTAATTCTTTTCGCGGGAGCAAACCATGCTGTGGACTATTTTCGTGATTCTCTTGGTGCTTTGGCTCTTGGGGCTGGTCAGCTTCCATGCAATCGGCGCGTACATCCACATTTTGCTGGTGCTGGCGATCGTGGTGCTGCTCATCCAGCTGATCACCGGTCGACGGTCGGCCTTGTAAACGTTTAACAGAGGTGGCGGCGGCCGGCGAACACGGCCGCCGCGATCGCGACGAAAAACGCGATCGAAACGACGCCGTTGAGCGTGAAAAACGCGGCGTTCATGCGTGAAAGATCGCGTGGCGAAATCAGGGAGTGCTCGTAGCCGAGCAGGACTGCCACCAGCGCGACCGCAGCCCAGCCCAGAGGACCGAGCGCGAACGCGTGGACCAAGCCGGCCAGCAGCGACAGCATCGCAAGGTGCATGCAGCGAGCTACACGAAACGCGCCGCGGATCCCGAGGGTCGCGGGCACGGAGTGAAGCCCCGCGGCGCGGTCGTGGTCGGCATCCTGGCAGCTGTAGAAGACGTCGAAGCCCCCGACCCAGAACAGGACCGCGCCGGTCAGCAGAAGAATGCGCGGGTCCAGCGAGCCGCGCACGGCGATCCAGGCGGCGGCCGGCGCGATACCGAGCGCCAGGCCCAGAAACACGTGCGACCAGCGCGTGAAGCGCTTGGTGTAGGAGTAGAGCAGCACGACCGCGAGCGCGAACGGTGACAGCAGCAGCGTGAGCCGGTTGAGCTGGGCCGCCGCCAGCACGAACAGCAGCGAACTCACCAGGGTAAAGCCACCCACGAAGCCCCGGCTGAGCGTCCCCGACGGGATGGCGCGCCCGGCGGTGCGGGGGTTCGCCGCATCCAGCGAAGCATCGGCCCAGCGATTGAACGCCATCGCCGCCGAGCGCGCCGTAACCATGCAGACCACGATCCAGACCAGCTGCATGGGGCGGGGCGCGCCGCCCGCCGCGAGCACCGCTGCGGTAAGCGCGAACGGGAGCGCAAAGATCGAGTGCTCCCACTTGATCATCTCGAGGGTGTAGCCGATGGACCGCAACAGGGGCATACTCCCCATCTTATGCGCCGGGCTTACTTGCCTTCCGAGCTGCCTTGGACCTGGAGGTTGTTGATGACCTTGAAGGCGTTAGGTACCTGGTTGGCCTGGATGCCGGCGACGTCCTTGTCGGACTGGCTGAGAACGGAACCGTACAGGGTGATCGTGCCGTTCTGGACGGAGATGCGGATGGGCTGCGCGGGGTCGATCGCGTACTTGTTCAGCGAGGGGTAGCCGTAGATGCGGCGGTAGGCGGCGAGCCGGATGGTGTTGTCGAACGGCGAAAGCGGATCGACGACGATCTCATCGACCACGTCCTTGACGCCCTTCATGGTGCTCGCGATCCCGACCGCGTCGCTGGCGGAAACGGGGCCGATGGCATGGCCGCCCAGCGTCACGACGCCGTCCTGAACGGCGACCGAGATGGCATTGAATGGGGTGGAGCCGTAGCCGACGCGGCTGTAGGCGATCTCCTTGACGAGTTTTTGCCGGAGCTCGGCGTCAGGGACCGATGGACCGGCGACCTCGATGTCGTTCTCGACGGCCTTGATGCCCTTGGCGCGGCGGGCGCACTTCTCGGCTTCCTCTTTGTCGTTGTAGACCTCGACCGTACCGCGCAGCACCGCCGTATCACCCCGGACGGTCCCCTGTACCTGCTTGAACTGCTTCTTGTCGAGCGCCTTGGAGAGCGCCGCTTCGAGGCCGGTCGCGTCCGATTGTGCCCACAAGCCCGAGGGCACCAGAAGCGCCGCGCCCAGTACCGCCGCCGTTCTCAGTTTCAGTCGCATGACCATCACCCCGTTCAGAGAATGGGATGCGGCCTTTACCGGTAGCGCTGGTGAAGTTTCATCTCGATGCTCAGGACGCCGGACTCGTCGCGCACGACCACGAAAGAGACGTTCGGCGTGATGTTGTACTGCGCCTGGATCAGCTGCTGCGCTGTGGAGTTGACGTTGGTGGCATAGGTGACGGTGCCCTGCTTGGAGATTTGCTGCTGCACGGTGATGCGGGCGGTGGCGTTGCTCGCGCCCGCGCCGGTAAAGGTGGGGTCGATCTTGACGCTGCCGCCGCCGAAGAGCTTGTTGATACGGCTCGACAGGGTGGCGTTGAGCGCGCCGCCCAGGATGGAGTCGGCGGCGGTGTTAACCCCGGCGGCCTGCTGCTGGGAGGAGTAGATCTGCTGCTCCTCCTGGGTGCGTCCGAGCGAGAGCAGGGAAAAGATGTCCTGCTCGGCCAGCGGCGGCTCGGAGCGGAAGGTAGGGGTGAGCTTGGCGGCCGTGCCGTGGACGCCGATGATCACGTCGTAGTCTTCGATGTGGGCGCTGGCTTCGAGGTCGATAGTCGGGTCGATCTTGACCGGGTTGGTGAAGTAAATGTCGCCGTGCTGGAGGACGTAGTGGGTTCCGGCGAAGGTGGCGTCGCCTTCGGTGATGGAGATGTGGCCGAGCACGGAGGGGCTTTCGACGGTGCCGCGCACGTACAGGTCCACGTCGCCGGCGAGCTTGGCGTAGGAGTTGTTGATGTCCAGCTGCGGGGCGGAGGTGACGTGGACGTCGAGCCGGATATGGTTGCCGAAGGCCGTGGGGTCGGGCGGCGGCGAAATGCCATTGGAGGAGAAGGCTGAGGTGTCGAGCCCGGGCAGCACGGCGAACTTGGTGACGAGCACGCCGCCCGACACCAGCACATCCTTGAGCGTGCCCTGGACGCGGAGCTTGGAGTTGACGGTGGTCGAGATGCCCCCGGCGTAGCGGACCCGGACCTGCGTCGCCTGAATGGACAGGTCGGCGAAGACACCGGCCTGGTAGGCGACGAAGCCGCCGAACTTGAGCTGGCCGCCGCCCGAGGTTGCAACGAGGTTTTGCGCGGTGAGCCTGCCCTGGTCGAAGACGAGCGAGCCGTTGAGGTGGTTGAGGCCGTTCGGCAGGTCACCGTAGGCCAGGTTTACGTCGTGGAAGTCGACCGAACCGTTCAGATCGGGCCGTTCGAGCGTATTGGCGGCGGTGAAGTGGAGCTGAACCTGACCGGAGGACTGAATGTCGGGGTCGAAGGTGTGCGCGATGCCGAGGTCGGCGGTGCCGTCGGCCTTGGCGTCGAGCAGGCGGCTGGTCCCGAAGACCTCCGCCCGGCCCTCGACGTGGAGGTCCGTGCCGCCGCCGGTGATGTGGACCGGGGCCAGCGCGGCGAGACCGTCGCGGAGCGTGGCGTGGAGCCCGCCTTCGGTGCCGAGGGTGACGTTTTGCGCGGTGACGGCGATGCGGGACAGGTCGGCCGTGCCGTTGAGGGCCTTCGGGGTCTTGAGCGGGCCGTTGACGGTGACCGTGCCGTTGATGACCGACGACCCGCGCACCCCGGTGACGTTGAAGGTCTGGAGGAAGGGGTTGATGTCGAGGTGGTCGAGGGTGAGCCTGGCCTGGGCGGGGTAGTTGCCGGAAAGGCCCGCCTGCGCGTGCAGCTTGGCGAGCGCGCCGTTGAGCTGCGCGTTGAGGTCGGCGATCAGCGAGCCGGCCTCGGTGTAAGCTTCGAGGTCGACCTCGCCAGTGGTGGGAGCGCCGCCCGCCGGGGCCGCGACTGCCAGGTCCGTGAGGTGGACCGCGGCGCGGGCCTCGGGCTTCGCGGCGGTCCCGGAGCCCTGGAGGTCGAAGGCGAGCTGTCCCCGCACGGCCACGGGGGATTTCTTGAGCGACTGGAAGTTTTGGAGCGCGAGCCCGCTGGACTGCGCCTGTGCATGGAAGCGCTTGGTGGTGAGATTGTAGCCGCCGTTGCCGGTGACCGAGCCGCCTCCCGCGAGCAAGGTGAGCTGGGACGCGCCCACCTCCTGCCCGGCGAAAACCAGGTCCGCGTTGAGGCTCTTGTACGGTTCGCCGTAGGCTTCGCCACCGGCGACGGCGAGGTGGCCGCCGCCGTTCAGGTTGCCGAGCGTGCCGCCCGCGTGGACGTCCAGGTTGAGCGTACCCGTGACCGGGACGGTGCTTTGCCCGGCAAGGGCGAGCAGGTCGGGAATGTTCGCTTTCGCGATGCTTGCCGTGGCGTCGAGGGCAGCGTCGTTGTCGAACGCGTAGCCTTTCCGGCGGGTTTTGTGCGCATGGAGCGTGCCCGCGGCGTGGATCTGGGTTGTGCCGCGCGTGACCACGGCGCTTTGCACCCGGATCAGCTCGGGGGAGTACTCGGCGTCGGCAACGAGGGAATCGAGATGGAAGGGCGTGGGCGCGCCCGCGGTGACGGCCGTCGGGACCGCCACGGTTTGCCCCTGAGGGTTGGTCACGGCCGGCGCGGCCGCGCTGGGGACAAGCACGTCGAAGTTGTTGACCGCGAGGTGGCCGGTGACATCCGGGGCGGCAAGCGAGCCGGTAACCATGCCATTGAACGAGGCTTGGCCGTGCAGCGCGACCGGCACCTTATCCGAGCCGATGCCGAAGGCAGCCAGCGGCTTGGGGAACTCATTCTGGTCGCCGACGGTGAGCTGCGTGCGAAGCGAGGAGCGAGCCCCGGCGGCGAGGCCGACGCCGCCGGTCACGTCGAGCTGCGTGGCCCGGGTGTGGGCGTCGAGCTGGTGCACGACCAGCGAGTTCGACTTGCCGGAGTAGGCGACGTCGATGGTGCCGTTCAGCGGGACGTCTCCGTTGGCAGGGTTGGGGGGGGCGGTGAGGGCGATGCGGGCATCCGCGAGGAGGTCGGACGC
>CAXUHL010000027.1:0-3961 GCA_964250745.1 uncultured Acidobacteriaceae bacterium
GAATTGGGAAGTGAAGCGGGCGAAGGACAAGGCGTACACGCTCAGCGCGGGCGCGGGCTTGTACCTGTCGGTGACCCCGGCGGGAGCTCTTCTGTGGCAGCGCCGTCGGCGGCTTACCTTCGCACGTAGAGACTGAATGCACATGACCGCGCGCAGGCAGCTCGTGTAAACCTCGGGGCATGCAGGACAAAGTTGCAGCGATACCTGCGGAAATCCTGAAAGCGGTCTTATCAGTGGTTTTGCGGCTTCGGCGACCCCCGCGCGCCCAGCTTTGCGGCGGGCTCATCCGGGTCTTCACCGAGGCTATCGCAAAGCGCCTGCTGCTCACATGCGAAGGCTTCGGAAAGGCCCAAACGGCGAAGCTCGAGCTCAGAAGTAAGAAAGCAGTTAGTGAAAGTCGTGCGAGCGCATTGGCGCTTGGCTCACCGCGAGCGCCGCAATCTGCTCGGCGCGCACATGCACCACGCCATTGTCGTTTTGCAGGCGGCCTTCGACGTGGAGGAACTTGCCGCCGGTCACCAGGAGGCGCTCGCGCTCGTACAGCTCCGGGTGCACGACCACGTTGCTGATGCCGGTTTCGTCCTCCAGCGAAAGAAAGATGAACCCGCTCGCCGTACCGGGCCTCTGCCGGGCGATCACGCATCCGGCCGTGCGCACGTACACGCCGTCGCGCATGCGGGACAGCTCCCTTGCCGCGAGCACGCCGGACGCCCGCAGACCCTGACGCCGGTACTGCATGGGATGCGGACCGGTGGTCAGGCCGGTGGCGCCGAAATCCGCGACCAGCCGCTCCTCGACGGTCATCTGCTTGAGCGGCGAGGGCTCCCCTTCTGAACCGGCGCGCAAAAGCAGGGGCCCCGCCGGCCGCCCGGCCTGCTCCACCTGCCATAAGGCGTCACGCCGATGCTCGACCGCATCCAGCGCATTGAGCGCACCGATGCGCGCCAGCTGCACCAGCTCGCCCCGGCTCAGGCCGTTTTTCAAGTAACCGAACCGGTTCGCCGCGCCTACCCGCGCCGCCAGGTCGTCAACACTCGTGAACGGGCCCCGTTCTTCCCGGTCTGCAACCAGTGCCTGCGCCGCCGCGGCTCGCAGTCCCTTGGCGTACATCAGCCCCATCCGCAGCGCGTATCCCGCGCGCTCCGGCTCCAAAGTACACTCCCAGCGCGAGCGCTGTACGCAAACCGGCAGGATGCGCAGCCCGTGCCGCTGCGCGTCCTTGACGACGACCGCGGGCATATAGAAGCCCATTGGCTGGTTGTTGAGCATCGCACAGGTAAATGCGGCCAGGTAGTGCACCTTGAAGTACGCCGAGGCGTACGCGATGAGCGCGAAGCTCGCCGCGTGGCTTTCCGGGAAACCGTAGAGCGCGAACGAGGAAACCGAGTTGACGATGTGCTCTTGGGTCGCGGCGTCCAGGCCCTTGGCGGTCATGCCGGCGCGCAGTTTGACGACGAGCTGGTCCATGCGCTCGCGCGAGCGCCGCATGCCGACCGCGCGCCGCAGTTCCTCGGCCTCCTCGCCGGAGAAGTCCGCCGCGATCATCGCCATGCGCAGCAGCTGCTCCTGAAACAAAGGCACACCCAGGGTCCGCTTGAGCACCGGGATCAGTGAGGGATGCGGATAGGTGACCGGCTCGCGCCCCTGCCGCCGGCGCATGTAGGGGTGCATCATCTTGCCCACGATCGGCCCGGGCCGGATGATCGCCACCTGCACCACGATGTCGTAGAACCGGCGCGGCATGTTGCGCGGAAGACTCGCCATTTGCGCGCGGCTTTCCACCTGGAACATCCCGACGGTATCGGCGCGACACAGTGTGTCGAACACCGGCCCATCGTCCGGCGGCAGCCCATGGAGGCTCAACTCGCGGCCGTGGTGTGAGCGCACCAGCTCGATCGTGTCCTTGATGACGGCCATCATGCCCAGGCCCAGCAGGTCCACCTTCACCAGGCCCATGTCGGAGCAGTCTTCCTTGTCCCACTGGATCACCGTGCGCCCCGGCATGGAAGCGCGTTCAAGCGGCACCACCTGGTCGAGCAGGCCCTGGCAGATCACCATGCCGCCCGAGTGCTGGCCCAGGTGCCGGGGCAGGTCCTGCATCGCCAGGCACAGGTCGAGGTAGGTGCGGATGCGCGGGTGCGTCAGGTCGAATCCCGCCTGCGCGAACTGGTTGGGCATGGTGTCGGTTTCGGCCTTCCACTCCCAGTGGCCCACCAGGCTCGACAAGCGATTCAGGGTTTCAGGATCAAACCCTAAAACTTTACCGACCTCCCGAGCCGCCGACCGGCCCCGGTAAGTGATGACATTCGCGGTCATGGCCGCGCCCAGCTCGCCGTAGCGTTGGTACACATACTGGATCGCCTGCTCGCGCTTCTCGCCCGACGGCAGGTCCAGATCGATGTCGGGCCACTCGCCCCGGTTCTCGTTCAGGAAACGCTCAAAAAGCAATTCCATCTTGATCGGGTCAGCTGCCGTGATCCCGAGCACGTAGCAGACGACGGAGTTCGCCGCCGAGCCTCGGCCCTGGATGAGGATGTCGTGCTCGCCGCAGAACCGGACGATGTCCCAGACGATGAGGAAATAGCCTTCAAAGCCGAGGTGTTCGATGAGGGCGAGCTCACGCTTGGCTTGCTTGCGGGCTTTGTCCTTGAGCGGCGAGCTGGGCGGGTATCGCCTCGCAAGCCCCTCCTCGACCCGCTTGCGCAGGAACGAGGCCATCGTCTCACCCTCCGGGACCGGGTAGCGGGGGAACTCATAGCCCAGCTTGTCGAGCGTGAACTCGAGGCGGCTGGAAACCTCCAGCGTATTCGCGACTGCGTCCGGCAGATCATTAAACAGAGCGCACATTTCACTGCCCGAACGCAGGTGCCGCTCCGCGTTGCGGGTGAGCAGACGGCCGGCCTGCTCCAGCTTGTGCCCGTGGCGAATACTCGTGAACACATCGAGCAGCGGCCTTTCGCCCCGTACGGCGTAACGGACGCCGTTGGTCGCGACCAGCGGCAAGCGCAGGGAGCGCGCCAGGCGCACGGCGGCCTGGTTGCGCCACTCCTCATCGCGCTCGTAGTGGCGCTGGAGCTCGACATAGACATTGCCTTGGCCATAAATATCCCGCAATTGCTCCAGCACGCGGCGGCCTTCCACTTCGCCGCCCGCACTCAGCGCCAGATGCAGTGGGCCGTCCTCGCCGCCGGTCAGGCACAGCAGGCCGCCGGCGTAGGCTTCGAGATCGGCGAGCAGGGCCGAGCCCTCCTCCTTGCCCGGCGCGCGCAGCTTCATCCGGGTCACCATCCGGCACAGGTTGCGGTAGCCCTCCTGCGTGGCGCACAACAGGGGCAGGCGCGCCTCCCCGCCCACTTTTACGCTGATTTCCGAGCCGAAGTGCGTTCGCACCGGCGGACCCCCGCCTTTCAGAATCGCCGCGGCCTTGGTATGGAACCGCGGCGCGCCATACACTCCGTTGCGGTCGAGCAGGGCAACCGCGGGCAGCTCGAGTTCCGCCGCGCGGGCGACCAGGTTTTCCGGCAGCGACGCCCCGGCCAGAAAGGAGAACGCGCTCGCCGCGTGCAGCTCCGCGTACGGCTCAGTCATACACGCCCTCCACGCACCACTGCCGGGCCTGGAGGTCGAACCGCAGGCGGCAGCACAGGAAAGCCGACGGCCGGGCGGCGGCGGACGAGGTGGGGGCGGCGACGACGTCCCAGCACTCGTGCGCCCACGGCTCCGGGCTCCACCAGGACCCGCTCGCGCGCCACGGGCCGCAGGCGGAGCGTACGTGCAACAACTCGCCGCGAAAGGAGAACCGTTTGGGCTCGCCGGCCTCGGTGGTAACCGGCACAGGCTCAGGCGGGCGCAGCTGCCGCAGGGCCGGAGCGGGTGTACAGTCCTCGGCTTTGAGGGCGGGTCGGTTTTGAAACGCGCCGACCGTGAAGCTGTCCGGCGCGTAGGTGTCGCGCGGGGCGGG
>CAXUHL010000027.1:3971-9818 GCA_964250745.1 uncultured Acidobacteriaceae bacterium
GCGCGCCCACCCGGCCCTCGCCGACAAGAGCCGTCAGCCGCGCGAGCGTCACGTCGAGCCGCGAAGGTTCCGGCAAGGGCGGCGCGAACAGCCCGGCCTGCACCGCTCCCGTTTTCGCGGCTGTCGCTTCCAGCGCCACGGCCAGCACGAGCGCGCCGGGCGGGTGGGCCTGCAAATCCAGCTGCAGCAGTTTGAGCAGCAGGCGCTTGTTCTGCGTGGGCACCGTGGGGCGGATTGTGCGGGTATGCACGCGGCCCTGGAGCATTTGCACCTCTACCGGTCCAGGTTCCGGAACGGCTGCTTTTACTCCCGAAGCAAGCGCCGGGATGAGGTGCATCCCACTGTTTCCGCCGCTTTCTCGCGCCCGCGCCTGCCCGGGACCGGAATGGACCGGCCCCGCATCCGCCCGTCCATCGTCCTCCGTGTCCAGCGCCCGCGCGCCCAGGCGCAAACGCACCGTCACCGTCGCAAGCGCCAGCACCCGCTCCCGGGCCTGCGCGATCAGCTGGTCCAGCATCGCGCCCAGCACGAACAGGATTCCTTCCAGCACCCGCACCGGCGCGTCGAACTCGAGCTCCTCGCGGAGCTCCCACGCGGGCGGCGCGGGTGCGCACAGGTGCGGATGCTCGCCGCGGGCCAGCGCGTGGAGCGCCTTTGCCGCCGGACCCATGCGCGCCGCCAGCTCGCGCGCGGGCAGCGCCGCCAGGCCGCCCAGCGTGTGGATGCCCCACAGCCCGAGCGTCGCGGCCTGCTCCTCGGTCAGGTCCAGCACCGGCAGCAGCAGCGGCGCAAGCGCCTGCCTCTCTTCGCCTGGCGCGACCACCGTGAGGCCTTCGCTGCCGCGGGCCAGCGCGCGGGCCGCGTCGAAGTTGCCGCATACCGCGACGGAGGCGTACAGCCCGCGCGGCCGGAGCGCCTGGCGCAGCGCCCCGGCCAGGGCCCGCGGGCTCGGGTAGAGCCGCCCCATCCCGCTTACGTCGAGCACGCACGCGGCTGCGGCATCGGTATGGCAGGGCTCGGCCGCGGGCGCGAACCCGCCCACGCAGCTTGCAAGCGCCGCCCGGGCCCGGGCTTCCTCCGCGAGCGACCGCGCGAGCAAAACCATGCCTCCAAACGATTCCGCTTCCACCCGCGTCATGCCGTCGCGCACCCCGTCGCGCCGGGCCAGGGCAGTGGCGGCGCACACCCGCTCATGCGGCGGCGCGCCCTCCACAACCGCCACCGGGGCGCGGCGCAAGTGGGGCCGCAGGCGCAGCAGGGCCTGGGCGGGAAATTCCGGAGCGTACACGCAGGCGTACAAAGGGGCATTTGCTCCAGGCCCGGCAGCGGCCCAGACGGACGCGGGCCGCGCCGGCCGGGAACCCGCGCGGGTCCCCGGAGGCACGGGCAGCCCGCTCCCAGGGTTCGCGGATGGCGGGCTTTGCGCCTCCGCGGAGTGTTTTGCTTCGCCGGCGCTCATAAACCACCCTGCGCCGAAGCGGGCATCTTGGCGCGCCAGGCAAGTACCGGAGCGAGCAGCCGCACGGGCTCCGCGCCGCTGCCTGCGTCGGCTGCTCCCGCATAGCTGCTCGCTTGCCAGACAGCCTTGGGCTGCTTGCGGGGCGGCCCGTCCTCCTCGGCGGAAACGAACCGCTGCCGCGCGATCGCCGCGCCGTATTCCATCGTTTCCACCACGGTCCCGCCCGCCAGGCGTACACGCAGCGGCTCGAAATGGAGCACCAAACGCGCGCTCGACCGGGCGCACGGAGCCTGCGACAGGAGCACAAACGCGGTCCCGCTCGCCTCCGCAGCCGCGCGGAACCGGAACCAGGTGGCCGCCGGGATGCGCAGGGCGTGTTCGGGCGCGACGGAGCCCAGGTCCAGTACCACCGCCCCGAACCCGCCCCCCTGCAGCAGGAGGTCCGCCGCGCGAAGTGCCTGATCGAGGCGCTGCCAGGGCCGGTCGGATGTCCGGTCTGAAATCCGGTCCGGCGTTTGCCTCGGCATCTGCTTCGGCTCACCCAGGGGCGCCGGGCCGCCGCCCGGAACAGAACCCGAGCCGCTTGCCGCCGAGCGTCCCGGCATCCGGTCCTCGGCCACCTGCTCCGAACGCGGCACGGGCCGGAACGCCGGGCGCGGGGTGTGCGGGGCGCGCTTGTACGGCGAAAGCGGCCGATTGGGCGCGCCGGGCGTCCCCAGCCCTTGCCGGTTGCGGGTGGAGTGCATGCCGGTGCGGCTCGCATCGGGCCAGTCTTCCGGGTTGCGGTCGGAACCGTGGCTCGCAACGCGCGCAGGCGCTGCCGGAGTGCCCGCATCCCGCAAGCTACTCGCCGCACCGATCGTTGAAGCGCGCGCCGCGGCGAACAGGCCGCCCACTGCCAGGTCCAGCCCGCGCGCTTCGTCCCGGGGGTGTGTGCCTTTGCTTTCCATCGGCGGCCCGGTCCGCTCCATGGCCGCGCGCGCTGCCGTCTCGGGCGCGGGTTGCGCGGGTGCGCCGCACCGCACCCACAGCAGCTGCGGCAGGGGCATCCCGTTCGCAGCCGCGGTTTGCGGGTCGAAGGTATCGCTCGCATCCACCCAGGCGCATACCTTGCCGACCCGCATGGCCCCGGCCAGCAGCCGCATGGCCGCCCCGGTCTTGCCCGTGCTGCCCAGCCCCACCAGCTCCGTCACCGCCCCGGCGGGCGCGCCGCCGCTCGTCAGGGCATCGAGCGCGCCGACATGGAACGGCAGCAACGGCCGTTGTACGCAGGGTTTCGGGCTGAGCGCTGAAGCGAAACTGTCCGCCAGCTCCGCCTCGATCGCCTCCCGCACAACGTTCGCCCGACTTCCTGAAGCCATTGCAGTCCCTCCCGCGCGCGGCAAAAGAGTCGGGATATTCTCCTTTTCTTCGCCCTACTTCTTCACTTTGCCTCAGCCGGAAGCACCTGTCAAAGGAACTGACCCATTCGTAACCGTGCCGACCACAAACAATTTGCACCGGCTTGAACGCACGCACGCGGCGGGCCACGCACTTCATACGGCAGACGGCTTTGCTCGCGCGCTCACCGTTGCCGAGGTTTGCTCCGCCTCGCCGTTTCCTCGCGCGGGCAGGCAGCGGCCGGCATCTTCAGCCTTGACGCTTGTGTGTATCCCTCAACGGGAAGCCCGCGGCGGGCGCGAATTGCCGGAGTACCAGGTCCCGTTCCTGCCCCAGGACCAGGCCGGGCGGGCCTTCCGCGGTGACCGCGCCCGCTTCGAGGCGGACTACGTGCGCGGCCCAGCGCCACACTTCTGCGGGGTCGTGCGAGACCAGCAGGGAAGCCATTCCGTGCGCGCGGAGGTAGCCGTCGAGCAGCGCCCACAGCTCGGCCTTGCGCGCGACGTCGAGCGCGCTGAACGGCTCGTCGAGCAAAAGCAGACGGGGCCGCCGGACGAGCGTGCGGGCCAGGGCTACCCTTTGCCGCTCGCCGCCGGACAAGCCCGCGGGGCGGCGTGCGCGCAGGGGGTCGAGCGCCAGCAGCGCGCACACCTCATCGACGCGCGCGTCGCGCTCGGGGCGGGGAAGCGCGCGCAGCCCGAAGCGCACGTTTTCCTCGGCCGACAAATGGGGGAACAGCGCAGCGCCCTGGGCGAGCAAGCCGACCGGGCGCGCGCCGGGCGGCATCGCGAGTTGTTGCCCGTCCAGGCGAACGCAGCCCGTGAACGGCTCGAGCCCCGCGATCGCCCGCAGCAGCGTGCTTTTACCGGCGGCCGAAGGCCCCCACAGGGCGGCGCGGTCCGCCGGGACTAGAAACCGGGCCGCGAGCGCGAGCCGGCCCAGGGTGAGCCGGGCGTCGACCTCAAGCAGCAACGCGCCGTCCCCGCCAGCCGTACAGCGCCGCCAGCCCGGTAAAGGAGGCGGCGAGCAGCACCAGCGCCGTCCGGTTGGCTCCCGCGTAGTCGAACGCCTGCACCTGGTCGAGCAGGGACAGCGACAAAGTGCGGGTCGCGCCGGGGATGTCGCCGCCGATCATGAGCACCACGCCGAATTCGCCGACCGTGTGCGCGAAGGCGAGCAGCCCGGCCCCGACGAGCGCCCGGCGCGAAAGCGGCAGGACCACCCGGCGCAGGGTGCCCCAGCGGCTTTCGCCCAGCAGCGCCGCGGCTTCCAGCAGCTCCCGCGGAACCTGGCCGAAGCCCGCCACCAGCGGCTGCAAGGCGAACGGCAAGCTGTAGATCATGGACCCGATCAGGAGCCCCTCGAACGAAAAAGCCAGAGGGTGGCCGGCCAAATGGGCCAGCGCCCGGCCAAACCCGGTCGACGGGCCGAGCAGGATGAGGAGGTAATAGCCCATCACGGTCGGCGGCAGCACCAGAGGCAGCATGGCCGCGGCCTCGGCCGCCGCGCGGCCCCGGGTTCGCCCAAAAACCAGCCACGCCGCCAGGGGCACCGCGAGCGCGAGCAGCAGGACGGAGGTGAGCGCGGCGAGCCGCAGCGTGAGCGAAAGCGCCTCGGTGTCCACCGGCGGGCTCAGGGAGCGGGGTCGAGGCCGCGGTCCCGCAAAGTAGCCTGGACGCCGGGGCTGCGGAGGTAGTCGAGCAGGCGCCCGGCGCTGACCATGTTTTTGCCGCCCTTGAGGACCACCGCGCCTTGGAGAATGGGCGGGTACAACTCCCTGGGCACGGCGACATAGCTGCCGTCGGCCTTGAGCCTGGGCGTCAGCGCGCTGGTCAGCGACAGAAAGCCCACGTCTGCGTTGCCGGAGTCGGCGAACTGCGCCGCCTGTGCGACGTTGCTCGCGCGCCTCAGCTTGGGCGCGAGCGTGCTGGTCAGGCTGAGCGCGTCGATGGCGGCCTGGGCGGCCTTGCCGTAGGGCGCGGTTTGCGGGTTGGCGATGGCGACCGTGTTGAGCGCCGGGTAGCGCAGCACCGCGAAGGTGAGCGGCTGCCCCTGGAGCATCGGTGCGTTGTGCCGGGCCCACAACACCAGCGTGCCTTTCGCGTACACGACCGTGCCGCCCGAGGTCAGCTGCTTGTCCACCAGCCTTTGCGGGTAGGCGGTGTCGGCGGCCAGCAGCAGGTCGTAGGGCGCGCCGTCGAAGATCTGCTGGGTCAGCACGGCGGAGCTTTGGTAAGTGGCCTCGGCGTGGATGCCCGTCGCTTTTTCAAAGCCGTCCAGCACCGCCGGAAGCACCGGCTGCAGGTCCGCGGCGGCTGCGACCCGCAGCGCCGGAGGGGCGGTCTGCGCGGCGGAAACGCCGGCCGCCAAGCCCAGGATCAGAGTGAGAAAGCGGCGGCTCATACGCGCAGCACCATGACCTCGGTCGCCTTGACCAGCGCCGCCGCGGTTTCGCCGACTTCCAAACGAAGCTCGCGCGCGGCCTCCGCCGTGATGATGGAGGTGAGCACCTGCCCGCCGAGCGAGAGCTTGACCTGCGCCAGACGGCCGGCCACCTTGACCTCCACCACGCGCCCCACCAATTGGTTGCGCCCGGAAACCGTTCGCATCATCTCGCGGCGGGGTGTTTCAGGCTGCTTGGCCGCGTAGAGCAGGCTGTCGAGCTCCGCTTCGGCGATGCGGTAATGCCCGCCCGGCGTGCGGGTCGCCTTGATCTTGTCCCGGTAGAGCCACTGCTTCATGGTCGGATAGGAGATGCCGAGCCGGATCGCCGCTTCCCGGGGTGTGAGCTGCTGCGCCATGGCTGAAATCTTACGATTTTTCGTGTGCATTCGCACCAAAATACGCCGGTACATCCGGAAAGCGCCCGCTTCGCGAAACGATTGCCAGTACCGGCCGCCAGTCAAGCGCGACGGCGACAAACAACCGGAACCAGGATGCTTTCGCATTCTTGTTCATCTTGAACACTTCCTCACCTCGGCCACGGCCCCGGGGTCGCTTCGGCGACC
>CAXUHL010000027.1:9828-18017 GCA_964250745.1 uncultured Acidobacteriaceae bacterium
AAACACCCGCACCCAGGAGGCTTGCGCATTCTTGTGCATCTGCGACACTCCCCCCCCGCGCCCCCGGCCCCGGGGCGCTCCACCGCCCCGGAGGCCGCTCGGTCCAGTTTCCGCTCACGAGCCCGGCAAGAAGGCTGGCTCGGTCTGGAAGCGGTCTAGCGGTCTCATACATGGTCTTGCCACTTCGGCGACCCTCGTGAGCCCCGCTTCGCGCGGGTCTCATCCGGGGCTTCACTGAAGTTGCGGGTTTATGAGGCCGCTTCCAGCCGCGCCGCGGACGGAAACGGAACGAAATCACGCTCCCGCACATGCCTTCCGTAACGTTCGCCCTGCCTCCCGGCCTTGAAGCGGTGCTAGGCTAACCACGTATGGCGCATGCCACCCTTTCCCCCCTTCCGGAAGCCGCCGCGGCAACCCCGGCTCACACGCTTGTCTGCACCGGCTGCGGCTCCTCAGTGGCTTCGTCCGCTCTGGCCGGTGATCTCCGCTGCCCCTGCGGCGACCTGTACGCGGTTCGCTACCCCGGACTCGCCTCGCAGGATGCCGGCTTGTTGCGGCAGGTGTGGCGGGCCCGGCGCATCTCGCACGAAGCGATCGATCAGAGCGGTGTTTGGCGCTTTCGCGAGCTGCTGCCCATCCTGGAGCAGCCGTCCGAGGCCGTCACCCTCCGCGAGGGCAACACTCCGCTCTACCACCTGCGCCACAACGCGCGGGCGCTCGGGCACGAGGGGCTGTTCGCCAAGCACCAGGGTTTGAACCCGACCGGCTCCTTCAAGGACACCGGGATGACCGCCGCCTTGTCCGTCGCGCGCGAGGGCGGCTTCAAGACGGTCGCGTGCGCTTCGACCGGCAATACTTCCGCGGCCATGGCCGCTTACGCCGCCCGCGCCGGGATGCGCGCGCTGGTGCTGATCCCCGAAGGCAAGATCGCCTGGGGCAAGCTTTCGCAGGCCATGGACTACGGAGCGGAAACCTTTCAGCTCCGCACCGACTTCGACGGCTGCGTCCGGGTGCTGGCCGAACTGGTCCGCCGCGCGCCCATCTTCCTGCTCAACTCAGTCAACCCTTACCGGCTCGAGGGCCAAAAGACACCGGCGTTCGAGCTGGCCGAGGCGCTCGACTGGCAGGTGCCCGACCATGTCCTGGTGCCCGGCGGCAACCTGGCCAACGTGTCCGCATTGGGCAAGGGCTTTGAGGAGCTGCGCGAGCTCGGGCTCACCGGCCGGCTCCCGCGTATGCACGTCGTGCAGGCCGAGGGGGCAAACCCGCTTTACCGGCTGCTCCAGTCCGGCGCGGACCTGCTCGAACCTGTCCACGCCCGCACGCGCTCGTCCGCCATCCAGATCGGCAATCCCGCTTCCTGGCGCAAGGCGCGGCGCGTGCTCGCGGAAACAGGCGGCAGGTGCGAGCAGGTATCCGAAGCCGAGACCGCGCTGAGCAAAGCCGAGCTGGGCCGCGAGGGCCTGGGCTGCGAGCCGGCTTCCGCCGTCACCCTGGCCGGGTTCAAGAAGCTGCAGCGCGCCGGCGTGATCGGGAAGAGCGACTCCGCCGTGCTTTTCCTGACGGGCCACACCCTCAAGGACTCCGACTACACGATCGAGTACCACCGGGGGAGCCTTCTTTCCGCCGAAGAGGCAGCGCCCCTGGCCGCTCCGATCGAAGCCAGCCGCCGGCCCTCCACCCCGCTCGACCCGTCCGCGGACGCCGTTCTGGCCGCGCTCGCGCGGGAACAAGGGCAACCCGTCCTCGCGTGAGCGTTTCCGGTCCCGTCCACCTGCGGCTGCCCGCGACCTCCGCCAATCTCGGCCCCGGCTTCGACACCGCGGCTTTGGCGCTCGCTTTGTACCTGGAGGTCGACGCCGCCCCGTCGTCCACGTTCGAAGTTCGCGCTTCCGGGCGTAACCCGGAGATCTGCGGCCAGGTCGCCCCGAACCTCCTGCTCCACACCTACCGGCAAACCTGGTCGCGGTACGGCCGCGGCGAACCCACCCCGCTCACTCTCGAGGTTCGGAACGGCATCCCGATCGGCATGGGCTGCGGTTCCTCGGCTGCGTCGCGCCTGGCTGGGCTCGCGCTTGCTTCGATGTATGGCGGGCTCGGGTGGTCTCGAGCGCGCATCCTGGATGAAGCCGCTGCGCTCGAACACCACCCGGACAACGCGGCTGCCTGTGTGTTCGGCGGGTTTACGGTAGCGGGGGTCGAGGCGGATGCCCGGCATGAGCGCCGTCCGCGGGTGCGGGCGGTCAGCTTCGCGCCGCCCCCCGCGTGGCATGCCTTGCTGGCCCTGCCGGCCGCCGCGCTCGCGACCACCGCTTCGCGCGGAGTTCTGCCGTCCGAGTATGCCCGCGCCGCGATCGTCCCGAACCTGCAAAATGTCGCCCTGCTCACGGCCGCCTTCGCGCGCGGCGATGCGGGCCTGCTCGCGGCGGCGACCCGCGATACGCTGCACCAGCCGTTTCGGTCGGAAGTATGCCCGCTCTTGCCGCGGCTCCTGCCCTTGGCGGGCCGGGACGGCATCTTGAGCGTCACCCTGAGCGGGGCTGGGTCGGGCGTGTTGCTGCTGCTCGACAACGAGGCGGCGGCGGTTGCCGCCCGCAACCGCGTCCGGGAGCGATGCGGCCCGTCCGATCTGGCTGAAACGCTCGCCTGCCCGCTCGGCCGGGAGCCCGCGGAGCTCGGGCCGGTTGGGTCGCCGGTCTAGACACTGATGTTGACGCGGATGTGGGGGCTGATCTGGTTTGGGACAGTGGTTATTTTTCTGTTACCTAAGTTTTCTTTACATTGCACCCTGTAAATTCTATGTTCATGCGGTGGGCAGCTCTGGGGGAGGGCTGCTCCCGCGCCCGTGGCTTTTCTCAGCACGGGCGCTTCCTCTTTAGGCCTCTGCCCGGTCATGCGACCAACACGAAACGCACCGCATCTACTTATGGAACCCTTCGCAAGCAAAGGGCATTCCGGTTCGTGACAAGGGAGAGTGGCATGGCAGGTGCAGGCGTATCCGAGGTAAATGACGGCTCGTTCGAGCGCGAGGTACTCCAGTCCGCGCAGCCGGTCCTGGTCGACTTCTGGGCGGCATGGTGCGGCCCGTGCAAGGCGCTGGCTCCCATCGTGGATGAGCTCGCGCAGGATTTTCAAGGCCAGCTCAAGGTCATGAAGATGGATGTGGACCGCAACTCCGCGACCCCCGCCCGCTTCGGGATTCGCGGGATTCCGGCTCTGTTGATCTTCAAGGACGGCAAGCTCGCCGATCAGATCGTGGGCTATGTGCCGAAGGATCACATCGCGAAGACGGTCACCAAGGTGATCGCGGCAAACGGCGTCGCCGCTTCCTGAGTTTTTCCAGCATACCGCTCGTATCGAACCCGGACCTCATGTCCGGGTTTTTCGTTGTGCGCGCCCGTCAGTACCTGCGGAGGATGCCGAGCACCCGGCCCTGCACCTCGACCTGAGCCGATGGGACAAGGATCGGCTGCATCTCCGTATTGGCGGGCTGGAGCCGGACCGTGCTTCCCTGGTGGTAAAACCGCTTGAGCGTCGTTTCGGCCCCACGTACCAGGGCGACCACGATTTCGCCGTCTCGAGCCGTCCGGGTCCGCTCCACCAGCACATAGTCCCCGCTGACGATATGCTCGTCCCGCATCGAGTCGCCGCGAACCTCGAGCGCGAACACATCCTTGGTTCCCACGATGTCCGCCAGCGAGATCGACTCTGTGGTCTGCACGGCTTCAACCGGGAGCCCGGCAACGATCCGCCCCATCAGGGGCAAACGGCCCATGTCGAGCGCGCCCGTCCACGTCCGTTGCCCCCGGAAAGGCGACTGCGCTTCCGCGGGCGGAAGGACGTCGATGGACCGGCTCCGGTTGTGCCCCTTGTGCAGCACGCCCTTGGCAAACAGGTTCGCGATATGTTTGTGCACGGTCGCGAGCGATTTGAGACCCATGCCGGAGGCGATTTCTTCGTAGGAGGGCGAGTATTCGTGCTCGGACAGAAAGCCCTTGATGAAGTCGAGGATCTCTTTTTGCCGCTTGGTCAGTGCCATAGAAGCCCATCGTAGCGAAGAGAAGGCGAATGGGCAAGCACGAATCTTCGTCGAATCTTCCCTGGAGGGAGCAGACGTTCACGAGTGGTGAAGAGGAACGAAGAGGAGGCGGAGTGTCAAGACTTTTCTGAAGAGAAAACGGGGAACAATCCCGAAATGGAACTGGGGGATCAAGCTTCCCGGATCGGCACTGCTGCCGCGGAAAGGGACATGGTTTCGCTTTGATTTCGCTTTGGCAGCCCTTAGCCTTGCATTCAGAGGGGGAACGGGAATGCGCATTCTGCTTGCTGTGAAGGATTCGGCACTGGCGAAACGCCTCGGTCAGACGCTTGGCGCCATGGACGAGGCGATGCTGGAGCAGTTTCCCGATGAAGGAACCTTGCTGGCCGCGCTCGCCGAGTGGGAACCCGCCCTGGTGCTGCTTGACCTCGAGTCGGCGCTGAACGGGGCCGCGCCCGGCACGGACCCGAGCGCCCTTCTTGAGCGTGTGCGGCAGCTCGCCCCGCGCTGCCCCCTGCTCGTTCTGACCGGGGAAGGGAGCCCGCGGCTCCGAGCGGACTGCCTGCTCGCCGGCGCGGCCGACTGCCTTTCGAAGCCCCTTTCGCTCGTCGAGCTGCGCGCTCGCTGCCTTGCGCTGCTCCGCCGTGCGCGGGCGGCCGCTCCTGCCGGCGCGCACGTACCGGTGCGGTACGGCGCGCTCACCCTCGACCGGCTCCGCCGCGAAGCCTCCGTGGATGGCGCGGTTTTGCGCCTCACCGGTCGGGAGTTCGCCCTTCTCGTCCTGCTTGCCTCAGCTCCCGGACAGGTGCTGTCGCGGGCTGCCCTGGCCGGGACAGGCTCGGGAGCGAGCCAAGCCGAGGCCAACCCCGTGGATGTCCATCTGGCCGCGCTCCGGCGCAAGCTGCGGGAGCACGAGGGTGCTCCCTCGATCGAGACTCACCGCGGCCTCGGCTTTCGGCTCACCCCGCGGCAGCCCCAGCCCGTGCTCTTCGCTGCGCGGTGCGATTTCCACTCCGTTCCGGCGTCCTTCTGCCGGGCCTGACCTCAATCCCTGACCTCGATCCCTGACCTCGATCCCCGATCGCAAGGATGACCGCCGTGGCTACCGCACCGCTCGCCCGCCTTTCCGCAGTCGCTCCCCACTCCAACGCCGGCACCCGGTCGGCGCTCATCTGCTCGACAGCTGCCGCCTTGTCGGAGGCCTTGACCGCGGAGCTCGCGGCGATGCGCTGGAGCGTGCGGACCGCCCTGACGGCAGCGGCGATGTTCGATCTGCTCGAGGAAGCGCCGGCCTCGGTCTGCCTGGTCGATTCCTGGCTGCCGGACCTCGATGTACACGAGTGTGTGGCGGAACTGCACGCGTTGTACCCGCGCATGGCCATGATCGCACTCGACGGGGGCGCGCTTACCGCGCCGTCCTCGCCGCATCCGCTCCGCATCGAAGCGCTGCACGCACTGCGCCGCGCACAGGCCGGCCTGGACGGGACGGTTTGCGCCGTTTCAAACCACGCCGCGGAGGCCGAAACGCCCAAAGCGCCCGCAGCGCAAGAGGGCAAGCTGGTCGTTTTCGCGGCTCCGGTCCTCCCGCTGTCCGAAGCCGCGGTTCCCGCGCAGAATACACGGGAAGACCTCACCGCCGCCCCGCTTCCCGAGTTTCTCGGCAGCGACCCGCGCCTGCTCGAAGTCAGCCGCCGCATCCGCCTGGTCGCCGCGCGGGCGACCGCGGTGCTGGTCCACGGGGAAACCGGAACCGGCAAGGAGCTGGTGGCCCGCGCGGTGCACCGGCTGGGCGGTCGCGCGGGCAAGCTGGTTTCGGTCAACTGTGCCGCGATCCCTGAAACGCTGATCGAGTCCGAACTGTTCGGCCACGCTCGGGGCGCCTTTACCGGGGCACAGAATCGCCGCACCGGCCGCATCGAGGCCGCCGACGGCGGCACCCTGTTTCTCGATGAGGTCGGGGAGCTGTCGCTTGCGGCCCAAGCGAAGCTGCTGCGCTTTCTCGAGTCCGGAACGATCCAGCGGGTCGGGGAAAACGAAGAGATCGCTGTCAATGTCCGCGTGGTCGCGGCGACGCACCGCCCGCTGGCCCGCATGGCCAGGGAGGGCCAGTTCCGGCTCGACCTGCTGCACAGGCTGTCGGTGTTTCTGATCCAAACCCCGGCGCTCGCCGGCAGGACGGAGGACATCGACGCGCTGATCGAGCAGGCATTGCGGGAGTTCGCGCAGCCCGGCGAGGCAGTGAAGCGGCTGGACGTGGACGCCCGCGCGGCGCTGCACGCGCACGCGTGGCCGGGCAACGTGCGCGAGCTCAGGCACGCCGTCGAGCGCGCGTGCATCCTGGCCGGAACCCAGCCCGCGGTCGGCCGGGGATGCATCGATTTCGGGGATGCGCTCGAGTAAATCGCTCGCAGCGGCGATTGCCGCGCACTTAGGGCGCCCGGTATAAGTGACGGCGTTTCCCCAGGCTAGAAGCGGTCTCATCAACCCGCAACCTCGATGAAGCCCCGGATAAGAACCGCCGCAAAGCGGGGTCACGAGGGTCGCCCAAGCCGCAAAACCATTGATAAGTCCGCTTCTTGTGTCTATGAAGCGAGCTTATTTTCAAGAAGCGGTAAGGACCCTCCACGTCGCAATCAGGCGGCGGAGAGATTTTGTCGCGCCTGCGGCAAGCCTGGACTTTCGCCGGCTAGAAGCGGTTTCATAAACCCGCGACCTCAGTGAAGCCCCGGATGAAACCGCCGCAGAGCGGGGCTCACGAGGGTCGCCGAAGCCGCAAAACCATTGATGAAACCGCTTCTAAATTCTTACCCGCAACCCCGTAGAAGGCTAAGTCGGGACGTCTCTTCTTAAGAAATCTTTATGAAGAAAGCTTCAGGATGCCGTGCGAATTTCGGCCATGTGGATGCACTTATGTCCGGGTATAGGGCAGAGCGGTCGATCCAAACGCTCTCCACTTACCCCAGATATCGAGGAGCAGGGCAATGCAGACACAGGTGCGGAGCATCGAGCGGAACGCGGCAACGGCGGCAGTGATCGGCAACATCGCGGTCGGGCCCGGCCAGGTACACAGCTTCCCGGCAGCCGCGCCGAAGCCGAAGCCGGCAGCGCGGGCGAAGGAAGCGCACGACGGCGCGTTGACCGAGGCGCAGCAGCAGCTCGTTCTCGAGCACCTGCCCATTGTCGGCTACGTGGCCCGGCAGATCCGCGAGCGGCTGCCCCAGCACATCGAGCTGGACGAACTGGTGAGCAGCGGCACGCTCGGCCTCCTGGACGCGGCGCGCAAATACGATGCGGGCAAGGGCGTGCAGTTCCGGTCCTACGCGCAGTTTCGCGTGCGGGGCGCGATCCTCGACAGCCTCCGGTCGCTCGACTGGAGCCCGCGCGAGCTGCGCCGCAAAGGCCGCGCCGTGGAGCAGGCCGCCTCGCTGCTCCAAACCCGCCTGGGCCGTCCGCCGCAGGACGCGGAGGTCGCCGCCGAGATAGGCTTGACACTGCTCCACTTCCAGCAGCTCCAGGGGCAGCTGAAGGGGCTCGAGATCACGGCGCTGAACGCCGAGCGCGGGGAAGACACGGGTGAGGATGAGGCGGCGTTCGTGCCGGCCCGGGAGTCCGACAATCCCTTGTTCCAGTGCCTGGAGGGGGAAGCGCGCCGCCGAATTGTCGCCGCGATCGACGCGCTGCCGGAGCGGGAGCGTCTGGTGATGACGCTGCGCTACTTCGAAGATATGAACATGCGCGAGATCGGGACGGTTCTGGGCGTGGTGGAAAGCCGGATCTCGCAGATCCACACCCATGCGCTCCACCGCCTGCGGGGGCTGCTCGCCGACCTCCACAGCCAGGGCCGCAAGCCGCTGCGCCGCGCCAGCTAACTCAAGATACGACCACGCGAAAGGACCACGCCATGCAAAGCTCTTCCCGGTACACGCCGGCCGGAGATCCCTCGCCGGCCCCTCTCATGCCCGCTTTCGCCGTTGGGTGCGCGACTCCCGGCTGCGACGGCCCTGTCCGGCTGCGGCTCAACGGCAAGCCGGCCTGCACCGGTCACGTGCCGGAGCTGGTCCGGGCCGTCGCGGCGGAAGCACGGGTCCAGGCCGCGAAAGCCGCCCTGCTGCCGCGCACCGTGCTGCCGGTCGGCACCATTCTTTTGCGC
>CAXUHL010000028.1:0-11710 GCA_964250745.1 uncultured Acidobacteriaceae bacterium
CCTGGCGCAGGGCAAGCTCGCCGGCAAGGCGCGCCCCCAGGGTGCGGTCCTTGTTCGAGACCGCGCCGCGCCAGTTGAAGGGCTGGTTCGCCTCGTAGGCGGCGAGCGCCGGGGCGAGCCAGGCATCGTCGACCGGGGCCTCCTCGGGCGGCTCCGGGCGGTCGTTGCGGGTGCCTTGCCAGGCGTGGGGGGAGCGGGCAAACGCAGGTCCTTCGTCGCTGCTCCCCTCAGGATGACCCCCTGTGCGCATCGGGCTGGAGGGAAGCGCGGCCGCATGCAGCAGCGGGGCCAGGTCGATGCCGCTCGCCTCCCGCACCTGCGCGAGCAGGTCCGTCCGGCCGATGGCGTCCTCGATAGACGGCAGGCCGAGCCGGGCGAGCAGGGCGCGCACATCCCCCGCCAGCTCCTCGAAGAAGGTGACGATGTGCTCTGGCTTGCCGCGGAACTTCTTCCGCAGGTCCTCGCGCTGGGTCGCGATGCCCACCGGGCAGGTGTTGAGGTGGCACTGGCGGGCCATATCGCAGCCGATCGCCACGAGCACGGCGGTGCCGAAGGCGAACTCGTCCGCGCCGAGCATGGCGGCGGTTACAAGGTCGCGCGCGGTGCGGAGGCCGCCGTCGACGCGCAGGCGCACGCGTCCGCGCAGGCCGGAGCGCACCAAGGTTTGCTGGGCCTCGGCAAGCCCGAGCTCCCAGGGCGAGCCGGTGTACTTGATGCTCGAGAGCGGCGACGCGCCGGTGCCGCCGGAGTGGCCGGCAATCACGATGTAGTCCGCGTAAGCCTTGGCCACGCCCGCGGCGACCGTGCCGACGCCCGCCTCCGACACCAGCTTGACCCCGACCGCGGCCGCCGGGTTCACGCGCTTGAGGTCGTGGATGAGCTGAGCCAGGTCCTCGATCGAGTAGATGTCGTGGTGCGGCGGGGGCGAGATAAGGGTGACGCCCGGCTGGGCGTGGCGCAGGCGCGCGATCAAGCCCGAAACCTTGTGCCCGGGCAGCTGGCCGCCCTCGCCGGGCTTCGCGCCCTGGGCGATCTTGATCTCGATCTCCTCCGCGTTGCGCAGGTACTCGGCGGTGACGCCGAAGCGGCCGGAGGCGATCTGCTTGGTTTTGTTGTTGAGCAGCAGCGCGGGTACCTTGCGCCCGATCAGGTCCAGCTCGGCATCCGCCTGGTACACGGCCGGGTCTTCCCCGCCCTCGCCGGTGTTGGAGCGCAGGCCCATCATGTTCATGGCGGCGGTCACGGTCTGGTGGGCTTCGGGCGAAAGCGAGCCGAGGCTCATGGCGCTGGCCAGGCAGCGGGCGAGGATCGGCTCCGGCGCTTCCACCCGATCCAAAGCCAACGGAGCGCCGGCAGGGCGGAAGTCCAGCAGGTCGCGCAGGTTTGCGGGCTCCTTCTCGACCGAGGCCGAGGAAAACGCAGCCCAGGCCGCGCCCGGAGCGGGGGCCGGCGTCACGGGCCGGGCGGTCGCGCCGGTGACGGTCTGGAGCAGACGCACCGTGGAGGGCTGCCAGCCGTGGGGCTCGGCGCGGTCGGACTTGCGGAACCGGATCCAGCCGGGGTCGGGAAGGTCGGGGACAGCGACCGCCACGGGCTCTTCGGAAGCCGGAGCCGGAGGCGGCGCGTAGGCCGCCCAGTGGGCGCGGGTCTGCTGTTCGAGCTCCGCGTAGCCGATGCCGCCGAGTGGGGAGCTGACCCCGTGGAAGCACTGCTCCACGACCTCCGGAGCGAGCCCGATGCAGTCGAACAGGTGCGAGCAGCGGTAGGAATCGAGCACGGAGATGCCCATCTTGGACATGACCTTGGCGAGGCCGCCGTTGAGGGCCTTGATCAGGTTCGCCTCACCATGCGCCGGGTCGGCGGCGCGGGCCGACTCGAACGCGAGCCACGGGCACACCGCCGCCGCGCCCATGCCGAGCAGCACCGCCAGGTGGTGGACGTCGCGGCAGTCGCCCGCCTCGACGGCCAGGCCGGCCAGGGTGCGGATGCCTTCCTCGATGAGCCGCGAGTGGACCGCGCCGAGCGCGAGCGCCATGGGGACAGGGGCGTGCGCGGCATCGGCGGCCCGGTCGGAGAGCAGCAGCACGGCCGCGCCGCCCCGGACCAGCGCGCAGGCTTTCGCGCCCAACTCGTCCAGCGTGGCGGCCAGGGTCGCGCCGGGGGCGAGCAGGCAGTCCAGGATGGCCAGCGGAAGCTCGTCGCGAAGATCGTGCGAGCGGGTCCGCAGGGCTTCCGCCTGGCCGGGCGAGAGCAGCGGCGAGGCCAGCGACAGGCCGGAAAGCCGGGCGTGGTTGTCGAGCAGCAGGGGCCAGGGGCCGAGCCGGGTGTGCAGCTGGATAACGACCGCTTCCCGCAAGGAGTCGATCGGCGGATTGGTGACCTGCGCGAATCGCTGGCGGAAGTACGCGTACACGGGCCGGGGCGAGCGGGCCAGAGGCGCGAGCGGCGTGTCGTCGCCCATGGACCAGGTGGCGTCCTTGCCGTCGGCGACCATGGGGCCGAGAACCATCCGGACATCCTCCCGGGTGTAGCCGTAGCCGCGGTGCAGGCGATCGAGCTCGCCTTCGGGCAGCGGGGCGACGGGCGTGTCGGGGTCGAGCGTCCGCTCGTCGAGCAGGGGCTCGTACTGCGCCGCGCGGCCGTCGTACACCTCCAGCACCTCGTCGTTTTCGTACAGGTGCTTCTCCTCGAGGTCGACGCAAAGCATCTGCCCGGGGCCGAGGCGTCCGGAGTGCGTGACGGTTTCCGGGTCGAGGTCGACCAGGCCGGCCTCGGAGCCGACCACCAGCAGGTCGTCCTCGGTGAGGAAGTAGCGGCATGGGCGCAGACCCACCCGGTCCAGCGCCGCGCCGACGAACCGTCCGTCCGTGAAGATGACCGCGGCGGGCCCGTCCCAGTGCTCGATCGCGTCCTCGTTGTAAGAGAAGAAGGCGGATGGGCGGCCGCGCTGCGCCGGTGGGAGCATGAGGCGAATCGACTCCGGCAGCGTGCGGCCGTTATGCGCGAGCAGCTCGGCGGTTTCGTCGAGCGAGACGGAGTCCGAGCCGCCGGGGGTGAGGATGGGGTGCAGCTCGGCCGGAAGGGTCGCGGCGCGGGCGTCCATCCGTGCGCGGTTGCCCCACACGGTGTTGATCTCGCCGTTGTGCGCGAGGGTCCGCAGCGGCTGCGCGCGGTCCCAGGACGGGGCGACGTTGGTCGCGTAGCGCTGATGGAAGACGGCGAACGGCGTCACGTAGCGCGGGTCGGCGAGGTCCGCGTAGAACTGCGGCAGCTGTCGGCCGGAGCACATGGATTTATAAATGAGCGTCTGCGTGGAGAGCGAGCAGACGTAGCCGGGGGCCTCGCGACGCTCGAAGTCCTTGCGGGCCAGGTACAGGCGGCGCTCGATCGCCTCGGGATTGCTCGTGGTCGCCAGCACCTGGCGGATGACGGGCATGGTGGACCGTGCGATCGCGCCCAAGATCTCCGGCCGTGTGGGCACGTTGCGCCAGGCCAGGACCTCGAAGCCCTGGTGGGCGAGCGCGTCCTCGAGCGAGGAGTGCGACTCGTCGGCCTGGGTGGGGAAGAAGACCGAACCCACGGCCAGCGGCTGTTCCGGGTTCAACGTCAAGCCGCACGAGGCGAGCAGCAGCTCGCGGGGCACGGCCGTGCAGATGCCGATGCCGTCGGAGGAGAGCCTGTCGGCGGCGATGGCCCCGCGGTGGGCCAGGCGGCCCAGGGCTTCGAGGGCCTGCTCCAGGATTTTGTGCGAGGGGACGGCGGTGAGGGTCGCGACGAAGCCGGTGCCGCAGCTTTCATGCTCGAAGCGCGGGTCGTACAAGCCGGCGAGGAAAGAGTGAGAGAGGCGGCCCATGAGCAACTATACGTCCTTCGTGCCTGGAAAACAGCCGGCTGTGCACGGCGTGAAAAGCAGCCGGCCGGGCGACGGGCGGCGGGGCGGCGAGGAGGCTTTCCACAGCCGGATCTACTTGCATAGTTATACAGCAAAGCGTATTTATATACAGTGACCGCTTCTGAAAACAAGGCCGAGCGCCACGGCGCGATCCGCGCGCTGGTGTCCGGCGGCAAGGTGGCGAGCCAGGACGAGCTCCGGCGCAAGCTCGGCAAGCGCGGCTTCGACGTCACGCAGGCGACGCTTTCGCGCGACATCCGCGAGCTGGGCCTGAGCAAGGGGCCGGGCGGCTACGCGCTCAACGGCAACGGGTCCTCGCCGGAGCAAGACGACGAGGACGCCCTGCCCGCGTTAGGCGAGCTGCTCCTGAGCTTCGGCCTGCGCGTGAAGCAGGCGCAGAACCTGCTGGTGCTGGTCACGGTGATGGGCTCGGCGCAGCCGGTGGCGGCGGCGCTCGACAACGAGGAGCTGCCGGAGGTGGTGGGCACGGTGGCGGGCGACAACACGGTGCTGCTGGTGTGCCCGAACAAGCGGCAGGCGGGGGCGCTGGCCTCGCGCCTGAAGGTGATGATCGGTTGAAAACTCTGCAAACAGCGGTGGTCGGGGCGCGGGGCTATGCCGGGCAGGAGCTCGCGCGGCTCCTGCTCACGCACCCGCGCCTCGCGGGCGCGCCGCCCCTGTTCTTCGGCCGCGAGGAGGACTCGCTGCTGCGCGCGCATCCCGGTCTGCGCGGGCTCGCGCCGGAGGCCGCGTTCGCGGTACGCCCGTTTGCGTGGGAAGCACTGGCGGGCGTCGATACCGTGTTCCTCGCGACCCCGCATGAACAGTCGCGGGAGTGGGTGCCGGAAGGGCTGCGCCGCGGTTTTCGGATCGTAGACCTGAGCGGTGCCTGGCGGCTTACGGACCCCGCCGACCGCGCGGTGTACGGCTTCGCGGACACTCCGGAGACCGACGCGGTGCAGGCGCAGGCTGTCTACGGGCTGCCGGAGCTGCACGCGGCCGCCATTGCCGGTGCCCGGCTCGTCGCGAACCCCGGCTGCTACGCGACCTCGGTCATCCTGGCGCTCAAGCCTTTGCTGGGCCTGCTCGACCCGGCCCACGGTATCATCGCCGATGCGAAGTCCGGTGTGTCCGGCGCGGGCCGGGAGCCTACCCCCAAAACACACTTCATGCACGCGGCCAACAGCTTGTCGGCGTACGGCTTGTGGGGCCACCGGCACGGGGGCGAGCTGCGCGAGCAGCTCGGGCTGCGCGAGATCACGTTTACCCCGCACCTGCTCCCAATCCCGCGCGGCATCCTGTCTACGGTCTATGTACGCTTCGCTTCGCCCACGACGGACGAGCAGGCGCGGGCCTGCTTCACAGACTTCTACAAAGGGCGCAGGCTTGTCCGGGTCTTTCCCGGCCTGCCCGAGATCAATGCGGTCGAGCGGACCAGCTTCTGCGACCTGGGCGTGTCCGTCGCGCCGGACGGCCTGCGCGCGATCGTGGTGAGCTGTCTGGACAACCTGCTCAAGGGCGCGGCCGGCCAGGCGGTGCAAAACTGGAACCTGATGCATGGGTTCGACGAGGGGGAGGGCTTGCTGTGAGATACATCGTCAAGCTGGGCGGGGCCACGCTCCAGGATGCGGCGCTGCTGCGCGCCTGCGCCCGCGCCGTTGCCGACCTGCGCCGGGCCGGAGCCGAGGTCGCTGTAGTCCACGGCGGCGGCGTACAGCTCACCCGCACGCTCAAGCAGCTCGGCAAGCAGAGCGAGTTCGTCGGCGGCCTGCGCGTCACCGACGCCGAAACGCGGGACACGGCGCTGATGGTTCTGGGCGGCGCGGTCAACAAGGGTCTGGTGGCGGCGCTCACGGCGCAGGCTGTCCCGGCCATGGGGCTGTCGGGCGGCGACGGGATGGTGTTCCGCGCGAGGAAAAAGCAGACGGCCCCGGACCTGGGCTATGTCGGGGAGATCGCGGCGGCCGACCCGCGCTGGCTCGAAGCGATCTGGAAGATGGGCGGAGTGCCGGTCATCTCGTCGATTGCGCTCGGCTTCGACGGGGAGTACTACAACGTCAACGCGGACGAGATGGCGGCGTCCTGCGCGGCGGCTTGCCATGCCGACGCGCTGGTCTTCCTCACCGACGTGCCCGGCGTGCGCGGGGCCGACGGCGCGGTGCTGCGCTGGCTGCACACCGGGCAGATCGCGGAGCTGACCCGCGACTCGGTCGTTACCGGAGGCATGCTGCCCAAGCTCCACGCCTGCCGCGAGGCGCTGCTTGGCGGGGTCAAGCGGGTACGCATTTTGCCGGCGGAGCGGGTTTCGCTGCTGCCGGACCTGTTGAGCTCGCGCGTGCCGGACGGGACCGAAGTGCTGGTGGCGTGAAAAGCAGGGGGCGAGGGTACGAGGGCGCAAGTAAAAATCGCGTGAGCGCGGCTTCCCTTTCGTGCCGTGGCGGTTCCAAAGGAGTGGTGATGGATTTAAGCGAGTTGCAGGCGGCGGAGAAGCGGTTGCTGCTGCCGACCTACGAGCGGTACCCGCTGCTGGTCGAAGGCGGCGAGGGCGTGTACCTCCACATGGAGGGCGGCGCGCGCTATCTCGACTTGTTGAGCGGGATCGGCGTCAATGCGCTCGGCTACGGCCACCCGGCGATCGAGCAGGCGCTGCTCGAAGGCGCGCGGCACCCCCTCCACACCTCCAACCTGTTCTTCGGCGAGGGACAGGCGGCGCTCGCCGAGCGGCTCACGCGCGCGAGCGGGCTCCCTCGCGCGTTCTTCTGCAACTCCGGGACCGAAGCCTGGGAAGCCGCGCTCAAGTTTGCTCGGCTGTATGCACACGACAGGGGCGGGCTGGGAACGCGGTTCCTGGCGCTCGAAGGCGCGTTCCACGGGCGCACCATGGGCTCGGTCGCGACCACGCACAAGGAGAAGTACCGTGAGCCGTTCGAGCCGGTGATGCCGGGCGTGGATTTCATCCCGTTCGACGATGTCGCGGCGCTCGAAGCGGCCTGGTCGTCCGACTATTGCGCGATCCTCATCGAGCCGATCCAGGGCGAGGGCGGCATCCGGCCCGTTTCGCAAGCCTTTCTGGACCGCGCCCGCGAGCTCACGCGCGCGTCCGGAGCGCTGCTGGTACTCGACGAGATCCAGGCCGGCTTCGGCCGGACCGGCAAATGGTTCGCCTACCAGCACTACGCAGCCGAACCGGACATCGTCACTATTGCCAAGCCGCTCGGCGGCGGCCTGCCCATCGGGGCGGTCCTGTGCACGGAAGCAGTCGCCGCGGCCATGCACCCCGGCCTGCACGGCACCACTTTCGGCGGCGGCCCGCTCGCCTGCCGGGTGGCCTGCGGGGTCTTCGACGAGATCGAACGATCGGGCCTGCTGGACCACATCGCCGCCGTGGGCGACTTCTTTAAATCTCGACTTCTAACTCTTCAATCCTCGCACTCGATCGTCACCGACGTGCGCGGCCGGGGCTTCATGCTGGCCATCGAGCTCGATGACGCGGGCCTCGCGAAGCAGGCGCTCGACGCGATGATGCACGAGCACCACGTCCTGCTCAACCGCACCAGCGAAACCGTCCTGCGCTTCCTGCCGCCGTATATCCTGGAGCGCGCGCACGTGGACGAAGCGATCGAGGCGCTCGACCAGACACTTGCAGGGCTACGCGCGCCGGCGATGACGCCGGTCGCAGCCGGAGGAGGCCGCATTGGCGACTGACGTTCTCACCCTCGCACCGCTCACGAAGGCCGGTTTCGAGGCCGCGCGCGAATCGCTTTCCGGCCGCGATGTGTGCTCCATCGCCGATCTGTCGACAGACGAGGTCGCGGCCATCCTCGCGCTCGCGCACCGGGTCAAGCGCGCGCCGGGCGGCTACCGCCACGCGCTCGACGCGAAGCAGGCCGTGATGTTCTTCGAGAAAGCCTCGCTGCGCACGCGCCTCACCTTCCAGGCCGCCATGAACACCACCGGCGGCGCTGCCATGTTCGTCGACCAGACGCAATCGCCGCTGGGCGAGCGGGAATCGCTCGCCGACATGGCCCGCAACGTCGACCGCTGGGTGCAGGCGATCATCCTGCGCACCTACGCGCACGAGACCATTACGGAAATGGCCCAGTACGCGGCCTGCCCGGTCATCAACGCGCTCTCCGACCACGAGCACCCCTGCCAGGCTCTGGCGGACTTCATGACGGTGGAAGAACGCCATGGCGGGTCTGCCCGGGGCGTGCGTTTTGCCTATGTCGGCGACGGCAACAATGTCTGCCACTCGCTGATGCTGGCCGCGGCGCAGCTGGGCGCGCACTGCGCGGTCGGGACGCCGAAGAACTACGCGCCGAAAGCCGACGTGGTCGCGCAGGCCCGGGCGATCGCCAACCAGACCGGCTCGGAGATCACGCTGGTCCAGGACCCGGTCGCGGCCGTCGAAGGCGCGGACGCGGTCTACACCGATGTGGTGACCTCCATGGGCTTCGAGCACGAGGCCACCAAGCGCGCACCCATCTTCAAGCCCTACCAGGTCAACGAGGCGCTGATGGCCCACGCGCGGCCGTCGGCGGCGTTCATGCACTGCCTGCCCGCCCACCGCAATGCCGAGGTAACGGATGCGGTGTTCGACGGGCCGAACTCGGTCGTGTTCGAGCAGGCGGAGAACCGCATGCACGTGCAGAAGGCAATTTTGCTGCTGCTGCTCGGGGCCGAGCTGCCCGCGTAAAAGCAAAACCTTAAACCGCCTGCGCGGCTGGCGGCCACTTCGTGGCGTGTTTTCTGAAAGGCAAAAACAATGGCAAAAGAGAAAGTGGTACTGGCATACTCAGGCGGGCTCGACACCTCGATCATCATCCCGTGGCTCAACGAAAACTACGGCATGGACGTCATCGCGATGGTGGCCGATGTGGGCCAGGGCGAGGACATCGACGCGGTCGTCGCCAAGGCCTACGCGACCGGTGCGAAGAAGGTCGTCGTGCACGACCTGCGCGAGGAGTTCATCCGCGAGTACATCACGCCCACCGTCCAGGCCGGGGCGCTGTACGAGGGCAAGTACCTGCTCGGAACCTCCATGGCGCGGCCCGTGATCGCGAAGGCGCAGGTGCAAACCGCGCTCGACGAGGGCGCGGCCGCGGTGGCCCACGGCTGCACCGGCAAGGGCAACGATCAGGTCCGGTTCGAGCACGCCTACCAGGCGCTCGCGCCGCACCTGCGCGTCATCGCCCCCTGGCGCGAGTGGGACTTGCGCTCGCGCGAGGACTGCCTGGACTACGCCGAGGCGCACGGGGTGCAGGTGAGCGCGAGCCGGGTCAAGATCCACTCGCGCGACCGCAACCTGTGGCACGTGTCGCACGAGGGCGGCGAGCTCGAGGACGCGAACAACGCCCCGCTCGACTCGACCTGGCAGATGACGCGCAGCCCCAGGGAAGCGCCGGACCAGGACGAAACCGTGACCATCGGCTTTGAGCGCGGCGTACCGGTTTCGCTCAACGGCCAACCCCTGCCGCCGGTCGCCTTGGTGGAACTGTTGAACGAGATCGGCGCGCGCAATGCCGTCGGCCGCATCGACCTGGTCGAGAACCGCTTCGTCGGCATCAAGAGCCGGGGCGCCTACGAGACCCCGGGCGGGACCCTGATCGTCGCGGCCCACGCTGAGCTCGAAGCCCTGTGCCTGGAGCGCGAGGTGAAGCACTACAAACAACACATCGGCCTGCGCTACGCGGACCTGGTCTACAACGGCCTGTGGTTTACCCCGCTGCGCGAGTGCTTCGATGCCTTCGTGGCGAAGACGCAGGAGCACGTGACCGGCTCGGTCACCTTGTCTCTCTATAAGGGAAATATCAGTGTCGCGGGCCGCGAGAGCGCCTACTCGCTCTACTCGGACGAGCTGAGCTCGTTTACCATGGGCGACACGTACGACCAGAAGGACGCGGCCGGATTCATCCGCATCCTCGGCCTGCCCGCGCGCACGCAGGCCAAACTGCGCTCCCTGCGGACCGAACAGGTGGTCGTGAAGTGAAGATGTGGTCGGGGCGGTTCCGGGAGCCGCTGGATAACGAGTTCGACCTTTGGCAGCGCTCGATCCGCTTCGACGCTGCCTTGCTCCAGGATGAGCTGGCGGCGAGCAAGGCGCACTCCCTGGCCCTGCTGGCTGCCGGGATACTCACGGCGGAGGAGCGGGCCCGCATCGCCGCGGCACTCGACGCGATCGGCGCGCGGTTCACGGCGGAGGAGGTCGCGCGCGATCCGGATGCCGAGGACATCCACCACTTCGTCGAGCGGGAACTGGCCGCGCGGGTCGGCGACCTGGGGCTGAAGCTGCACACGGGCCGTTCGCGCAACGAGCAGGTGGCGACGGACCTGCGGCTCTACATGCGGCGCGCCGTCCAAAGGTTGCGCGCGGGCCTGGGCGCGTGGGCTGCAGCCCTCCTCGAGCAGGCCAAAGCCGCCGGCGAGGCTGCCATGCCCGCCTACACACACCTTCAACGGGCCGAGCCGGTCCTGATCGCGCATTGGCTGCTGGCTTATGTCGAGATGCTGCTGCGCGATGGATCGCGACTTGAAGACTGCGCCGCCCGCATGGATGCGTGCCCTCTCGGCTCGGGCGCGGTGGCCGGGGCGACGCTTGCGCTCGACCGATCCATCGCCGCGCGCGAACTCGGTTTTCGCGCCCCCACCGCGAACAGCCTGGACGCAACCAGCGATCGCGACTTTGTCCTCGAGTACCTCCAGGTGCTCACGATCCTGGGCATCCACATGAGCCGGTTCGCGGAGGAAATTACCCTTTTTGCGACCGCCGAGTTCAACTTCGTGGACCTGCCCGAGGCGTTCTCAACCGGCTCCAGCGCCATGCCCCAGAAGAAGAACCCCGATCTGACCGAGCTGGTCCGGGCCAAGGTCGGGCGCATCTCGGGCGCGGCCCAAACCGTCCTGCTCACGCTCAAGGGCCTGCCGCTGGCCTACAACAAGGACATGCAGGAGACCCAGGAGCCGGTCTTCGCGGCGACCGCAGCGGTTCAGCCCACGCTCGCCCTGCTGGCCCGGTTCACGGGCGCGCTGCGCTTCCGCACGGACCGTATGCAAGCCGCCTGCGAGCAAGGCTACCTAAACGCGATGGCCGCCGCCACGTACCTGACCGGCAAGGGCCTGCCGTTTCGCACCGCGCACGAGCGGGTCGGCGCGGCGGTTCGGCGGGGGCTCGAATCCGGGCGCGAGCTGGGCGATCTAACCCTGTCTGAGCTTAAGGAGATCGAACCGCTGTTTGGAGAAGACTTTTACACCGCCGTAACGCTCGGAGCGACGCTGGACTGCCACGACGTGCTCGGCGGCACCGCCCGGCACAGGGTAAGCACGGCGCTGGCCGAGGCCGAGGCCCGTGTCGCGGCGCTGATCGCCGGTGCGGAGGCCGCCCATGCGGATACGTAAGGCCCGGCTTCAGGACGCGACCAACATCTACGAGCTAGTCAACTCGCTCTCTTCCGACGGCACGCTGCTGCGGCGGGTCTTCTCGGAAATATGCGAGAACGTCCGCGACTTCACCGTCGCCGAGTCCGACGCGGGCGCGTTCCTGGGCTGCGGCGCGCTGCACCTGTACGGCCCGCACCTGGCGGAGGTCCGGTCCATCGTCGTTCGTCCCGAGGCGAAGGGCCAGGGCGTGGGCGGCCGCCTGCTGGCCGCGCTAATCGAGGAAAGCGAGGGGCACGGCATCGGCTGCGTGTGCCTGTTCACACGCATCCCGGAGTTCTTTTTCCGCTACAACTTCCGCGAGGTCACGGACCGCGCCGTGCTGCCGGACAAGATCTATAAGGACTGCCAGAACTGCCCGCGTATTTACCGCTGCGACGAGGT
>CAXUHL010000028.1:11810-15481 GCA_964250745.1 uncultured Acidobacteriaceae bacterium
CCTGCCCCGTCCGCGGGCCAGTAGATGAAGGCCGCTTTCCCATAGATGAAGCCCCGCGCCACCGGCCCGAAGTCCCGCGAATCGGACGAAATGGACCGGTGGTCGCCCATGACCCAGTACCCCCCGTCGGGGATGCGCTGCTCCGGTACCGACCGTCCGTCCTCGTACAAAGCGGGGACATACGGTTCGGGCAGGGGCTGCCCGTTGACGAACACAACCCCATCAGCCACCCGCAGCGAGTCACCGGGAAGCGCGATGACGCGCTTGATGTAGCTCTTCGCCGGGTCGCCGGGGTAGTGGAAGACCACCACGTCCCCGCGCTCGATCCGCTCGAACCGGTAGACGAACTTGTTGATGAATAGCCGGTCCTGGTCGTGCAGGCGTGGGGCCATGCTCGTGCCCTCAACCCGCACCGGCTGGT
Organism: uncultured Acidobacteriaceae bacterium; assembly: GCA_964250745.1. Taxonomy (GTDB): domain Bacteria; phylum Acidobacteriota; class Terriglobia; order Terriglobales; family Acidobacteriaceae; genus EB88. Next base: position 12,232 of record CAXUHL010000028.1, read on the forward strand.
ACACGCACGTGATGATGAGCGCCGACGCGCCGACGGAGATCGCGAGGTCGCGCAGCCAGGTTCGCAGGTGGCTCGCCCAGCTCATAGATGCGCGATCATGGGCAGCCGAGCGTCCCCGGCGGGCACAGCAGCTTGTCCTGCGCGGGCTGGTGTCCGGGTTTCGTAAGCGGCTTTTGCGCCGACGGGTTGGAGTCCGCGTTGCTCGAGTCGGACAGGTTCGCGGCGGAAAGGGTCAGCGGCCGCTGGAGCGTCATCTCGACCGTCTCGCCGGCGGGCAGGTTTACGTCATTGCCGCGGGTCAGCAGGGTGTAAACCAGACCCGTGACCCCGCCCGCGACCGCGCCCAGCCCAGCCCCGGCCAGCGGCGAGCCTCCGATGGCCCCGCCGATCGCGCCCACGCCCGCCCCCGCCTCGGCCCCGCGCGCGATCGTGCCCGCGTCCTTGCCCTTGGACCCGCCCTGCTCAATCTGCCCTTCCCCGCCTTTTCTCACCTTGGCATCGGTCGCGCCGGGCAGGTCGTTCAGCGTGCCGGGGATCTCGACCACGGTCCCGTTGCCGAAGATCATGGTGGTGAAGTGCATGGAAACCTGCGCCCGTCCCTTGATGCGCCCGGCGCGCTCTACCCGGTCGATGACGCCCTGCACGTACACGCCGGCCGGAATCGCGACGCGGTTGCCGACCGTGACCGGGAAGGTAGATGCGAGATAAACGCCGTCGCCTGCCTGCGCGGACCGGGTGTTGACGCCCGAGCGCAGGGCGAGCAGGACCTTGGTTCCCGCGGGGACGGTCAGAGTCGGAGCCGGGCTTTGAGCCATGCCGGCCGCCGAGGCACACGCCAGCGCCGCCAACCACCACAAACCGTGCGACTTCATCCCCGATGCCTCGCCTGACCGCATAGACCCGCTTCCCGGGCCAGTGTCGCGATTGTATTCTCGCCTGTACGGGCAACGGGGGGCAAGATTTTCCAGCGGGAGTCGCGCGTGCGACCTTCCGCATCTCCGATGTGTGCATTTTCAGGCCGAACCCGTCGAGGCCCTGCTGCGCGAAGCGGTCGCGGACGGCGTCTTCCCCGGCGCGGCGTTCGGCGTCGCGCATGGCGGCGCGGTGCTCGCGCTCGCAGGCGTGGGCCGCTTCACCTACGACCCGGCGAGCCCGCCGGTGACACCCTCGACGGCCTACGACCTGGCAAGCGTGTCCAAGGTCGCCGCGACGACCGCGATGGCCATGCTGCTGTTCGAGCGCGGCGCGCTGGACCTGGACTGGCCGCTTGCGCGCCTGCTGCCCGGGTTCGGGGGCGGCGAGGCGGTCACGGTCCGGATGCTCCTGGCCCATGCCTCGGGGCTGCCCGCGTACGTGCCCTTCCACGAGCGATGCCGGGGCCGGGAAGAGCTTCCGCGGGCGGCGCTCACTCTGCCTCTCGCCTACGCGCCCGGTACCGAGTCGCGCTACTCGGATCCCGGCTTCATCCTGCTGGGCGCGGCACTGGAAGCGCTGGCCGGTGAGCCCATGGACAGCTTCTGCGAGCGCGCGATCTTCGCCCCGCTCGGGATGGCGCACACGCGCTTCGGCGTACCGCCGGGCGAGCGCGACCGCGTGCCTCCGTCGGAAGAGGGTGCTCCCCAGGGCGTGGTGCACGATGAAAACTGCCGCGCCATGGGCGGAGTGTGCGGGCACGCGGGGCTGTTCGCGCCGGCGGCGGACGTGTTGCGCTTCGCCGAAGCCATGCTAGCCCCCCTGCGCGGGCGCGGGGCACCGCTCGTTGCGGCGGGCACCGTGGCGCGGTTTACCCGGCGCGCAGGGCCTCCGGGCTCGTCCCGGGCGCTCGGGTGGGACACCCCCAGCGGCAGCCCTTCGTCGTCCGGATCGCGCCTGAGCGCACGATCTTTCGGGCACCTCGGCTTCACCGGGACCTCGCTTTGGATCGACCCCGAAGCCGACTTGAGCATCGTACTGCTTACCAACCGGTCATTTCCCACACGGCGCAACGAGGCGATTCGGCTGCTGCGGCCCAAGTTTCACGACACGGTTGTGGAAGTGTTCCAAAACGGGATGCGGAAAGGAGAAGGGCGGCGCCACTAGCAGTCAAACGTTGCTTCAAAGGCATACAATTTGCGGGCAGGAAGGCGAAGAGAAATCCATGGCCACGATTACCCCACCCCACCTCGAAACGCACGAAAGCAGCGGCGAATACGCATTCCATCATCTGACGACGGAAAGCTCGAACGATGCGTCTCAAGGGTTTGACACGAAATCCGCGCTGGAGATAGCAAGAATCATCAACCAGGAGGACGCGAAAGTCGCCTCCGCGGTCAGAAAAGCACTGCCGGAAATTGCGCAGGTCATCGACGCGGTCGCGCGCAGCCTTCGCGAGGGTGGCCGCCTCATCTACGTCGGCGCGGGCTCCTCAGGCCGCATCGCCGCGCTTGACTCCTGCGAGTGCCCGCCGTACTTCTCGAACGACCCGCACTCGATTCAATACATCATGGCCGGCGGCCCCAAGGCGCTCGCGTCCCCGGTCGAGGTCAACGAGGACTCCGAGGAGCTGGGCCAGCGCGATATCGCCCGGCGCAGGCCCTCGCGCAAGGACGTCGTGATCGGCCTGTCGGCCAGCGGGCGCACCCCCTACGTGGTGGCCGCTGTCGCTTACGCGCGCACCCAGGGCGCGCGCACCGCCTGTATCACCTGCAACCACGCGACCCCTATCGCGAACGCGGCGGATATCGTCATCGTCGCCGACGTGGGCCCGGAAGTGGTTTCCGGCTCGACCCGCATGAAGGCCGCCACCGCTCAGAAAATGATCACCAACATGATCACGACGGGCGCGATGACCCGGCTCGGCTATGTGTACGAGAACCTGATGGTCCACGTCCACATGCAGAACTCGAAGCTGGTGGAGCGCGGCATTTCCATCCTGAAGCGCGCTTGCGCCGTTTCGCGCGACGAAGCGGTTTCGGTCATCAAGAGCGCCGGCCGCAGCGTGCCGATCGCGCTGGTGATGCTGAAGGCCAAGGTGGACAAACAGGAGGCGGTGCGGCGGCTGGGCAGGGCGGACGGCAATGTCCGCCGCGCGATCGAGGACTCCACGCTGGACCTGTAGGAAAGGGTCAGGGGAGGAGGCAGAAGCGGGCTAAAGGCTTCTCCGGTTCAGTAGAGGGATTAGAGTCATCCTGAGAAGCGAAGCGACGAAGGACCTGCCTTACCAGGCCGCGCGCAGGAAAGCAGGTCCTTCGCTGCGCTCAGGATGACCCTT
>CAXUHL010000028.1:15581-17371 GCA_964250745.1 uncultured Acidobacteriaceae bacterium
TCAGTCCGGAGTCGGCCTGGCTGGGTGCCGCGCTGGCCGGGCTTATCTGGGCCTCGACAGGACTGGTGCAAGTGCCGCTGCACAACCAGCTGCACGCCGGGTACTCCGCCGCGGTCATCGGCAGGCTGGTCGCGACCAACTGGGTTCGCACGGCGGCGTGGACGCTGCGCGCCGGGCTGGTCCTGTGGTGGGCCTCGCGGGCCGCGGCGCATGGGGTGCTACGCTCGCAGGGATGAAGGTTCTGCTCGCGCTTTTGCTCTCCCTTTCCCTCCAGGCCGCCCGCGCGCAGGCCGCGCCTGCCATGTTCCGCGTCACCGCCGCGCCCTCGCTGCCGGGACCGGTCAGCGGGCGTTTGCTCGTTTTCATGAAGCAGGGCAGCGGCGACAAAGCCGTCACGGGCGACGAGTTCCACCCGGAAGCGGTGTGGATCGCCGCGCAGGAGGTGCGCGACCTCGCCCCCGGCGCGTCGGTGGAGCTGGACGCGAACGTCACGGCTTTTCCCAAGCCCTTCGCAGAGGCTCCGCCGGGCAAGTGGGAAGCCCAAGCCGTGCTCGACGTCGACGGCAACTACAACTACAGCGGGCGCGGCCCTGAGGATTGGGTCAGCGCGGCGGTACCGGCGGGCGGCACGCTGACGCTCGACCGGCACCCGGAAGCCGGGCGAAAAACCGCGGCCATCTCGGAAAAGCCGGGAGTTCTGGAACACTTCGATCTCCAAAGCCCGGCTCTGAGCACGTTCTGGGGCCATCCGGTCGCCGTCCGGTCCTGGGTGGTGCTGCCGCCGGGCTACGACCCGCGCGCCCAAAAAACCTGGCCGGTGATGTACTGGACGCACGGGTTCGGCGGCGACCTCCAGTACGCCGCCGCGACCGGGCTGATGCTGCGCGGGCGCATGGATGCAAAGAAGATGCCGCCCATGCTCGTGGTGCTGCTGGACGAAAGCTGCCCGCAAGGTACCCACGAGTTCGCCGACTCCGTGAACGACGGCCCCTGGGGGCAAGCGTTGACGGCGGAGTTCATCCCGGCGGTCGAGCAGAAATACCGCATGGACGCGCGGCCGTCCGGGCGCTTGCTGAATGGACACTCGAGCGGCGGCTGGGCCACGCTGCAGTTGCAGATCGACTACCCGGAGGTGTTCGGCGGTACCTGGTCCACCTCGCCCGACCCGGCCGACTTTCACGACTTTACCGGGACCGACCTCTACGCGCCGCACGCGAACCTGTACCGCAGGCCGGGCGGCGCGGCGACACCGATCATGCGGGCCGACGGCAAGGTCGTCGCGACCATGGAACAGTTCGCCCGGATGGAGGCGGTACTGGGGCCGTACGGCGGGCAGCTCGCTTCGTTCGAGTGGGTCTTCTCGCCCAAAGGCCCGAGCGGCGCGCCGGAGCCGATGTTCGACCGCGCGTCCGGGGCGGTGAATCAGACCGTGGTGGCCTACTGGCATGACCATTACGACCTGGCGCACCTGGCCGAGGAGCACTGGGCGCGGGACGGTTCGCTGCTGCAAGGCCGCATCCACTTGTATGTGGGGATGGCGGACACCTTCTATCTCGACGGCGCGGCGCACCTATTCGAGGCGCGGCTCAATAAACTCGGGGCCGGGGCGCAGTTTACTTATCTTCCCGGCCGCACGCACTTCGACTTATACAAAATCGGCGAGGACCGGGAAGGACTCTACGACCGGATCGGCGCGGAGATGTGGGCCGCGGCGAGGCCGGAGGTAAGTTGGCGCTAGAAGCGGTCTCATAAACCCGCGACCTCGGTGAAGCCCTGGATGAGACCCGCCG
>CAXUHL010000029.1:0-8147 GCA_964250745.1 uncultured Acidobacteriaceae bacterium
TCGAGGTTACGGTGGGCGGCCACGCCTCGCTCGATGCCAGGCTCAATGTAGGCCAGGGCACGGAGCAGGTCAGCGTCACCGCAGCGTCGGGCGGCGCGGAGGTCAACACCGACTCGCAGGAAATCTCGCAGATCGTCGGCGAGCAGCAGGTCGCGCAGCTGCCTTCGCTTACCCGCAATCCTTACGACTTCGTCGCCATCGCGGGCAACATCAGCAATGCCGACAGTGCTCAAGGACATACACAAAACACCGGCTCGAATCCTCCTCGGGGAGTCGGCTTCAATATCAACGGCCAGCGGTCCTCCGGCACCGAGATCCTGCTCGACGGCGTGGAGAACATCGAGCCCTTTGCCGATGCGGTGGGTCAGGTGGTACCGCTCGACTCAATCCAGGAGTATCGCGTCACCACCAGCAACTTCACCGCACAATACGGGCGCGCCTCGGGCGGTGTAGTCAATGTCATCACCAAGGCGGGGTCTAATAATTTTCACGGCGGCGCATGGGAGTTCAACCGGCTCTCCGCTTACACCTCAAACACTTACGACAACAATGCCAAGGGCATCAAGAAGGGCACCTACACGCGCAACCAGTTCGGCTTCGACATCGGCGGACCGATCGTAAAGGACAAGCTGTTCTTCTATGAAGGCACCGAGTGGCTGCGCGTGCGTTCGTCCGCCAACCAGTCCTCCTTGATACCTGACCCTGCTTTCATCGCGGCAAGCTCCCCCGCGACCCAGGCCTTCTTCGCCGCCTATGGCCAAGGCGCGCCAGCGCCTACGGGCGTCATCACCGCCGGGCAGATTGCCGCTTCTGGCGTAAAGCTTGCCGCGGGTGGCCCCTTTGCCTCTCTGCCGGCATCCACTCCCGTTTTCGATCGCATCGCTTTTGCCGCCCCGACAGACGCCGGCGGTGGACCCCCGACTAACACTTACTACCTAAACGGCCGGGTCGACTATACCGTTAACTCTTCTACCCAAGCCTATGTACGCTACGCACTGCAAAAGCTCAACAACTTCATCGGCTACGACTTCTCCACGCCTTACTCTCAGTACAACGTCGGCAATTCCAACTCGGACAATTCGGTCCTGGTGAATGTTTCGCATATTTTCAGCCCCAGGATTCTGACCAATACCAAGCTCAGCTTCACCCGCTTTAACTTAGCCAACACGTATAACACCGCGCTCGCACAAACGCCCACGCTGTTTCTGTTCAACAACGCCACCTTCGGCGGCACACAGGTCCAGCTGCCCGGCTTCTACTCGCAGCAGACCGGCACGGGCGGCCTCCCAGCCGGCGGTCCGGAAAACACCATCCAGTGGAACCAGGACCTCACTGTCTCCAAGGGCGCGCACACGATGCAGTTCGGCGGCACCGTCGAATACATCCAGATGAATGAATCTTATGGAGCTTACGCGCAGGCCAACAATCTGCTCGGCACCGCCTTGCCCAGCGGACTGGACGGCTTCGTAAGCGGGACGGTCAATACGTTCACGGCGGCGGTCAATCCGCAAGGGACCCTGCCTTGCACTCGCGACTATGTGACCGGCAAGCTTGTAAATCCAAATAGTTGCCTGGTCACCCTGCCGGCTGGGCAGCCCAGCTTCGGACGCTCCGACCGTTATCATGACTGGGCTGTCTACGCGCAGGATGCCTGGAAGGCTACTCCGCACCTTACCCTGAACTACGGCCTGCGTTACGAGTACTACGGCGTGCAGCATAACAACAACGCCAATCTCGATTCGAACTTTTACTATGGCGCGGGACCGGGTATTTCCAACATGATCCGCAATGGGCAGGTATTCACCACGCCGAACAGCCCCATCGGTAAGCTCTTCAATCCGCAGTACGGTACGGTCGCCCCGCGCGTTGGCTTCGCATGGGATGTCTTCGGAACCGGTAAGACCTCCCTGCGCGGCGGCTACGGCATCTCCTACGAGCGTAATTTCGGCAACGTCACTTACAACGTCATCCAGAACCCGCCGAATTACGCGGTCATCCAGGTGCAAGGTTCGACTCTGGGCACATCCAATGCGGGGCCCCTTGGCGGCGCAAATGGTGCGGTGCCCCTCCCTCCTGTATCCGTTCGGAACGTGGACCAGAACATCCGCACCGCGCAGACCAACTTTTGGTCGGGTGCTGTCGATCAGCAGCTCACTACCAACACCGTGGTTTCGTTTCAGTACGTAGGTGCCCGCGGCGTGCACCTGTACGACATCAAGAACTACAACGAACGCGGAATCGGCAATATCCAGCTCGGCGACCCCTTCACGCCCGCGGGTACAACCGGATTTCACTATTCCCGGCCCAACAATCAATATGGTTCCATTAACAATCGCGGCTCCAACGGAGACTCCTACTACGAAGCGGTCAATATTCAGTTCCAAACCACCAACTTCCACCGCACCGGCGTCTCGCTGGTTTCCAATTACACCTTTGGCAAGTCCATTGACGACGTAAGCTCGACTTTCTCAGAAAGCAACAGCGCCTCCAATGGCGTCGGCAACCTTGGCTATCTCAACCCTTACAACCCGGGCCTGGATCGCGGGCTGTCGGACTTCGACGTTCGCAATCGCTTCGTGTTGGCTCCTGTCTGGGACACGCCCTGGTTCAAGGGCCGGCGTAACTGGGAAGGGCAGGCCTTGGGCGGCTATAACGTTTCCGGCATCTACACCGTCCGGTCGGGTACGCCGTTTGTCTTCTCCGACAGCAGCAACTCGCTCAATGCCGGTTTCGGCCAGGGCATCGTCCGCTACACCCCGGCCAACAATGCGCGAACGCCCTTGAGCGCGCCGTATCCAGTCGGCGAATTACCAGGGTTCGCCGAATAACTTCGTCCTCGACACACTGCCGCAAGCCCTCAACTTCGGCAACCCTGCTTATGGCGGCTACGCGGACTTCGGTCCCTACCCTGCCAATATGACCAAGCGCAATGCTTTCAGCGGCCCAGGTGCCTGGAACTTCGACCTGGCTGTAAGCAAGAGTTTCCCCATTAAGGAGGGGCTTAGCCTGGAGGCACGCGCTGAGGGCTTCAACATCCTGAACCACGCCAACCTGTACGTGAATGGCCCAAACAACGACGTTGCCAACTTCGGCTACACCGATGCAAATGGCAATCCCGTCCAGCCCGTTATCGAAGGTAAGAAAGGAGGCGTCAACGGCGGGGCCAATGACGAACGACGGTTCGGGCAGTTCGCTGTTAAGGTTAATTTCTAACTCAAGTCAATGCGAGCGAGGGTCGCTGTCTGCGACCCTTGGTAAATCGTAGATATGTCGACAGCTCACGAAGGATACTTCGCTGACGGGACAGCTAGTCAAGCTACTTACTTGCGACTGACTCTGCAGACGGTTTGAAGAGTGCACCCTGGAAGCCTTCCAACACTCCCTCTGGTGTCCATATCGAATTGCCTCGTAGACCTGCAGTGGCGGGATCCTCTGGCGTCAGGTCCTGACCTTTCGGGCCACAGCTTGGGTCGGGATTACCAGTACACGGTTCCTTGCCTCCTGCTGGGCAGGAAGATGTACACTCCTGAAAGCTTTCGTAAGCAACGCTCTGACAGTTTGCATCATTCCCACAGCTGGCCAGTGAACTATTTAGATAGTTATTGCACTTACTTTCGCAAACCTGGCGACCTGTCTGCCCGAAAATGTTCCGTTCGCAAGAGAGAACGAAAATAGAAGTAATCAATAGTGCTACGGAATATCTAATCTTGCGACAAATCCGGCGATTCTTCATTGATCTTTCCCCATGCTATTAAATTGAAGACCCATAAACTTGGGATGCCGGTGCTGGCAAATGGATGGCTTGACGTCTTGTAGTGAAGTTGTTTGAGATGTGGCTTAAGTCCTCATGACATGGTGAGCACCCTTTCTATTATCGAGAACATCAGAGAGTGGTTCTGAAGGAACATGGACATGATGCCATATTATGCCACTTCTTCTTACGCATTTTCGCCCTCGTCCCCGCCCTTTTTCTTTTTCGTCTTCCAGAAGCCCTGCACCGCCTTCAGCTGGTCCTCCGCCTGCCAGCGGAGCAGGCGTTGCTGCGCCTCCCGGCGGGTGATCTCCTCGACCGAAGTGGTTTCGAGCAACCGCACCTGGTGCCAGGGGACCATGCGCGCGCCGCGCAGCAGAAAGCCGGATCCGGCCCAGCCGCCCACCAGCTCCGAGACCTTGGCCTTCACGTCCTCCGGATCGACGAACGGGTAGAGCTCGAACGACGAGCCGTCGAGCAGGTGCGCGGTCACGTGGGCGATCAAGAGGGTGTCGGGCTGCTGCTGGTCCTGTTCGGGCATGGGTCGGGTTTCTCCTGAGTCGGGGTTTTGTCTCGGGTTTGGATGCGCCTGCAAATCGCTCGGACGCGCTCAGTTCGGCTTCGCGGCCGCCTCGCTCCGACGCACCATAACCCGGACCGAATCGCGGTCCTGCTTCTGCCGGAACCGGATCACGAACAAGCGCACCGAAAGCGCGATGACCCCACCCACCGCCGTGCAGACAAAGCGCCGGTGCGCGGTTTCCGCGCCGGGCAGGTTGTCGAGCGAGAGCAAAAACACGATGTACGAGGTAAGGAAGACCGAATAGAGCGCGTAGTTGACGTTGAGCGTGCTGTACGCGAGCCAGGTAAACAGCACGACGAAGCCGGCCAGCCACACGGGCGAAGGGTGGACGTAAAGCAGAAAAACGCTCGACAGGACGGCCCCGGCCAGGGTGCCCACGGTCCGGGCGATGGCGCGGCTGGCTGTGTCGGCGATGCTCGGGCGCAGCACCAGCAAGGCCGTCATGGGGATCCAGTAGCCGCTCGCGAACTGGAGTTGGTGGTACAGCTCCGTGCTGACCGCGAGCACCACTGTGAGCCGGACCGCGTAGGGCAGGGCGGAGTTGCGCATCTGCCGGTGCCGCAGGGAAAGCACGGCGCGCAGGTAGGTACTGCGCAGCGCCTGCTGTTCCTCGTGCACGTAGCGGGCCAGCTGCGAGATATGGATGCGAAGCTCGCCGAAGAGCCGGAGCATCGCCGCCGCCATGACCAGTTGGACCATGCCCCCGGCCAGCATGAGCGTGGACCGGACGGCCGCGTCGCGCACAGTGGAAGGGAAGGCGGAGGCGACCAGCATGGTCACGACGCACTGCTGGCCCACCCAGGCATAGCCTGCTTCGCGCTTGGACAACATGCCGTAGCCGAAGCCGAACACGGAGGCGATGAGCGTCAGGCTCCAGCTGCGGTGGCCCGCGACCATGCCGATGAACGTGCACAGCGCCATGCCGAAGGAGACGAACAGGACCGGCAGCAGCGGGGAGCCGTCGATGGTCTGCTTAGGCCCGAAGCCGGCCGTCATGGCTCCGCCGGAGGCGATGAGAGCCGCGCCCGGATGTCCCGCCGCGATGCCGGCGGCCAGGCAGATCGCGACGGCCAGGACGAAATACCAGTCGGTCCGGAACGAGGCGAGCTTCCAGTTGTAGACGTAGCTGTCGGCCAGGTAGGCGAAGGCCGGGCGCGGTGCGGCGGTTTGGGCTGCGCTAGGCAGTTGCGGCCGCCTCCGTGCTCTCCTCCGCGTGGACCAGAAAAGCCCGGAGCCACGCGCCGAGGTCGGCCTTGCGAACCTGCGCGCGGAGCTTGGTCATGCGTCGGCGCTGCTCGGCCACGTCCATCTTCACGGCCTCGGCAAGTGCGTTCGCGACCGCGCTCTGGTCGTACGGATTCACGAGCAGCGAGCCGGCCTTGAGCTCGGTCGCGGCCCCGGCGAACTCGCTCAGGATCAGCACGCCGTCGTTTTCATGGCGGCAGGCGCAGTACTCCTTCGCGACCAGGTTCATGCCATCTTTAAGCGGGGTGATAAAGGCGACCCGCGAGGTGCGGTACAGGGCCAGCAGCTCCGTCCGGGGAAGCGCCCGGTGGATGTAGTTGATCGGCACCCATCCGGGCTCGGCGAATTCGCCGTTCACCTGAGCGACCAGCCGCTCGATCTCCGCCTTGAGGATCTGGTAGCCGGGGATGGATTCGCGGCTCGGGACGACGATCTGGATCAGGCTGGTTTTGCGGTGCAGCTCCGGGTTGCGGCGCAGGAAGAGACCGAACGCCTTGAGCCGCTCGGGGATGCCCTTGGTGTAGTCGAGCCGGTCGATCCCGAGGATGGTGACCATGCCTGCCGGCAGCATGGCGCGGAGGGCCGCGGCGCGGCGGCGGACCGCATCCGCGTCCGATTCGCGCTCGAAATCTTCGAAGTCGATCGAGATGGGGAAAGCGCCGATGACGGTTTGCTTGCCCTGGTAACGCACGACCGAGGTGTCGCCCGACTTGCGCGCCACCGTGACCCCCGGTAAAAACGCGCGCAGGCAGGCGAGGAAATTGCGCAGGTCGCGCGCGGTCTGAAGGCCGATAACCGTGTGCGCGAGCAGCCCTTCGAGAACCTGGCACCGCCAGGGCAGCTTCTCGAAGATATCCGGCGGCGGAAACGGGATGTGCAGGAAGAAGACCAGCTGCGCGCCGGGTGCTTTCTTGCGCAGGACCGGCGCGACCTGCATGAGCTGGTAATCATTGATCCAGATGAGAGAGTTCTTGTCGGCGATCGCCGCGGCGCTGTCCGCGAAGCGGGCGTTCACGCGCAGGTAAAACTCCCAGTAGCTGGGGTCGAAGTTGCAGCGGGACTGAAGATCGTGGAACAGCGGCCAGACGATCTCGTTCGAGAATCCCTCGTAATACTTGGCGTTTTCCTCGGGGGTCAGCGCGATGGGTTCGTAGCGGTAGTGATGCTCGCGCGAAAGCGTCGCGAGCTCTTCGCGAATGTGCTCGCGGACCGCCGGGTCTTGCTCCGTGCTGGCCGCGCCGATCCAGATGCCGCCATGCTCGCGCAGGAGCGGTTCGAGCGCGGTGACCAGGCCGCCGCTGCTGGGTTTGGCCCGAATACCCTCTGGGCTCTTCTCAAAAGAAACCGGAAGCCGATTGGAAACGATGACGAGTTCACGCTGGGAGGTAGGCATGGCCTGTCTTTAGAGTACCCGCGCTGCAATTTTGCTGCCAGCGTGGGTGCGCGCCGCGATCCACTGGTCGAGAAATGCGAAAAGCTCCTCGGGCGGCCGCAGTGTGTAGGCAGCAACCGATGGGCGTACTTCAGGCCGGACGAGCAGGCCGAGCCCGCCCCGGTCCCGCATCACGCGGAAACCGTCCTCGTCGGTAAGATCGTCTCCCAGAAAAGCCGAGGCCGCCGGGTCCGCTTTCGCGAGCAGGGCTTCAACGGCGTGCGCCTTGGTCCGGTCCTCGGTCCGTAGCTCGAGGCCTCCGTCGAATGGGAGAACGGCGAACGCGTCCTGTCCTGCATATGCGCTGAAGGCTTTCTCGGCGGCTGCGCGTGCGTGTTCGAGCGTCCTTGCCGGTGCGGATTCCCCTTCAAGGGTGCGCCAATGCAGGGCCAGGCTTCCGGGTTTGCGCTCCAGCAGGTCGGCCCAGCCTGCTCCTTCCAGTCCTGCTTGTACCTGGTCCAGCACAGTTACCTGGCCGGCGGTCAGCTCCGCCACCTTGCGGGTCCCGTCGACCGCGCGGTGCTCGCGCCCGTGCATGCCCCAAATCTCCAGGCCGCTCGCGAGCGGCAAAAGCTGGACAAGCTCTCCCGACGGCCGCCCCGAAACGAAAGCCAACTCCGTTCCGCTGTCGAGTATCGCCTGGAGCCGCTTGCCGGTGCCGGGGTAAGGCACGGCCTGCATCTTGTCGCGCTGAAACGGAGCCAGGGTCCCGTCATAATCGCAGATGAGAAGCGGTCGGCCCGCCTGCCCGACCCGGCCTAAAAACTTTGCCCGCCTTTGGGAGTCCTCCATCCATCGCGGGGGAACGGAACCGCTGCCTGCACCTCGAACCATCTTCCCTTCGATGCTTTAGAGCGCGCTCCCGCGCTCGTCTATCTCGCCCCCTTGGCCGGGTCGAGCACCACCAGGTCGACCCGCCGATTTTTCTGGCGGCCTTCCAGTGTGCCATTGTCCGCCACCGGCCGATACGGACCATAGCCCGCGACCGAAATGCGCGTGGGGTCGTAGTGCGTCTCGTTGACGAGAAGCAACAGCACCGTCATCGCCCGCGCCGCCGACAGCTCCCAGTTGGAAGCGAATACCGCGTTGTGGATCGGCTGGTCGTCCGAGTGACCCTCCACCCGCAGAGTTGCCCC
>CAXUHL010000029.1:8247-17327 GCA_964250745.1 uncultured Acidobacteriaceae bacterium
AGGGCGAACAACAGCGTCATCAGGTCCGCATACGAGACCAGCCAACGGTCTTGCGAGACCAGCGTGGCCCTCCGGCCCCGGCGCGAGCCCGGTGTGTTTGCGGCTTTGCCCGTCTCCTGTGCACTCATCGCACCGCGACTCGCTTCGCCGTCTTCGATTGGATCTGAGCTATGCTCGCCGGCGCGCGCTCGCCTGCGGTCGCGCCCATGCGTTCGCGCAACATCCGCGTGCTTGCCCCTTCCGCAATCCCGAGAACGCCTTCCACCGTGGCCTCCCGCAGTCTGAGGTTATCGAGTGCCCTGCCTCGCAGCCGGCCCGCCATCGGCAGCAGAAACAAATTCGCCAGCCCCACTCCATATAAAGTAGCGACGAAGGCGACCGCGATCCCGCGCCCGATCTCGCTTACGTCATCGAGGTGCTGCATGACCTGAATCAGCCCGAGCACCGCGCCGAGAATGCCGATCGTCGGCGCGAACCCGCCCGCGGACTCCCACACTCGCGCAGCCAACTCGTCTTCCTCTTCGATCCGCAGCGATTCCATCACAAGAACCTCCCGAATCTCGCGCCCTGGAATGCCGTCCACCGCCAGCATGAGCGCTTTGCGGAAATATGCGTCCTCGACCTTCTTCAGCTCCGTATCGAGAGAAACGATGCCCTGCCGCCGAGCTTGGATCGCGTAGTGGAGGATCTGCTCCATCCGCCCTTTCGCATCCGGACCGCCGGTGAGCAATGCGTCGCGCAACGCCGCAAGCGCTCGCCGCACCACCGGAAGAGGGAAGTGCACCAGCACGGCACCCAGAGTTCCCCCGAGCACGATAAACGCCGCGGTAGGCTGAAGAACCTGCCCGAGCCGTCCGCCTTCGAGGGCGAACCCGAGCGCGATGGCGGTCGCCGCGATCAACAGCCCTGCCGGCGCTCCCTTTTCAAACCTCAGCATCGCCCCTCCGCATTTTCGCTGCTTTCTGTCGTTTTATCGGCCGGTCAGGCTTTTTCCTGAGCTCTACGCCGGAACAGCCGCGCTTACCCCTAGCTCGCGTCCGGCCGCTTGTAAAGAATCATCCAGCGGGAACCGCTCGAGCGCACGCGAAATCACCTGTTCCGCAGGCTTCCTTTTCCCGTTTTGGCACAGGATCGCGATGTGTCTCATAAAGGAACGCGGCTCCGGTTTCAGCTCCGCGATGCGCTCCGCGGCCGTCGCCGCCGTGTCGAGATCTCCGGTCGCCACGTTCGCCTTGAGGCGCAGTTCGTGAAGCGCGAGCATCTCTCGGTCCAGCTGAAGGCCGGCTTCCGTAAGCCGAAGTGCCTCCGGCCATTGCTTGATCTGCGCATGGAGCTCCGCCGCGCATAAGTAGGGGAATGCCTCATCGTGCTTGGCCGCCTGCGCTTCCGCCTTCTCGATCGCCCGCCGCATGCGCCGGAGGCCGCCTGCCTCATCGCCGCACTCCATCTCTACCAGGGCCAGCTTGGCTTCGACCGGAAACGCATCCGGCATGAGCGCGAGTGCTTCTTGCAACGCTCCTCGCGCCTCCGGCCAGCGGCGTAGCAACGCCAGTACTTCGCCTTTCAGCTGGGCACGGTTGCGAGCGAACTCTTTTGTTGCGGGAACCTGCTCGGCAGCAACAAGAGCTGCCTCATGATGGCCTAATTTGTAGAGCACCCAAGCCATGTGGATCCAGAGGTCCCCATCCTCGCTCCCTAGGGATGCTGCTTTCAGAAAGCAGTCGAGTGCTTTCTGGTGATCGCCTCGCCATGAGGAAAGCGCGTCGCCATACTGCAGGAGCACCTGCGTGTCTTTGGGTCGCTCCATCGCTTTTTTGGCAAGCAGGTCGTGGTAAAGCTCACGCTTTCGTTCTAACCCTTTCTCGTCGATGTAATACCAGCCGAAATGGTGGAGAAAGAAGCCTGCCCTCCCGATCGGACGATTCAGCGCCAACAAGCGGTATTCGACCTGCTCGTGAACGTGGCCGACGTACCAAACGTCCGGGTCGCGGCGGAACAAACGAATCACCTCGCTGTGAATATATGTGTTCGCATCGGGAATACTTGAGTGCCGCTCGTGCGGAGGTATGGGGAGCACGCCAACCATGGGCCGGTCCCATGGTTTGAGATAATTACGCACAGGTGTCACATAGGCTTCGGCGCGTGGGGTGGCAAGCTCTTTGCGAATCCAGGCATGCGCGTTGTCGGGCAGTTCCTCATCCGCGTCGAGAACCAGCACCCACTCTGTCCCGATCGCATCCAGAGCCGCATTCCGAGCGGAGGCAAAGTCGTCCCGCCACGGAAAATGAATGACACACGCTCCGCATTCTTTTGCTATGGACGCGGTCGCATCCGTCGAGCCTGTATCCACGACGACGGAAGCGTGCACCAAGCCCCTCGCGCTCTCAAGGCAGCCCCGGAGCGTGCGCGCCCCATTCTTCGCGATGACGCACAATCCTAATGTTGGTAGCACTGATCCCTTCACCTCTCACGAACCCTTGTGCATTTTAAGGGCCAAGGATTATGAGGTCTCGGTGAGAAATCCTTTCTCAAAAAAAAGAGAAGAAAAAGCGATTTAGCCCTGAACAGATTCGTGCGAAGTGCCGATAGATGGTTTGCAAGTCAATGCAGCCAAGGCACGAGGGCGAGGCGAGAGCCAAACCGAGTGCCGGCAGACGTACACACTTTAAGGAGCGAACTACCCATGTCTCTCGGCATTCTGAACAACATTGCCTCTCTGACCGCGGAAAACTACCTCAACATCACCACTGCCGCTGCCAACAAGAGCCTCCAGCAGCTGGCTTCCGGTTCGCGCATCAACTCCGGCGCGGACGATGCCGCAGGCCTCGCCATCTCGGATGGCCTCAATGCGAACGTCGCCGCCCTGAACCAGTCCTCGCAGAATGTAACCGACGGCGTCGGAGTTCTCCAGACGGCGGACGGGGCCTTGTCGCAGATTACCTCTCTCCTGAACCGCGCGGTCACCCTGGCCACCGAAGCCTCGAACGGCACGGTCAGCAGCAGCCAGATCACCTCCATCAACGCTGAGTACACCGCCATTCAGGGCGAGATCAACAACATCAATAAGACGACGAACTACAACGGTCAGTCAATTTTCAGCCAGACTGTCGGTGCTTCCTCAACCCTCAGCATCTTTACCAGCGACGGTACGACCGGCGGCTCCCTCAGCTTCGCGATCACGGTCGGCGCGACCTCTGCGGGTGCCTTGGCTCTGACCACCGCCGGCTTCACCAACAGCACGCAGGCGCAGGCCGAGCTTCAGAAGATCACCACGGCGATCTCCTCTGTTTCTGCCCTGCGCGGCGGCCTCGGCGCGAACGTGGAGCAGCTGCAGGCAGCTTCGGCGGTTTCGGTTACTACGTCGCAGAACCTGGCCAGTGCTTCCAATGACATCCGTTCGGCGAACATCGCGGACGTTGTCGCCAACGACACGAAGTACTCGGTGTTGCAGCAGACCGGGATCTCGGCCCTGCAGCAGGCCAACCAGCAGCAGCAGGCCGTTCTCAAGCTGCTGCAGTAAACCACTGGAAGGTAGCTTTATGCTGCCTTTTGGATTGCCAGAGGCGGTGCCTTCAGGACCGCCTCTGCGATCGTTTCTGAACGGCCCAGATAGGTCAAAGTGCAAGCTAGCCCCTACAACTAGGTCTCTACGCAAAGGAGCTCTGTCCCGTGAGCACTGTGTCGACGTCTACCTCCGCCCTTGGCTCTCTTCTCAGCTCGTTGAACAATGGCAACAGCGGCATCGACGTCACCTCGGCCGTGGCCTCCATCATCTATGCTGAGCGCGCGCCCGAACGTGCCTTCCAGGACCGGCAAACTGCTTTGAACAATCAGGCAGCAGCCCTGCAGCAAATCGAAAGCCAGGCAAGCTCGCTCACGACCTCGCTCCAGTCTCTCGGTGACGTCGGTGGAGCTCTCAGCAATGCAGCCGTTACATCGTCGGACAGCACCATCGTTTCAGCCACAGCGGCACCGGGCACGGCATCCGGCACACACACCGTCACGGTTTCAAGCCTGGCCACTACAGGGTCGGCATACTCCGCCACGCAAGCCAGCAGCAGCTCCACCCTCGCTTCGGGATCGTTTTCCATCACTGCAGGGGGCACCTCGAAGACCTTCACGACTGGAAGCGGCGTGAATACCCTCGACCAGCTCGCGGCGGCGGTCAACAGCTCCGGCCTCGCAATCAGTGCGAGTGTCGTTACCGATGCCAATGGCGCGCGCTTGGCTTTGCGTGCTCAAAGCTCAGGCTCCGCGGCTGACTTCTCTGTTTCGACTGGGGTGCTTGGAGGGCTTACCTTCACCAAGCCGATCAATGGTGCCAATGCCTCTTTCAGCGTCGACGGGGTGTCCTTATCCAGCGCTTCGAACACCGTCACGGGCGCAGTGGCGGGTTTGACGCTGAATTTACAAGCCATAACGCCCGGCTCCTCATCAGTTACCGTTACGGTCAGCCCTGATAAGGCCGGGATTACGGCCGCGGTCAACAGCTTCATCAGCTCCTACAATACCCTCATCAAGAATCTGAACTCACAGTTTACTTACAATGCGACGACGACCTCGGAGGGGGTTCTCGGCACCGATAGCACGGCGCGCTCCCTGCAGCTCGATGTCCTTGGGGCCGCGAATGCCAGCGCCGGATCGAGCGCACTACCTTCGCTCGCGTCCCTTGGTATAGCTACGCAGAAAGACGGCACTCTGACCTTGGACAGCGCGGCTCTAAACTCCGCTCTCTCCAGTAATTACAAAGGTGTCGTTCAGTTCTTCCAGGGTTCCACATCCGGCTCGACTACCACTGCGGGTTTCGCGACCAGTTTCGTGACTACCTTGAACCGCTACACCAATAGCACCCAAGGCGCTTTCACGGTCGACCTGAAGAGCATCAGCAACGAATATCAAGACCTGGGAACCCGCATCGATAACTTTGAGCGGTACATAAGTTCTCAACAGACCCTTCTGACTAAGCAGTACAACAATGCCAATATCGCCCTGCAGCAACTGCCGCAGCAGATCAAGCAGATCCAGACCATTCTCGGCACCAACAGCAGTTCCGGAAAGTAATCGATGCCCCCGACACCTCCCGCTCTCGCCTACCGCCGCGCCGCAGCCCAGCAAGCCTCCGTTGTCGGCCTTGTCATCGCGCTTTACGACACGCTCGCCGGCAATTTACGGCGCGCCGTACTCGCCATGCACCAGCATGACATCGAGCAACGAAGCGAACAGCTCAAGCATGGCTTCTCGATTCTGACGCAGCTGACGAGCTTACTCGACCTGGAGCACGGCGGCCAAACCGCGCTGAACCTCCAACGCTTCTACAATCACGTACGTCAGGAGATGCTTCGCGCACAGTTCGCCCAGGATCCGGCGATCCTTGAAAGCGCAGCCGATCTCGTTCTTGACATCCGCGGAGCTTGGCAGGAAGTGGACACCCGCTCGGCTTACACTCCGGCAAGCCCGTCCTTGCAGGAACAGGGAACGGGTGCGACTTCCCTCAGCTGCATCGCGTGAGGCACCCTCGCAGTGAGGGTGCCCGCAGCTCTCATTTCAGACGGCGCTCGCTTTTGCCGGAGGGAAGCTGTTGGCAGCATGACGGGCATTGCGCACGAAGGCAAGAACCTTCGCAGGGTCTTTTTGCCCCGGCTCGCTTTCAACGCCCGTGACGACATCAACTCCCCATGGCCTAAGCGTCTCGACCGCTTCCGCAACGTTTTCCGGGGTAAGGCCACCGGCGACGATCAACCTGGCTTCATGAGCTGCCTTATGAAAAAGCTCCCGCGCGGCCGGCCAATTAAAACGCGAACCGGTGCCGCCATGCCCGGCCGAAGACCGCGCCTCGACGAGCACGGCGTCCGGGCGAGACACGATTTCAGGAAGTCCGGCGGAGGTGAACCGCTCGCCCATTGCAATGCGCACGACCTGCAGCAGACGAAAATTCGACCGATCCAGAAAACGCTCGCGCAATCGTTCCGGCAGTCGAAGGTCCGCACATACGTGCAGTTGCACACCTGTCAGCCCGGCTTCCCTCACCGCTTCGACGATCTCGTCGTACTCGGGGTTCACAAACACACCGATGCGCTCGACTTCTCCCGGCAAGCGCGAAACGATGGGCGCGACCTGTGCGGGCGTTACCCGGCGCGGGCTTGGAGCAAACACGAATCCAAGAGCATCCGCACCCGCTTCGACCGCCATTTCGGCGTCTTCCAGGCTCGTCGTCCCGCAAATCTTGACCCACATCGCCGTCAACCGGCCGTCTGCGGCTCGAGCCACTCAGCCAACTCCAGCCCCGGATCGGCGGCCCGCATCAGCGATTCGCCGATAAGAAAGGCATGGAAGCCCGCCTCACGAAGCAGCTCGATATCGGCTCTCGAAGTGATCCCGCTTTCCGCGATCCACACGGTTCCTTCCGGCAGGTCCGACGCCAGCGCCAACGATGTTTCCAGATGCACCTCAAAAGTCGCCAGGTCTCGATTGTTGACCCCGTATGCATCACAGCCGAGGTCTCGAACCCGCTCCAACTCCTCCGCCGTATGCACCTCGCAAAGCACGTCCAACCCGAGCCCATGGGCTTCGTCGGTGAAGCCGGCAATTTCCGCGCCGGTCAGTGCAGCCGCGATAAGGAGAATCGCATCCGCGGCATGAGCCCGGGCTTCCAGAATCTGGTACGGGTCCACGATGAAATCCTTCCGCAGGCAAGGCAGCCCGCTCGCTTCCGAAGCTTGCTCGAGGTACTCGAGGCTGCCCTGGAAAAATGGCTCATCCGTAAGCACGGACAAAGCCGCGGCTCCCCCGGCACGCAGTTGCAGTGCAAGCCGGATCGGGTTGAACTCCGCCCGGATCAGTCCTTTCGACGGCGAAGCCTTCTTGATTTCGGCCAGCACTGCTGGCCCGTCCCGAGCGCGCGCCCGCAGTGCGCGAGCAAACCCTCGGGGGGCGTGCAGCGCGGCCAGCCGCTCCAGCTCATGGCGGCTCACCTGCTCTTTCCGTTCCGCTACCGTCATTCGCGTTTTCGCGAGAATGCGCTCCAGGTGCATGCGCCGAGTATACGTTCCGTCCACCGCACCAAGCGCACCAAGGCAGCACAAAGCGGTTCCCGAGTCGAGTACCATTCTCGGCAAGGAGCAGCCGAAACCCATGAGCCTTTCCGTCCGACAGCTTTCGCTCGCAGCCAAAGGCTGCCGCCCATGAACGGGATCCACGATTCAGTCGTCGTCGGCCTGGGCGAGCTGCTTTGGGATGAGCTGCCCGGCGGGCGGCGCCTCGGCGGCGCCCCGGCCAACTTCGCCGTGATGGCTTCGCGATTAGGGGCGCACGGCTGCATCGCCAGCCGACTCGGCTCCGATGAGCCGGCAAAGGCTGCTCGCGCCCTGCTCGCCAGCCTGCCCATCGATACGCGCTCGCTCCAGCAAGACACAAACCTCCCGACCGGCCGCGTTTCCGTCCGTTTCGACGAAGGGCAGCCCGCGTACGAGATTCACTCGCCAGTCGCCTGGGACAACCTCGACTCGACCCCCGAGTGGCAGGAGCTCGCGCAACAGGCCGACGCAGTCTGCTGGGGCACGCTGGCCCAGCGGGCCCCGCGCTCCGCTGCCACGATCCACGGCTTCCTGGCCGCCACGCGCCCTGAGTGCCTTCGCGTGTTCGACATCAACCTTCGCGAGCCTTTCTTTACCGCTCAGGCGGTCAACCGTTCGCTCAAGCAAGCCACCCTGCTCAAGCTAAATGACGGCGAAATGTCACCTCTTCTCTCCCTTGCGGGGCTGTTTCCGAGTGAAAACCTGACCGCCGACGCGCATCGCGTGCTCGCCGCTTATCCCGGTATCGAGCTCGTCGCGATCACCCTCGGCTCGCAAGGCAGCCTCCTCGTCAGCCGGGAGCAGACCCTCCGTCATGCGGGCATTCCCACGCAGGTCGTCGACACCGTAGGCGCGGGCGACGCCTTCACCGCCGCACTCACCGTTTACCGGCTCAGGCGTGTTGCGCTTACGGTACAGAGCGAGGCCGCAAACCGATGGGGCTCCTGGGTCGCCGGTCAGGCTGGGGCCATGCCGGAACTTTTCGAGGCTACACGTCTCGCGATGGAGCAGAGCGTTGCCGAAAGCACGCGCAATGCCTGAGCATCACCCCGGCCCCGAGCGTCTCGGCGCATTCTCCGATGGTGTGATCGCAATCATCATCACCATCATGGTCCTCGACCTCCGCACGCCGCATGAAGCTTCCTTTGCCGCATTCCTCGCGCTCTGGCCCACGCTTTTGGCTTACCTGCTCAGCTATGCCATTGTCGCGATCGTCTGGGTCAACCATCACCACCTGGTCCATTACACCCGGCACGCAAGCGGGCCGCTGCTGTGGACCAACCTTCTGCTGCTCTTCTTTGTCTCCCTCATCCCGTTCTTCACGAAGTGGATCGCCGAAGCGCACCTCGCTCGTGCCGCGACCGCGCTCTACTCCGCAAATTTCGTCCTTACCTGCGCGGCGTTCATTGCCTTCGAGCACCGGGTCGCCGCCCAGCTCGACCCGGCAAACACTCTCCTTGCCGGCGCTCGCCGGCGCGCAAACCGGCGCAACTGGTTCGCGCTGCTGGTCTATGCCGCCGCAGCCGGTCTGTCGTTCCTGGACCCGCGCGCGGCGCTCGCCCTGATCCTTCTCAGCACCCTGCTCTACATCGTGCCGGAAGCATTCGCCCTCGGAGGCCGCCGGTAGAATAAAGCCATGCTCCAACTCGTCGATGCCGGCAAGCGTTACGGCCACAAGCTTTTGTTCGAACACGCCAACTGGCTCGTCACCGGGACCGAGCGGACCGCGCTGGTCGGGGCAAACGGAACGGGTAAGTCGACGTTGATGAAAGTTCTCGCGGGTCTGGAGACACTCGACTACGGCTCGCTCCAGCGCACGCGCGGCTCCTCCATCGGCTACTTGCCGCAGGACGGCCTTGCGCTCGCGGGCCGGTCGGTCTTCGCCGAGTGCCTGAGCGTGTTCGACGAGCTCCGCGCGATCGAGACCGAGCTGGAGGCGCTCTCCGGCCAGCTTGCCGATCTGGACCCCGCCGGGCCCGAGTACGCTACGGCTGCCGAACGCTATTC
>CAXUHL010000030.1:0-17200 GCA_964250745.1 uncultured Acidobacteriaceae bacterium
GCGCGGGATGGTATTTTCAGCCATTGGTCGCTCCCCCTGAGCATACCCGAGGGTCACTTTGGGTATCTCACCAGCAATGGGATGTACCGAACGGCTTTACCTGAACGACTCCAAACTCCTTCAATTCCAGGCAACAGTCACCGACATTCGGGAGTTCGCGCGCCGGGACGGCGTGCAGGTGTGGCACGTGGCGCTGGACCGGTCAGCCTTTTACCCGGAGAGCGGTGGACAGCCCTGGGACGCCGGTTCGCTGCGCGCGGTCGCGCGGTCCGGGGCCGCCCTGGAAGTGCCGGTCGAGGAAGTCGTCGAGGACGAAGCCGGGGAGGTGTGGCACCAAGTGCGCAAGCCTCTGCTCGCGGGGACCGCGGTCGAGGGGCTCGTCGATGGCGAGCGCCGCGCGGATCACCGGCAGCAGCACTCCGGCCAGCATCTCCTGTCGGCCGTGCTGGCGGACGAGTACGGGGCGCGCACGGTCGGGTTTCACCTGGGCGACGAGGACGCCACGATCGATCTTGCGACGGAAGACCGGGAGGCGTTGGCGGCGATGCTGCCCGAAGTGGAGCTGCGCGTGAACCGGCTCGTCGCGCAAAACCTGCCCGTGGCGGTGCGCGAGGTCTCCGGCGAGGAGGCCCAGGCGCTGCTGGCCTCGGGAGCGGTGCGCAAGCTGCCGCCGCGGTCCGGGCCCATCCGCCTGGTGGAAATGCCGGGCGTGGACCTGAACGCCTGCGGGGGCACGCACGTGGCGGCGCTGGGCGAGATCGGCGGCGTGCTGCTGCGCGGGACGGAAAAGGTGAAAGCCGGCCTGCGGCTGCATTTCGTGTGCGGCCTGCGCGCCGTGCGGGCGGCGCGCAGTTCCTTCGAGGCGCTGGGCGAGGCTGCCGGGGCGTTGTCGGTCGGGGCCGGGGACGTGAGCGCGGCCGTGCGGCGAGTGCAGGCCGAAGCGCGCGCGCTGAGCAAGGAACGGGTGCGCCTTCGAGAAGAGCTGGCGGAGCAGCACGCGGTACGCCTCGCGGTCGAGGAGCGGATTGTGGACGGGCTGCGCCTGGTCGCGCGGGTCTTCCCCGACCGCGATGCGGAGTACCTGAAGCTGCTCGCCGCGAAGCTGCTGGCGGCGGTCCCGCAAACCTCGGCAGTGCTGGTTTCGACCGCCGACGAGCCCGCGACGGTGGTGGTCGCGTGCAATCGCGGCAAGGACCCGGGCTGCGACGGGCTGCTGCGGCAGGTGCTGGGCGCGCACGGGCTCAAGGGCGGCGGCACGCGCGACATGGCGCAGGGCCGCGTGCCCGCCGCGCTGGTGCCGGAGGTGGTCGCATCCCTTTCCGGGCTGTTGAAAAGCGCCTGATAGCGTACTTTGGAAGGGCAAGGGAGAACACCCATGAGTGAAGTGCCGCCTATCGCCCAGGTCCTCGCGGACCGCACGCTGTTGTCCATCCTGCCCGGCCTGGCCAACCGGCACGGCCTGGTCGCCGGGGCCACGGGCACGGGCAAGACCGTGACCCTGCAGGTGATGGCCGAGGCCTTCAGCGCGATGGGGGTGCCGGTGTTCGCGGCGGACGTGAAGGGGGACCTTTCCGGGATCGCGCAGCCCGGCAAGAACTCGCCGAAAATGGCGGCGCGGTTGGCCCAGCTCGGGCTGCCCGCGCCCGCGTTTGCCGCCTGCCCGGTCGTCTTCTGGGACGTCTTCGGCAAGCAGGGCCACCCTGTGCGCGCCACCGTCAGCGAGATGGGCCCGCTGCTGCTGAGCCGCATCCTGAACCTGAACGACACCCAGGCCGGCGTGCTGACGCTGGTCTTCAAGATCGCCGACGACGGCGGCCTGCTGCTCCTGGACCTCAAGGACCTGCAGGCGATGCTGCAGCACGTGGCCGAGGCCGCCAAGGAGTACCAGAGCGAGTACGGCAACATCTCCGCCGCGAGCGTCGGGGCGATCCAGCGCGGGCTGGTGGTGCTGGGCCAGCAGGGCGGGGACAAGTTCTTCGGTGAGCCGGCGCTCAACATCGAGGACCTGCTCCAGGTGGACGCGCGGGGGCAGGGCGTGGTCAACATCCTGGCGGCGGACGAGCTGATGCGCGCACCGCAGCTGTACGCGACCTTTCTGCTGTGGCTGTTGAGCGAGCTGTTCGAGAAGCTGCCGGAGGTGGGCGACCCGGAAAAGCCGAAGCTGGTGTTCTTTTTCGACGAAGCGCACCTGCTCTTCGACGACCTGCCCAAGGTGCTGCAGGGCCGCATCGAGCAGGTGGTTCGGCTGATCCGGTCCAAGGGCGTCGGGGTGTATTTCGTGACGCAGAACCCGATCGACGTGCCGGAGTCGGTGCTGGGGCAGCTCGGCAACCGGGTACAGCACGCACTGCGGGCCTTCTCGCCGCGCGACCAGAAGGCGGTCAAGTCGGCCGCGCAAACCTTCCGCAGCAACCCCTCAGTCGACGTGGAAACGGCGATCACGGAGCTGGGCGTGGGCGAGGCGCTGGTGTCGTTCCTGGACGAGAAGGGCACGCCGGCGATAGTGGAGCGCGCCTTTGTATGCCCGCCCCATGCGCAGATCGGGGCGATCACGCCGGAGCAAAGGGCCCAGGCGATCCAGGGCTCGGTGCTGGCCGGGGTGTATGAGACGGCGGTGGATCGCGAGTCGGCGTACGAGCGGCTGAAAGGCAAAGCGGTCGCGTCCGCGCCTGCCGCGCCGCCGAGCTACGCGCCCTCGGCCCCGACGGCGCGGTTCATGCCGGGGAACGCGCAACCCGCGTATGCGCCGGTGCCGGTACAAGAGCAGCAGGCTCCCGTGCAGCCCGCCAACGGCAGTTGGATGGACAGCCTGGGCGCGGTCGGCGCGTCGTTGGGCCTGACCGGAACAGGCGGCCGGCGCGAGTCCGCGACGCAGGCGATGGTAAAAAGCGCGGCCCGGGCGATGGGCAGCACCGTGGGCCGGCAGCTGATCCGCGGGGTGCTGGGGTCCCTGATGGGCGGCGGGCGGCGGTGAAGCCTCGCGGGCCGGTGAAGGTCTCGAACCATGGCGTGCTCAAGCACCGGCTTTTGGCTGCGTCCTGAAAGTCTCAATGGCCAAGCCAGTCCGAAAGCTGGGTAACATCCGGCTTGAAGAGATTGTGTGGATCGTCCGGCGCGTGTTCTACCGTGCGGTCTTGCGGAGACTGAAAATATGCCGGGTCCGGATCGAGAGTTATGTGGCTCAAACCTGAAACTCTTTCCTCGCCTTGAGGATTGCCGTCGAGAGCTCGTAGAACGAGACGAAGTTGGTCCGAAGTCCAGACCTCGTGAATCGAGCTTACCGGCTGGCCGTCGGGGCCGGCGTGCGTGGTCGTGATTCTGACGCCTTTGCAGCGGATCCCCTGGATAGATCGTTCGCCGAGATCCTGCCTGGTGACACCAGGTTCGGACACATTTTCAGCTGGAAGCGGCAGGACGGAGGTCAACCGTTGCGCGTCGGCGATCTGGGCCGGCAGCATGTCCAGGACTATGGCTCGAGTCTTTTCGGCGAACTCGCCCTCACCCCAGTGCACCCAGGTTCCGGCTTTGAGGTCCGCTACGAAAGGAAACCAGGCATCGCACGGAGGCAGCTTGCCAAGGGAGGGCAGGTCGCAATGCTTGTCGCTCATACCCGCGCCTGCCATATAAATACGCCCGCCGCGATCGCGCGCCATCAGTACGTGATGGCCTTCAGCTGTGATGGTGCGCTTGCCGTTAGGCTGGACGATCACCGTCCGGGTGTAACGAACGGCCGAAAAGGGATGGCCGGTAACAATCGCCGGTGTGTACAAGTCGGCATCCATATTCTGGGTGGCCGGTGCCCTTGAGACGAATGCGAAACATCCGAGAGCGAAGAACTGAAGTCTCTTACTTCGTTTCATCATCTCTTTACGGCTCCAGCGTGACACGTCTTTCGACTTAGAAAAACACGGAAGGTGAGACATGGAACCGGGCACTCAGGCGAATGCTCTGAAGAGCGGTCATCTCCTGCCTGCCCGCGAGTATGCGCAGTGCGCTGTCCTCGCCATCCAACTCACTCTCTATATCTCGTGGGGTCAAACTATGTTGATCCATGAAGTGTTGGAGCATGGCTGCCGGGCTGTGCCTAGGCAGCGTGTAGCGCTCGCGTTCGTAGCTTTCGATCAACAATGTCAACAGGTCGATCGCTTCGGCCTCGTCCGGAGTAGTTTGTTCTTTCGCCGTCAGGGCAAAGAGGGCGTCGGTATAGGCGGCAAGTTCCTCCTCGGAGCGGATGACGCGCGGCGCGCCGAGGCGGACCATTTCCGCCGGATTGGCTAAGGCTGCACTCATTGGCCGAACCTCCTGTCCCAGTTCCTGCGGTCATTGTACTGCCGGTGCGTAAGGAAGGAGCGTACGTAGACGTGTCCGCGCGTGAGGTGTCCATCGCGCCGCTTGGCATAGTGGATGACCGTGATCAATCGATACCGGTTGTGGCGCACGTTGAACACGACATAGCCGTCGACCGCATCGGCGCTTGGATAGGTCGCGCGCACATCGAGAAAGTTGGTCCAGCGCGCATGACTGACGATCTCGGACCAGGCGCCTATATCTGGGGCAGCGTCGGGGAAAGTCGATGCGGCCTCGCTAAGATGACGAAGGGTGACCAGGACCATGGTTTGGGTTCAGCTCCAGTACGACCGGTCCAGCGTCCGGTACTGGATCGCCTCGGCGATGTGCGGCAGAGCGATGCTCGGCTCCGCGGCGAGGTCGGCGATGGTGCGGGCGACCTTGAGAATGCGATCGTGGGCGCGGGCGGTGAGGCCCTGCTGCTGCATGGCGCGTTCGAGCAGGCGCTCGGCATCGGGGGCGAGTTCGCAGAACTGGCGGATCTGGCGCGAGCCCATCTGGGCGTTGGAGTAGACCTTCTGCTTAGCGCCCATGAAACGTGAGCGCTGGACGGAACGCGCGGACAGCACCCGGGCGCGGATGGCGGCCGAGGGCTCAGCGGAGGCGGTGGAGCGCAGTTCGCGGTACTGCACCGCGGGCACCTCCACGTGGATGTCGATGCGGTCGAGCAGGGGGCCGCTCACCTTGGCGACATAGCGCTGGATCAACGGCGGGGTGCAGTGGCACTCGCGGGATTTGTCGTTGAAGTAGCCGCAGGGGCAGGGGTTCATGGCGGCGGCGAGCATGAAACGCGCCGGAAAGCTGAGCGACATGGCAGCGCGCGAGATCACGACGTTGCCGTCCTCGAGCGGCTGGCGCATCACCTCGAGCACGTTGCGGGGGAACTCCGGCAACTCGTCCAGGAAGAGCACGCCGTTGTGCGACAAGGACACCTCGCCGGGACGCGGTACCGCGCCGCCGCCGATCAGCCCGGCGTCGGAGATGGTATGGTGCGGCGCGCGGAACGGGCGCTCCGTCACCAGGCCCGCCCCGGGGTCGAGCACGCTCGCGACCGAATGAATTTTGGTCGTTTCGAGCGCCTCGTCCAGTGTCAGCGGCGCGAGAATCGTCGGAAGACGCTTGGCCAGCATGGTCTTGCCGGAGCCCGGCGGCCCAATCATCAGGATGTTGTGCCCGCCCGCAGCCGCAACCTCCAGCGCGCGCTTGGAGGTGGACTGCCCGCGCACATCGGCGAAGTCGACATGGAAGTGCTGCTCCTCGGCCAGCAGCTCGCGCGGCTCGACCTTGTACGGCGTGGACTGGATGCCTCCGGCCGCGTGCTCGTTCAACAGCTGCCGCACGCAGTTCAACGACTCCGCCGGGTACACGTCCACGCCGTCGACCACCGCTGCCTCGCGCGCGTTCGCCTTCGGCACGATCAAGGTGCGGATGCCCCGGTCCCGCGCCAGGATCGCGATGGGCAGCATGCCGGGCACGGGCCGCAAAAGCCCGTCCAGCCCCAGCTCGCCGATGAGCAGGAGGTTTTCAAGTCCCTTTACGTTCATTGCGCCGGAGGCGTGCAGAATCCCGATCGCAATCGCCAGATCGAACCCGGAACCTTCCTTCTTCAGGTCCGCCGGCGCGAGATTGATCGTGATGCTCGTCGGCGGTATCTGGAAGCCCGAGTTCTTGATAGCAGCCCGCACCCGCTCGCGCGATTCGCGCACGGCCGAGTCGGGGAGCCCGACCATGTAGAAGCGGTCCTCCTGGAGCTTGATCCCGGAGAAGTCGACCTCTACATCGATCAGGTTGGCGTCGATGCCGTACACGGCGGCGCTGCGGGCTTTCGCGAGCATCGAGGGGGTTAAAACTCCTGCATTTCGGCGAGATCGTATTCGCGGTCGAGAGCGATGGTCCACTCGCCGTTGGGCCAGCGGACGAAGATGAATTTGTGTTTCTCCATGAGACGCCTCCTGGGTTGCTGGACTGGAGATTAGGGGCAGCCGGGGCACCCCGCAAGACACGAAAGTACCTTTTGGGTACTTAAGTTTGGGGGCTATCCTTGAGCGAGATGAAGACGAGCATTTTCGATCTGTTCAAGCCGGGCATCGGGCCGTCGAGCTCGCACACCATGGGCCCCATGCGCGCGGCACGGGCGTTCGCGCTGGGGCTGGGCGCGGCCGCGCGGGTAGAGCAGGTGCGGGCGGAGCTGTACGGCTCGCTCGCGTTGACCGGCCGGGGCCACGGGACCGACCGGGCGGTGTTGCTGGGGCTGATGGGCGAGGAGCCGGCGACGGTGGACCCCTCGCTGGTGGAAGCCAAGCTGGCCCAGGTGGAGGCGGACGGCGGCCTGCTGCTGCCGGGCGGCCGCGCCGTCGCGGTGGTGCTGCGGTTCGAGCGGGAAACCATGCTGCCGCCCGGCGCGCGCATGGAGCACCCGAACGGCATGCGATTCACGGCGCTCGATGCCGCGGAAAACGCGGTCGCGGAGGAGATCTGGTTCTCGATCGGCGGCGGCTTCGTGGCGCGGGACGGCGAGGGCGTGGGCGCGCTGCCGGTGATGACGACAGCCCCGCTTCCCTTCCCGTTCGCGAGCGCGGCGGAGCTGCTGCGGATGGCTTCGGCGAATGGCAAGACGATCGCGGAGCTGATGTTCGCCAACGAGTGCTCGCTGCGTCCGGCGGAGGAGGTGCGCGCGGGCATTTTGGGCATCTGGGGCGCGATGCGGGCTTGCATGGAGCGGGGCATCGCGACCGAGGGCATCCTGCCCGGCGGTCTCAACGTGCGTCGCCGGGCGGCGCGGCTGGCGGCCCGCCTGGAGGAGCGCGCGGGCAAGGGGTTGGCGGGCGATCCGCTGGCACCGCTCGACTGGGTAACGGTATACGCGATGGCGGTGAACGAGGAAAACGCGGCCGGCGGCCGCGTCGTGACTGCGCCGACCAACGGGGCCGCCGGGGTGGTGCCGGCCGTGGCGCGCTACTATCTCGAGTTCTGCGACGGCGACGTCGAAGGGCTGCTGCGGTTCTTCCTGACGGCCGGGGCGATTGGAGTCTTATATAAAGAGAACGCGTCGATCTCCGGCGCGGAGGTAGGCTGCCAGGGCGAGGTGGGTGTGGCTTGCTCCATGGCCGCGGGGGGCCTGGCTGCGGCGCTGGGCGGCACCGACAACCAGGTGGAGCACGCGGCGGAGATCGGCATGGAGCACAATCTGGGCATGACCTGCGACCCCATCGGCGGCCTGGTGCAAATCCCCTGCATCGAACGCAACGCGATGGGCGCGGTGAAGGCCGTGCAGGCCTCGCGCATCTCCATGCACGAGGGCGACGGTCACAAGGTTTCGCTCGACCAGGTGATCCGCACCATGTACCTGACGGGGCTGGACATGCAGTCGCGGTACAAGGAAACCTCGCTTGCGGGCCTGGCCCTCAACATCATCGAGTGCTGACTGATGGCACGACGGCGATGGATCGCGGATGAAGTGGGCGGAGGACAGGCGGCGCTGACGGGCGAGCGGGCCCGGCATCTGGCTCGGGTGCTCCGGGCTCAGGTGGGCACGCGGTATGAGATCGCGGCGGAAGGGCGTGTGTGGCTTGGGATTGTTTCAGCCGTGAGCGACGAGCGGGTCGCATTCGCGCTCGAGGAGGAGATCGCGGCGGAAGCGGCGCTGCCCCTGACGATGCTGCTGGCGGTGTGGAAGTTCGACCGGATGGAGTGGGCGATTGAAAAGCTGACTGAACTGGGCGTGGAGCGGATCGCGCCGGTGGTTGCGCGCCGGACGGAGAAGCACCTGGCCCAGGCAGCGGCGGCGCGGGTGGAGCGTTGGCGGCGCATCGCGGGGGAGGCTTCGCGGCAGTCGCGGCGTGCGAGCGCGCCCGCGGTGGATGCGCCCATGAGCCTGAAGGCGGCGCTGGCGATGGAGTGGCAGGGCGTGCGTGCGCGGCTGGCGGAGGAGGAAACGGTGGTGCAGCTGGGCGACCTGGTGCAGGGCGCGATGACGCTGGCCGTAGGGCCGGAGGGCGGCTGGGCTCCCGAGGAGGCCGCGGCGTTCGCGGCGAGCGGGTGGGCCTCGGCGAGCCTGGGCCCGCGCATTCTCCGCGCGGAAACGGCCGCCATCGCGGGAGCGGCGATCGCGGGCGCGGGCTTGCTGGGCTAAAAAGTGTGAAGATCCGGTAAACGGCGACGGATTGTTACAAGGCCTATGTAGAAGGGAAGCAGACACGAGGGAGATTGCTGGATGGTGGTTGTTTCGAGGGGTTTGCGGTCGGCGGTGTTGGTTGGTTTTGCGGGTTTGAGCGGGGCCGGAGCGGCCTGGGGGCAGTTCGACACGGCTTCGGTGCTGGGATTCGTGCGGGATGGGTCGGGTGCCGCGGTGCCGGGGAGCACGGTTTCCCTGGTCAATACGAAAACCGGCCAGAAAGCCGTGGTGCAGACCGATCAGCAGGGCCAGTTCACCTTCACCAGCGTGCAGGTAGGGCAGTACCAGCTGGATGCGAACGCAAACGGCTTCAGCGAAACACTTACCGACCCATTCGCGGTGGCGGTGGCGGCCCGGCAGCGGGTGGACGTGGCACTACAGCCCGGCAAGCAGACTGAAACGGTGACGGTCTCGGGCGCGGCGAGCTTGCTGGAGTCGGAAAGCAGCTCGACCGGCACGGTCATCTCGCCGACGGAAGTCCACAACCTGCCCCTCAACGGCCGCGCGTACGCGGATTTAACCCTTCTCGTTCCGGGGGTGAAGCGGAGCAACCTCGAAAACCAGACGGTCACCAGCCGCGACGCCAGTTACAACGTGAACGGGCAGCGAAGCGAGTTCAATAACTTCCTGCTGGACGGGCTGGATAACAACGCCTACGGCACTTCCAACCAGGGTTTCTCGAACCAGAACATCCCGCCCTCGCCGGACGCCATCAATGAATTCAAGGTAGAGACAAACAACTACAGCGCGGAGTACGGACGGGCCTCGGGCGCGGTCATCAACGTGAGCATCAATAGCGGGACCAATAAATTCCACGGCGACGCTTACGAATACAACCGCAACACCAGCCTGAACGCGATCGGCCCGTTTACCCCGCCGGTCAACCCCATCACTGGCCGTCCGGTCAAGCCGGTGCTGATCCGGAACCAGTTCGGCGGCACGCTGGGCGGGCCGATCCAGCGGGATAAATTGTTTTTCTTCGCGGACTACGAGGGCAACCGGCAGGTGCAGGGGCAGTACACGGCGGTGACCATCCCGAATGCGAACCAGCGGCTGGGTATTTTCCAGACGACAACCGGCGCGGCGGTATCCTTGCGGAACCCGATCACCGGGGTTTCGTACGCGAACGGAGTGGTTCCGCAGTCGGACTGGACGCCCCTGGCCCGGTCGGTGATCGCGGCGCTGCCCGCGCCCAACGTACCCAACCCAAACGCCTTCTCGAACAACTATGTCTCCGTGCCCAAGGCGTCGCTGGTCGACGACAAAGGCGATGGGCGCGTGGATTATCTCGCCTCGGAGAAGACCACGGCCTTCGGGCGCTTCTCCGAGCACAACGGAGATATCCAGGATGCAAACGGAATCCCCGGCCCGGCGGGCGGCAACAGCAACGGGAACATCTACATCACCAACAAGCAGGTCGCCGCCGGAGTTACCCACAGCTTCAACCAGAGCAACATCCTGGACGCGCGGCTCGGCTTCGACTGGACCAAGGGCGGCAAGTCGCCGTTCGGCCTCGGGCAGCCGAGTCTGTTGGCGGCCGCGGGCATCGGCGGGCTGCCGACGGACCCGTCGATCTCGCGCTACCTGAACGCGCAGGCGGTCAACGGCTTCACCCAGTTCGGCGCGCAGTCGAGCAGCCCGCAGTTCCAGAACCCCTTCGTCATCGACCCCAAGGTGAATTACACGCTGCTGAAGGGCCGCAACAGTCTGAAGTTCGGCTGGGAGTTCCTGTCGATCAACACGGAGATCAACGACTTCAACCCGACTTACGGGGCGGACAGTTATGCGGGCGGCTTCTCCGCGACGGCGGCTTCCAGGGATGCGGGGGCGACGGAAGCTTCCTTTCTCGCCGACTTTCTGGTCGGGGCGAGGAACGCCTACAACCTGAACAACGTCGCCATCGTGAATTACCACCAGTACATGGATTTCTTCTACGCGCAGGACGACCTGAAGCTGTCGCCGAAGTTCACGGCGAACCTGGGGCTGCGCTATGAGTTGGTCACGCCGCAGTTCGTCGACGGCAATAAGCTGGCCAACTTCAACCCGGCGACCAACACCCTCCAGCAGGCGACCGGCGGGCCTATCGCGCAAAGAGCGCTCGTCAATACGCCGAAGCTGGACTTCGCGCCGCGCGTCGGCTTCGCTTACCAGGCGAATGCGGCGACGGTGGTCCGGGCGGCCTACGGCATCAGCTACGACCAGTTCAACCGCGAGGGCGGAGAGAACCTGCTCGCCTACAACGGGCCGTCGATCGTGAACGCGAGCGTGCAGCAGTACGCGCCGTTCTCGACCCAGGCCAACAAACAGCCGCTGTGCACGAACGATCTCGCGCCCACTACCTGCTTCCGGACGGAGGCGCAGGGATTCCCGCAGGGGTTTACCGCGCCGGCTAACTTCAGCACGGCTCTTTCACAGGCGCGGTACATTCCTTTCAACATACCGACCGGATATGTGCAGGCGTACCACCTGGACGTGCAGACGGAGATCGCGCCGCGCACGGTACTCACGGTGTCCTATGTCGGGGAGCACGGGGTCCACATCCAGGTACTGGCGGACCTGAACCAGGCGAACCCCTGCCCGTCCACGGGGACCTGCGCGAGCCTGCTGGTGCGGCGGCCCATCCAGGGCTTCACGGGGATCGAGGAGTCGGTCCCCTACGGCACGCTGAGTTATAACGCGCTGCAAGCCAAGCTGGAGCACAGATACGGGCAGGGTTTGTACGTGCTCAACTCCTTTACCTGGTCGCATGCGATCGACAATGCCTCCGGCCACCTGGACACACCGAACAACGACAACTCCCGCGTCAACCTGGCGAACCTGCGCGGCGAGCGGGGCCAGTCGGCCTACAACCAACCTATCAACGACACCTTGACCGTGATCTACGACTTGCCGTACGGGCACGGGCGCATGTTCGGCGCGGGCGCGCCCAGGCTGGTGCAGGGCGTGCTCGGCAACTGGCAGTTTTCGGCCATCAACACGGCGACGAGCGGGCAGCCGGTCAATCTGATCTATAACGTGAGCTCGGCGGCGACGGTCAGCTCGCTGCTCAACTATCGCCCGAACGTGACGGGCAACCCGGTCACGCGCAACGGGCAGAGAATCAAGACCGCGACGTCCGTAACCAATTACTTGAGCCCGGCAGCTGTGAGCGTGCCGACCAACCAGAGCCAGACTTACGGCAACGCCGGGCGCAACTCGCTCCGCACTTACCCCTTCTACCAGCTGGATACGGCGCTCCACAAGGGATTCCACTTGTGGAACGAGGCGTCGCTGCTCGACTTCCGCCTGGAAGCCTTCAACGTGCTGAACCAGGTAAACTACGGCGCGCCCGACTCGAACCGGAGTAACGGCAGCTTCGGTTCCATTACGACTTATTTCCCACCCCGGCAGCTGCAGGTCGCGGGTAAGTTGTTCTTTTAACTATGATCGGTTTCTTCTTAGCGGCATTGCTCGCGGCAGACGACGGCGTCCGAATCAACCAGATCCAGGTGATCGGGACGCATAACAGTTACCACGCGGGGCTTGCGCCGGGGGTCGCCAAAATCCTCAAAGCGAAGGACCCGAAGACCTTCGCGGCGCTCGACTACACCCATCCCTCGCTGACCGCGCAGCTCGACTCCGGCGTGCGCCAGCTGGAGATCGACGTCTTTGCAGACAGCAAAGGCGGCCTGTATGCGCACCCGTATCTGGAGCGGCAAGCCGGCACCGAAGCGGAAGCCAACCCCGGCGGCGTGATGGACAACCCCGGCTTCAAGGTGATGCACGTGCAGGACGTGGACCAACGCAGCGTGTGCGAGCCGTTCACCGCCTGCCTTGCCGAGGTGCGCGGCTGGCTCGCGAAGCACCCCGGCAGCACCCCGGTGTTCCTGCTGATCGAGACCAAGCAGGGCAAGCTGAAGAAAGTGGACTTTCCGACCGTGACGCCGGAGCCGTTTACCCCCGCGGTTTTCGACGCCCTCGACGCGGAGATTCGCTCGGTATTCAAGCCGGGAGAGATGATCGCGCCCGATCAGGTTAGGGGCTCCGCACCCACGTTGAATGCCGCCGTGCGCGCGGGCAATTGGCCCACGCTCGCGCAGGCCCGGGGCAAGGCGGTCTTCCTTATGGACCAGCGCGCGATGGAGCCTGTCTACACCGAAGGGCACCCCAACCTCGAAGGCCGCGTGCTGTTCACCAATGCCGTCCCAGGCGCGCCGGACGCCGCGTTCACCGAGGAGAACGACGGCACGTCGGAGGAGATCGACCGGCTCGCGCGCGAGGGTTACCTGATCCGCACGCGAACCGACGCGGACACGAAAACCGACCCGGCCCGGCGCGATGCCGTGATGCGCAGCGGCGCGCAGATTCTCTCGACCGACTACCCCCGAGGCGCCCCGTCCGCGAGCGGGTTCGCGGTCGGCTTCCCCGGCGGTGCGACGGCCCGGTGCAACCCGATCGTGAGGGCACCGGGCTGCGCGGACGCGGCGGTAGATGCGAGGCCGTAAGGGCTGCGCGTCATGGCTGGTGCAGGATCAGCGCGAGCGCATTGCGGACCACGAACTGCGCGCCGATAACGAGCAGCCATACCCACAGGGCGAAGCGCAGGGGGCGGCGCGGGATCCACCTGGCGGCGAACGAGCCGAGCACCACCCCGAACACGCCGCCGACGATGAGGTGGCGCAAGAGGCCGGCCTGGAACTGCGTGTTGAAAAAGTGCGCGCCCGAGCCGATCAGCGACAGTGAAAAGCCGAAAACGATGTCGGTGCCCACCACCTGCGCGGGGGCCAGCGTGGTAAGCGAAAGCAGCGCGGCCGTACCGAGCGCGCCGGCCCCGGCGGAGGAAAAACCCACCTCCGCTCCGACGGGCAGCATAAGCGCGGCCAGGGAGCGCGCGCGATCCCTGCGGGGCGGGTCGGACGCGTTTGGCGCGGCTTTGCGGAACGAGTAGGTGAGCTGATACAGCGCCGTGCCGACCAGCACCAGCCCGAGCAGGCCGTTCATCACCTGCCGGGAGCCCGCGCCCGCAAGCCGCCCCAGGACGAAGGAGCCCAGCAGTACGCCGGGCACCCCGCCCGCGAGCATCAGCGCGAGCACGCGCCAGTCGACCTGTTTACGGATGATTTGCGCGGGTACCAGGACGAGCTTGACCGCGGCCGAAAAGACCAGGCCGGTGGACACGGCGACCGTGGTCGGCACGCCCAGGAAGAGGACGAGCAGGGGGGTCGTGATCGTGCCCGCGCCGACGCCGGTGAGCGCGATGAACACGGCAATCGTGAAGCCGATCAGGTACTCCATGGGCGCTCCCCCTTTGTTCGCGGGTCAGGCGGAAACGGCGGGCGGCAGGGTCTGGATGTGAATGCCGCACTCCACCTTTTTGCCGGCCCAGCGTCCGGACCGGGGATCGCTGGGGTCGGTGGGAAGCGTGGTACAGGGCTCGCAACCGATGGAGCTGTAGCCCTGCTCATAAAGCGGGAGAAGCGGGATTTCAAAAGCCTGGCAAAGCTGCCAAACGTCACGGGTGGTCCAGTCGGCGAAGGGGCTCAGCTTGCGGACGGTGACGCCGGAAGGCAGGGTGAAATCGGCGGCCTCCTCAAGTGCGGCGCGGGAGCGGGCCTGTTCGCGGCGCAGGCCGGTGAGCCACACCTTATAGTTCGCCACTTCGGCGAACAACGGCTCCACCTTGCGGAGCCCGCAGCAGCGGTCCGGGGCGGTCTCGTACAGCAGGCCGTGCTCGGCTTCCTGCTCGGCCACGGTCGCCGCGGCGAGCAGATTGTGCAGGTTCAGCTGCCACTCCCGGGCAATCCGGTCACGGTATGCGTAGGTGGCGGCGAAGTGGTAGCCGGTGTCGAGAAACAGCACCGGCATCGCGGGGCGCAGCTCGCGAACGAGGTGCAGCAGCAGCACATCCTCGGCCTGGAAGGAACAGGTGAGACAGGCCTGGCCCTCGGGCACGACGGCAAGCTCGCGGGTAAGCAGGGCGCGCACATGCTCCATCTGCGCGTGGAGTTCAGGCCGGAGCGGCGCGGCCCCGGCGGGGGTCGTTTGAAGCAGGTTCATAGCTGGGGATCCTTCCTGAGGCCGCCTGTGGGCCGGGCAAGCACGCGCAGGGCGCGGAGCAGTTGCAGGGCTTCCCCGGCGGCCTCGCGCGGGTCGGGGGAGAGGGGCAGCGTGTGCGGCGCGCCCTCGGCAGCGTGAAGGATGAGCGCGGGCCGGCCGTCCGTGGGCGCAGTGGAGAGCACGAGCGCGCCGGCTTCGGCGAGCTGCTGCGAGCCGGCCAGGATCCGGTCGGCCCGGAGCACGAAACACCCCTCCGCGAGCAGGGCGCGCTCGAGCGCGTTCGCGATCGCAGGGTCTGCCTGGAGCTCAAGCACCGCCCCGGAGTGGCCCCATAGAGCGGCCCGCTCGTCCTCGGTTACCGGCCCGTCCGCAAGCGTTTCGGGTGTCGGGGCCCCGGTCAGGACGCCCCGGATCATCCCGGCGGCGACGGTGGCGTTCGTGCCGGGGTCGATGAGGATAAAGGCGCCGGTGTGGCGGTTGCGCGCGTACAGGTCGACCGCGAGCGGGAGCAGCGTGGTCAGCTCGACCTCCGCGATGCCGTTCAGCGTGAGCGCCTCGCCCCGGACGGTCCCCTGCACGGTCCGGCTGGTCTGCTTGACTAGGTAGCGCCGCGCGGGGTCGAGCGGTTCGGCGGCCATCCACACCAGCGAGGCCGCGAACCGGGTCGCGACCTCGGCCGGCGCGTTCGGCGCGACGAGCAAGTCCCCGCGTGAAATGTCGATCTCGTCTTCGAGAGTAAGGGTCACGGAAAGCGGCGCGGACGCCTCCTGGAGGTCGCCGTCATAGGTGACGATGCGGCTTACCCGGGAGCGGCGGCCGGAGGGCAGGACTTGAATCGCATCGCCGGGCCGAATGGTCCCTGCCGCGATCTGCCCGGCGAATCCGCGAAAGTCCAGGTTAGGCCTGGCGACCCGCTGGACGGGAAAGCGGAAGGGGCCCCGCGCGTCGGAGTAGGAGGAGGGCGGCAGCTCCTCCAGCAGCTCCAACAGCGTGGGCCCCGCGTACCAGGGCATCGCCGCCGAGGGGTGGACGATATTGTCGCCGGCGAGCGCGCTGACGGGGATGAAGTGAAGCCCGGCCTCCCCGACGCCCTCGAAAAAGGCGGTGAACTCCGAGCGGATCGCCTCGAACCGCGCCTCGCTCCAGTCCACCAGGTCCATCTTGTTGACGGCGACCACGACGCGCGGCACGCCGAGCAGCGCCGTGATGGTCGCGTGGCGGCGCGACTGCGGCAGCACGCCCTTGCGCGCGTCCACCAGCACCACGGCCGCGTCGGCGGTGCTCGCGCCGGTGGCCATGTTGCGCGTGTACTGCTCGTGGCCTGGGGTGTCGGCGATGATGAACTTGCGCCGCGCGGTCGCGAAGTAGCGGTAGGCGACGTCGATGGTGATGCCCTGCTCGCGCTCGGCCCGTAGGCCGTCGGTCAGCAGCGCCAGGTCGAGCACGCCGGGTGCGGTGGTTCCCTTGCCTTCAATGGCTCGGACCTGGTCGTCATAGACGCTCTGCGTGTCGTAGAGCAGCCGGCCGATCAGCGTCGATTTGCCGTCGTCGACCGAGCCGGCTGTCGAAAAGCGAAACAGGTCCTTCCCGCGCTCCTCGGCCAGGTAGTCGGCAACGTCAAAGGTTGGGGAAACCCGCAAGGGTTCGGGTTTCGGGGCATGCCCGAAGCGGGGATTGGCATCGACGACGTGCTCGTCCCAGACCTCCGGCTCGTGCGCCGGCGCGCCATTCTGCGAGCGCGCCATCAGAAGTAGCCCTCGCGCTTCTTCAGCTCCATCGAGCCTTCCTGGTCGTGATCGATGGCGCGGTTGGCGCGCTCGGACGATTTGAAGCCGAGGATCTCCTCGATGATGGCCGGGATCGAGTCCGCGTCCGACCGGATCGCGCCGGTGCAGGGCGAGCAGCCGAGCGAGCGCAGACGGCACTTGACCATCCTCGGCTGCTCGCCGGGCAGACGCACGAAAGCCTGCTCGGTCGGGATGAGCGCGTCGCCCCGGACGTACATGGGCCGCTCGCGGGCGAAATACAGGTCGACGACCGGAATGGATTCCTCGTAGATGTACTGCCACACGTCCATCTCGGTCCAGTTCGACAAGGGGAAGACGCGAATCGACTCGCCGGGGTGGATGCGGGCGTTGTACAGGTTCCAAAGCTCGGGCCGCTGATTTTTCGGGTCCCACTGGCCCGCGCGGTCGCGGAAGGAGTAGATGCGCTCCTTGGCGCGGGATTTTTCCTCGTCGCGCCGCGCCCCGCCGAAGGCCGCGGTAAAGCCGTGGTGGTTCAGCCCGTCGAGCAGGGCCTGGGTCTTGAGCAGGCCGCAGCAGCGCTTGGTATCGAGCGCGATGGGGTTCGCGCCGCCGGCCAGGGCGGGCTCGTTGCGCCAAACTAACAATTCAGCGCCCGCTTCGCGGGCCGCGTTGTCGCGGAACTCCAGCATCTCCCTGAACTTGTAGCCGGTGTCGATATGCAGCAGCGGGAACGGGATCGGCCCGGGATAGAAGGCTTTCTGCGCCAGCCGCAGCATCACCGACGAGTCCTTGCCGATGGAGTACAGCATCACCGGCCGCTCGAACTCCTGGGCCACCTCGCGCAGGATGTGGATCGACTCGGCTTCCAGCAAGCGCAGGTGGCTTAGGGTGGGGG
>CAXUHL010000031.1:0-17134 GCA_964250745.1 uncultured Acidobacteriaceae bacterium
TTCAGCTCAGCGACGAAAGGTGGGACTGAGTCGGGCGGAAGCGCGCCGCCGCCGGTGACGCGACCCGTGCCGCCTCCGCCGCCGGGCAAAAAGAAGCACAAGCACCACGGCTGACGCGGTAAGGGGAGAAGTCGCTCTCTCCCCTACGCTCACGCGAAAACGGAGCGGAGGAAAGCGCCGATTTGGCCGAGGGCCGCGTCGCTCTGCGGAAACCGGGCGACGGTCGCGGGACTGACCGGGAAATTGTGGGGCATGTCCGGCGCGTGCATGTGCGTGGCCGGCACGCCGGCCGCCGCGAGGCGTTTCGCGTAGGCAATGCCTTCATCGCGCAAGACGTCGTACTCGGCAGTGGCGATCAGCGTCGGAGGCAGAGCGGGGAGAACCGGGATGCGCAAGGGGGAAAGGCTCGGGTCGTCCGGATTCCCACCGGGCGCGTATAGGTCCCAGAACCAGCGCATGCCCGACTCCTGGAGGCCGTAGCCGGTGGCATTTTCCGCATAGGACGGGTGCAGGCTGCTTGGGTGGTCGGTAACGGGATAAAGCAGAACCAGTGCCGACGGACGCGGCGAGCCCGGCTCGAAGCCGAGCCGGTTGGCGGTGACGGCGGCGAGGTTCGCCCCGGACGAGTCACCGCCGAGGGCGAGCTTGTCCGGGCTCCCGCTCCATGTGGGTGCGTGCTCGGCGACCCAAAGAAACGCGGCATGGGCATCGTCGAGCGCGGCAGGGTAGGGCGCTTCCGGGGCGAGGCGGTAGTCGACCGAGACGATCGAGCAGCCGGCCAGGGGCGCGAGCAGGCGGCAGAAAGGGTCGTGTGTATCGAGCGACCCGGCAACCCATCCGCCGCCGTGAAGGTAGACGAGGGTGGGCGAGGGCGCGCGCGCCGGGGCCGGCGGGCGGTACAGGCGGATTTGCAACTCGCCGGATGCGAAATCGTGAGTGGTTACGCCGTTCAGAAGCCCCGGTACGGCTCGGTTTTCGAGCTGCCGCACCATGCGGGCCCGTGCTTCCTCCGGGGTGCGGGCCGGCTCCGGCGCGAGCGCCGCCTGCTCGTCCAGGAAGCGGCGAACGGCGGGGTCGAAAGGCTGTCGGGTGGGCATGCCGCGTAGGATGCCGCGCCTCGACCCGTTGCGCGCCTATACCGGATACGCCAACACTGTTTCGCGGACCTCGAAGACGGTGCGGGCCGGCCCGGAGAACGGCGGGCGCTCGGCCAGACGGACCTGGTTGCGGCCGCCGTGTTTAGCGCAGTAAAGCGCCTGGTCAGCCTTGCGCAGGAGGTCTTCAGGGCGCGCGCCGTCCGAAGGGGAAACGGCGATCCCGATCGAAACGGTGGTTTGGCCGTAGGAAACGCTGTCCAGCGGGACCTGAAGGGCGGCGACGGTGCCGCGCACCCGCTCGGCCCGCTCCAAGGCGTCTTGGGCAGACAAGCCCGGGAGAATGATCGCGAACTCCTCGCCGCCGTAGCGGCAAACGATGTCCTCGGCGCGAACGCTTTCGCGAAATGCCCGGGCGATGGCGCGGAGCATGGCATCGCCGGCTCCGTGGCCGAAGGTGTCGTTGAAGCGCTTGAAGTGATCGATGTCCAGCATGAACAGGGCGACCGACGAACCGGCCCGGGCCGCGCGGGCCAGTTCGCGCTCCAGCGTAATCTGCATGAAGTGCCGGTTGAAGAGCCCGGTCAAGGCATCCCGGATGGACTGCTCCTCGAGTTGGCCGCGCAGGGTCAGCGAGGCGACCGCCATTCCTGTCAGCTGCAGGAACTGCGAAACGCCGTCCATGTGCTCCCTGACGGTTTCAAACGCCTCGTCCTCGCCGCACTCGATGGTGAGCACGCCCATGGTTTCGCTTTGCGCCACGAGCGGCAGGCATAGGTAGCGCGCGGGCACGCCGGAGGGGAAGTGGGCGCAGTCGATCTCCGAGCCGCCCGGAACGCGCCAGCGCGGCTGGCCAAGGCGCAGGCCGCAGCAGTCGTCGGGAAGAAAGGCCTTTCCTTCCGCGGCGCCGCCCCACTGCGAAACCACCTCGACCATCGCACGGCTCGCGCCGAGCATGGCGAGCGAACCGCGCGAGCCGGGCAGCAGGCGCGCCATGCAGTGGGTGCTTGCCCGGTATACCTGCTCGACCGTCGTGCAGAGCTGGAGCTCGTCGCGCGAGGCGGTGAGCAGGCGCGACTCTTCCATGCGCGCCTCGAGCGCCCGCACGGTCTGAGCCAGGTCGCGGTTGGTGGCGGCGGTGCGCTTGGCGATGCCGCGCCGCTCAAAGGCGTCCCGCAGCAGGATGCCGAACAGCACGACCAGCGTGATGAGCGACAAGCCGATGAAAACGCACTCGGTCGATATCGAAACCAGCGACGAGTGCTGGGACTTCTTGGTTCGCTCCTTGAGCAGCGTGCGCTCCTGCTCGGACATCAGGCCGATCGCTTCGCGGCACCCGAGCAGCCCTTCGAGCGGCACGGCCGCGATGCCGCCCCGCACCTCGCGGTTTAATCGCTCGGCGCACGCCGTAAGGCCCGCGGCATGGCGAACCTGCACCGGGTTATCCACGACAAGGTTGGCCAC
Organism: uncultured Acidobacteriaceae bacterium; assembly: GCA_964250745.1. Classification (GTDB taxonomy): domain Bacteria; phylum Acidobacteriota; class Terriglobia; order Terriglobales; family Acidobacteriaceae; genus EB88. The sequence goes on from CAXUHL010000031.1 coordinate 2,559, forward strand.
CCGCAGCGCGGTGACGCGGAGGCTGATGGCGCTGTAGCGGGCATTCGACAGCTGCATCTCGTCGCGGTTGAGCAGGTACAGGCGCGTGCTGAACTCGATGCGGTCGGCGAGCTGCGCGGAGCTTTGGAGGGAGGTCAACACTTCCTGGGTGTGCTCGACCCAGTCCTTCGCCGCGACGAGGCTTTGCGTGTTGCTGTAGACGAAGAATCCGGCCGTCAACGTGAAGAAGATCGCGCCGAACGCCGCCGCGCTCAGCAGCACGATCGAGAAGGTTCCCGAGTTCATCGGGATGGGGCGGCGTCCGAATACGGCTCTGCGCGGAAGAAAGCTCATGGTCTTGCGCTTCTATCGGCACAAGCGCGGAATTCGTTCAGCCCCCGGAGCAAACGAAAGTAACGGCGCACCCCGTCGTCCGTACACAAGCCCATAGACGGCAAAGGAGGGTGCATGGTCCGACAGGCACACAGGGCCGCCGGTCACGGGCTGTCGCTCGAAGCCGTCCCTGCCGGCGTCCGAACCGAATTTCGCGGCTCGTGCATGTTCGGCGGAGCGCGGCGCCCTTTCGGTTTCGTCTACATGGGCCGATGCAGGATCGCCGGAACATCATTCACCCGCGTTGCCGTCCGATACCTTTTCCGGGCGGAGATAGCGATCCCAATGGTCCAAAATACGCTCAAACAGCTGCGTTCTCGCTTCTTTTCCGGCGATCGAATGCGTTTTGCGCGGGTAGAGCTGCAAATCGTAGGCCAGGTCGTTGTCGATCAACTTCTGGGTGAACTGCACGGTGTTCTCGATATGCACGTTGTCGTCGCCCGTGCCGTGGATCAGCAGCAGGCGCCCATGGAGGCGCGCGGCGCTGCCGAGCGCGGCGGACGCATCGTAAACGCCGGCTTCGGCTGCCGGCAAACCCAGGTAGCGCTCCGTGTAGATTGAATCGTAGTCGCGGAAATCGGTCACGGGCGCGACCGAAACCCCGGCCCGGAACCGCGTCGAGTGGGTCAGGGCGTTGAGCGTGAAGGTGCCGCCCCAGCTCCAGCCCCACCAGCCCAGGCGGTCCTTGTCGAGCTGCGGATAGCGGGCGAGCACCTGGTCGAGCGCGGCCAGCTGATCGGCGAGCTGCACCTTGCCGAAGTCGCGGTAGGCAACCTGCTCGAACGCGCGGCCGCGCCCGCCCATGCCGCGGTTATCGACGTGGAGCACGGCATACCCATGCTCGGTGAGCAGTTGGTCGAAGTACAAGCCTTGCCCGCCCCAGCTGTCGCCGACGGTGGCGACGCCGGGGCCGCCGTAGGGGTTGGTGATGAGCGGGACGCTCGCCGGGGCGGACGCGCCCTCGGGCATCAGCAGCGTCGCGTATAAGCTCGTCGAGCCGTCGGCGGCCTTCAGCGTCAGCAGCTCCGGCGCGCGCGCCGCGTGGCCCGCGGCGGAGTTGTCCTTCCAAAGCTGCGTGCAAACCGGCGCGCCCGCGCCCACCCGGCAAAGGTCGAGCGAGGGCGGGGTCCGCAGGTCGGAGTGCGAGTCCGTGAAGCTCGGCTTGCCGCCGGCGAAGGCGGCCTTGTGCGTGCCGGGGGCTTCCGAGAGCCGCCGCTTGCCGGTTCCGTCCAGCCCGACGCTCCACACCTGCTGGCCATTGGGGCTGCCTTCCTTGCTCGTGTAGTACACCGTTCCGCCGCCGGGCCCGCCGGGAACGACGGTTTCCAGATCCGTGACCTCGTAGGGCCCTTCCTCGAGCTGGCCCGCAAGCTTCAAACCGCCCGCGCCGTGGTTCGTCTGCGCGTAGGTGTAGTGGTCCAGGTGGGTGTAGCCCGTACGCCAGGAGCGCAGCAGCAGGTGGCCGGGCAGGGTGAAGTTCAGGTCGTAGTTTTCGTCGAAAAACTTCGCATCGGTCAGCGCCAGCGCGCGGTGCGCCTCTCCGGAGGCGGCATCGGCAAACCAGATATCCAGGTGCTTGTGGTCGCGGCGCAGGATCTCGACCCACACCGTCTGGGCATCGAGCCAGCCCGCGCGCGGGATGTAATCTTGGTTGGGCCGGACCTCGGCCGCAGGCAGCGCAATCCAGCGGGTCGGGCCGCCCTCGGCAGCGACGCCCCCGCCCCGCACCGACAGGTTCGCATCGCCGGGCTGCGGATACTTTTGCTCGTCCACCACGGCGTGCGTCGGTATCCAGTCCGTGAGCGGGTACGCCGGTACCTTGGTTTCATCCATCTGGATGTAGGCCAGGTGTTTTGAGTCCGGAGCCCAGCTATAGTTGGAGCGCGCCTTGAGCTCCTCGAGGTACACCCAGTCCACCTCGCCGTTGCGGAGGTTCTTGTCCGTGTCCGCGGTAAGCGCGACCGGCTTGCCGCCGGGCACGAGCGCGTACAGGTTGCCATCGTGGAGGTAGCTGAGGAGCCTGCCGTCAGGTGACCACTGGACATCGTCTCCGGAGCCCTGGCCTGTGTCGCCGATCCGCCGGACCTCGCCCGTCTTGAGCGTGTCGAGCCAGAGCGTCCCGTCCTCGTCGAACAGCACGGCCGACCCGTCCGGCGACCAGAAGTAAGGCTTTTGCGCGTAGCGGGCCCGGTGGTCGCGGTCCTTCTCGTTCACCGGGCGCGCGGCGATGGCGGCCAGTTTGGCCGCGGGCGTCAGCACGGCGCTCTTACCGGTTTCGAGCGAGATCGCGCTCAGCGAGCCGTCGGGCGCGCGATAGCTGAACAGCTTGCCGTCGGGCGACCAGTCGGTCTTGGACGGCGCGGGCGGCCCGGCCGGTTTCCCGGAGCCGTAGTAGATATCGTGGACGGTCCAGGGAGACGGCTGCTGGGCGTGCAGCGGGACGGCGAACGGCAGAACGAGAAGCAGCAACGAGCGGGAAGAAGGCAAGCGGACCCCGTAAAGGTAAAGTCTGGGCGACGGGTCCAGTGTACCGGCGGGGCCGCCGTCCGGCGCGCGCGAAAAAGCGGCAGGAGACCGGAGCTCCCGCCGCTTCCCGGTTTGCGGACCGGCTTACAGGCTGGCGCCAGCTCCGTTGCCGCGCGGCGCGTGGACCGCCGGGTGAGTGTTGCCGGCCTGCTTGAGGCCAAGCGAGCCTCCGCTGCCGGCGCTGAGCGTGGTGCCGGGGGTTCGGGCCACGTTCAAGGGGCGCACCGTGTTTTGCGCATGCTGCGCCTGCTGCTGGTGCATGGTCACGATGATGACCTGGGCCGCCGCGGCACCCGCGCATCGGTAGGCATGGGGTGAACTCGCGTCGAAGTACACGCCGTCGCCTGCTTCCAGCACGTGGACCTTGTCGGCGTGCCGAATCTCGAGCTCGCCGTCCAGCACGTACAGGAACTCCTGACCGGGATGGACGTGCGGGCGGACCTCGTTCGCCTTGCGATTGGGCAGGAACTCGGCAAGATACGGATCGAGCTGCCGGTCCGGAACCATGAAACCAAGGCTTTCGAAGTAGTACGTCGGGTTGTCGACCCCGCTCTGCGGCAGGCGCGTCCGCTCCTTCTTGCGATGGACGCGGAACATGGGCTGCGGCTCGGCCTCGAAGAAGTAGTTGAGGTCCTTGCCGAAGACGATGGAGATGCGGGCCAGGTTGCGGAGGGTCGGGACGACGCGGCCGGTTTCGAGCTGCGACAGGAAGCTCGCGGAAAGACCGGTTTGCCGCCCGAGTTCGACCAGGCCCATCGATTTCTTGAGCCGCAGACGTTTGATGCGTTCGCCGATGCGTTTTTCGGCGATAAAAGCCTCGGCGCTGGCCTGGTCAATGGAACCTTTCTCCTCGGCGGCATCCGCGATTACTGCCGCTGCGAGGGGAACTTCGATCTCTTCGGGAGCAAGTTTCCGTTCGGGCATCCTGGGTCCTCCTGGGACCTATATAGCTTTTCAAGGGTTGGTACTGTCAAAGTAGATGCCGAAAATCCGACGATGATGGAGAATTTCTTTCAGTTTCGCCTTCTGTTCGCGTAGTGTCCTGCACACTACAGAAGGGCGGCTGTCCCAAGACAGGTCATAGTACCTTTGTCGCTAATTGAACCGGAAGTAAGTAGGCCGGAATGTGCATCCCATGACGAATCAACAGGCAATGAGGTGCACATGGCCGTATTCTTTTCCGTCTTCCCGCCGCCTCCCTCGCGCCGACCCTTTCGGAGGATTTCCTATCGATGAGCACCCCCGCGAATCCTGCGCTGGATTCTGAACCGAAGCAGCTGACCCTCCTGGTCACCGGGGCCAACGGCATGAGCGGCCATGCGCTCTGCGCCGCCGCGCGCGCGGCGGGCATGCGGGCTGTCGCCGTGCAGCGGCCGGCGCGGGGCAAAGGCGCGGGCCAGGCTCCGGCGGACCCTGAAACCATCCTGTGGGAGCCCGGTGCGAGCCAGCCCTTCGCGGACCTGGAGCAGTTGGAAGGCTTCGACGCGGTGGTTCACCTGGCGGGGGCGAACATCTCCGCCCACCGATGGACCCCGGAGTACAAAAAAACCGTGCTCGACAGCCGGACCCAGCCGACCGGCGCGCTTGCCCTGACGCTGGCCCGCCTGCGCCGGCCGCCCAGGTCGTTTCTCACGGCCTCCGCTACAGGCTTCTATGGGGCGCGCGGCGAAGAGGTTCTGACCGAGGAGTCGCCCGCCGGGCGCGGCTTCCTGGCCGATGTGTGCCAGGCGTGGGAGGAGGCCGCCGCGCCGGCTGTTTCGGCCGGAATGCGCGTCGCGCACATGCGGTTCGGCGTGGTGCTCACGCCCTACGGCGGCGCGCTCAAGCAGATGCTGCCGCTGTTTCGCGCGGGGCTCGGCGGCAAACTGGGCAGCGGCAAGGCCTGGACGAGCTGGGTGACGCTCGACGACGTGCTCGCGGCCGTGCTCCACATCGCCAAAACCCCCGGTCTCACCGGCCCGGTGAACGTGGTCGCGCCCAACCCCGCGCGCAACGAAGAGTTTACCCGCGCGCTGGCCGCCGCCCTGCACCGCCCCGCCGTGCTGCCGGCCCCGGCGTTCGCGCTCAGGCTCGCCTTCGGACAATTGGCCGACGAAGCCTTGCTGTCCAGCTGCCGGGCCGTGCCCGCCAAGCTCGATGCGTCCGGGTTCCGGTTCGCGCAGCCGGGCATCGAGGCGGCGTTCGCGCACCTGCTCCAGACCGCCAGCCCCGGCTGAGCCGAGTCGCGGTCTCATCGATAGTTTTACGGTTTCGTCACTCTTCGTGAGCCCCGCTCTGCGCCGGGTCTCCTCTTGGGCGTCACCGGCATTGCGGGCTGGTGAGACCGCTTCGAGGCGCTCTGCTAGGCTGCACTTGCCATGCCGCATGCCCGCTCGCTTTCGCTCACACTCGTCCTCGCCGCAGGCGTGGGCTGCGGCAACCCCGGCCCGCCCGCGCCGCCCTCGCTGCTGCTGCCGCAGCCCGCGGGGGATCTCGCGGCGGAGCGCACGGGCGACACGGTCACGCTTCACTGGACCAACCCCGTCCGCAGCACCGACCGTGTGCCCCTGCGCGGGCCCCGGCGCGTAAGCGTGTGCCGCGCGGTCGGGGGCGGCCCTTGCGAGCCGGCGGGCACCGCGAACCTGGCGGCGGATGCGCCGGGCCGCTTCGAAGACACTCTGCCTGCGAAGTTGCGCGCCGGGCCGCTGCGGCTGCTTACTTACCGTGTCCGGCTGCTCAACGCGCGCGGTGCAGACGCGGGCGCGTCCAACCCGGCCTGTGCTGCCGCCGGAGCCGCGCCGCCCGCGGTCACGGAAGCGCGGGCACAGGCGACCGCGCGCGGGGTGCGTGTGGAGTGGACGATTAAGGAACGGGCGGAAGCCGCGCCCGAGGCCGCGCGGCGCTTTGCCCGGATTGAGCGGGCTGCGGTCCCGCCCCGCGGCGAGCCGGACGTACTCGAATCCAAGGAGAACGCAAACTGGTGGCCGGGGGAAACCCTGGATCGCGCGGCCCCGCTCGACGCGCGCTACGGCTACCGGGTCACGCTGGTGGAGCAGGCATCGCTCGAAGGCCACCGCGTCGAGATCGTCGGGGCATCCGCCGTCACGCCGCCCTTTCTCGCCCGGGACACCTTTGCGCCCGCCGCGCCCGAAGGCTTGGAGGCGGTGGCCAACCCGCAAAGCCAGGCGATCGACCTGTCCTGGACCGCAAGCGCGGAACCCGACCTCCGGGGCTACTACGTTTACCGCGCCGCGAGCGGGGAGCCCTGGGTACGCGTGAGCGGGCCCAAGCCGCTGCCCAGCCCGGCCTACACCGACGCGGCTGTGCAGCCCGGCGTGCGCTACGGCTACTCGGTTTCGGCCGTGGATGCGAGCGGCAACGAGAGCGCGCGCTCGGGCGAGGCCGCCGAAACCCTGCCCTGAAGCGGGTACTTTAGTGACGTTTGCGCGCCGCCGCGCCGATGGTATGGTCCGCATAGACACAGGAAAGGGGGCGGCGAGCGCATGGAAAACGGCGAACAGGGGAGCGCGCTGGTCGAGCTCAGCCTGTTTCTGCCCTTCTTTCTGCTCATGCTGCTGGGCGTCGCCGATGTCGGCCTGGGCATCCAGAAGGCGATGATCGTGCAGCAGGCCGCGCACGCCGGGGCCATGTGCGCGACTTTGAGCGGCAAGGATACGGTCTCGGCCATGCAGACCGCGGCCACGAACGCGGCGGCCGCGGGCGGCATCGCCTCGCTTACCGTCACGCCGCAGTTCCTGTGCGCGAGCAGCCCCACCGGCACCCGATCGGTGGTCAGCGCCCCTCCCTGCCCCACGTCCACACCGCTCGAGTGGGCCGCGGTCTCGACCTCCTACAACTTTTCCGCCTTGTTCGGCTACCCCGGCTTGCCCGCGAGCTTCGCCCTGACCGGCTTTTCCGAAATTCGGGTCAAATGATGCGGCGCTTGGGAGCCTTGTGTCACGGCGAAGAAGGAAGCTACACCGTCGAGGTCGCGCTTATCATGCCGGTGTTCGTCCTGCTGCTGTTCGGCTTCATCAGCGCGTCGCTGCTGCTGTTCGTCTACTGCGAGGCGACCTATGCCGCGCAGGCCGCCGCGCGCTATGCGTCCCTGCGCAGCACCTTTTCGGCCGCCTCGACCGCCGCGGGCGTCCAGTCGCTCGTGAGCAATCTCATGATCCCGGCCGGCGGCGGCAGCCTGCAAACGCCCACCGTGAGCTACGCCGCAAATAATGCGATCGGCACGGGCGTTTCCGTCACCGTACAGGTCAAGTACCCGGTCAGCCTGCCTTTCATCCCGATGTCCAGCATCACGCTCTCCTCCACCGCCCAGAGCTTGATCTTGTACTGAGGTTGAAGATCGGAACGCATGGGAGGGGCCAAGCCTTCCTGCCTGCGCGATACCTTCGGCGGCCTCGGCTCCGTTTGCGGCGCGCGGCCGGTGCAGGTCCCCGAGCGAGCCTGTCGCGGCAAACACGATCCTGCGTATCGGCCTGGGCCCTCCTGTGCCTCAGGTATATCCTCGGATTACTGTGAGCCGCCGCCCCCTGCGCCCGTTTGCCTCGCTTCTGCTCCTCGCGCTAGCGCTGCCGGCCGCCGTCCAGGCAAGGGCGCAGCGCAGCGGCGAGTCGCAGCTCAACCAGCGCGGGCCTTCGGGCAATGCGGCCGGCCTCGCCTCGCCCAGCAAGAGCTTCACCAAGACCTCCGCTCTGCTGCCGCCCGCGTTTGCCGGGCAGCCGCGCGATGGGGCCGTGCTCACCGTCCCGACCCCCGAGGGTACCGACGCCGCGCATGCCGCGGTGCTCAAGGAGAACGGGCTCGTCGAGGCGAACACCGCCCGCTACGGTACGGTCACCGAAGAGGAGTACACGCTCGAAGTCCTGCGCTTCGGCGACGCCACGGGCGCTTTCTCGGCGTTTACGTTCTACCGCGACCCTTCCGCGCAGCCTGAGGTGATTGGGCAGAACTCCGTGGCCACCAACGCGGTCCTTCTCGTGCAGCAGAACGACCTCCTGCTGGTCGGCCGGCGCGTAACCGGGGCGGCTCCGATCGCGCAGGCGCGCGCCTCCGCGCAGGAGCTGCTGCTGAACCTGCCCAAGGCCCAGGGGCCCGAGGGCGTGCTGCCGACCCTGCCCGGTCTGCTGCCCGCCGACGGGCTGCAGAAGCAGACGGTCCACTACGCCATCGGCCCGGCTGCCTACAACGGCCCCCTGCCCGCCTCCTTGATCCCCTTCAACAAGGACGCGGAAGTAGCCACGGCCGCGTACCGTCTGCGCTCCGGCAAGCAAGCCGTGCTGACCCTCATCATGGTGCCCACGCCGCAGATCGCCGGATCCACGCTCAAAACCGCCGCGGCGCTCGCGGCTCCGGCGCTCCGTGTGGCGGCCCGGCGCATCGGCCCGCTGGTCGGCATCGTCCGCGGGGAGGGTATCGCGCCGGCCGACGCGCAACGGCTCGTGAACGAGATCACCTATGTCGCGGACGTGACGCTCGACCAGCCGCAGGGTTACACCAGCGAGGTTGCGAAGGCCGCCAAGCTGCTGCTCGGCATCGGCTACCTCACCGTTTTCCTCGCGATCGCGGCGCTGGTCATCGCCGTCTTTTTCGGCGCGGGCCGGGTTTTGGTCCGCAAGTTGCGCGGCAAGCCCGCTTCCTCGGTCTCCGACGACGAGTTCATCACGCTCAAGCTGTGACCGCGCTTTACCCCGGAGCCCGCCCGCACTTACAATCTGAAAGCGAGCCGCCGACGTAGCTCAGTTGGTAGAGCAGCTGATTCGTAATCAGCAGGTCACCGGTTCAAGTCCGGTCGTCGGCTCCATCCTTCCTTTCCGTACCGCTTTTTCCTAACCTTTCAGGTTCACGTTACTCCTGTAACTTGCGGTCGCGTGCCATAATCGCGGCATAGAAGTGGTGATGGGAGGACTCCGGTGAGCGAGTGGAAGCGCGGCGACGTCCTGCGGATCTTCGGGATCGGCGAGCGGCAGCTTCGTTTGTGGGAACGCAACGGTCTCATTGCCTCCTCCGACAGGTACTCCTTCGCCGAGCTGGGCCAGCTCCGCAAGCTGCGCGACCTGGGTGCCCAGCGGCTGCCGGCGAGCAGCATCCGCGAAGCCGTCCATGCCATGCGCGCGGTATCGGGCCTCCAGGATCCCTTGCTCGAAGCCAGTCTGCAGGTGCACCACGACCGGGTCGCCTTTCGCCACTCGGGCGCGGTGGTCGAGCCGATCGGCGGGCAGTATGTGCTCGACTTTTCCGGCCTCGGCAAGCATCCCATTCGGGCCATCGAAGCCCGCGCCCTGCCAGCCCGCGCGCGCGACCGCGAAGCCGCCCGTCTGTTCGCGGAAGCCGTGCGGGCGGAAGAATCCGGGCGCACGGACGCGGCGCTCGAAGGCTACGAGGCGGTGCTCGCGCTCGCCCCGCGCCACGCCCCTTCGGCAATCAACCTGGGCACGCTCCACTACGGCCGCCGCGACTACGCCCGCGCCGAGCACTACTACCGGCTGGCCACGGAGTGCGACCCCGGCTACGCGCTCGCGTTTTTCGACCTGGGCAACGTGCTCGACGAGCTCCGGCGCATCCCGGAGGCAGTCGAGGCGTACCGGGCCGCGCTCACGCTCCAGCCCCGCTACGCCGACGCGCACTACAATCTGGCGCTCGCGCTGGAGCGCACGGGCAAGCGCCGGTCGGCCCTCGCCCACTGGACCGCCTACCTGCGCCTGGACGCCGAAGGCCCCTGGGCCGACCACGCCCGCGCGCAACTGCGCAAAACGCTCGGCGCGCTCGGGTTTCGGATCATCCGGGGCTGTACGCCATCAAGGCTGACGCCCGATTGCAGTGAACTGCGATAATGACCAAGATGGCCGCTCCTGAGATTGCCCCAGCCCACGTAGCGAAAGTACCCACGGACTACCTGGAGTTCGATCCGGAAAACCCGCGTCTCGCGCAAGAAGGAGAGCACCGTCCGAGCGATGCCGAAATCATTCTTGCTTTAGCCGATACCGCAGACCTTGCGGAAGTTGTACAGTCCAACGCAGCGAACGGGTATTTCGACATTGAGCCGTTGATCGGCCTGCGAATTGGAAGTCGATGGCGGGTGCTCGAAGGTAATCGTCGTCTAGCGGCAATTCGTATCTTACAGAATCCCGCTCTCGCCAAGGGAACCGGCGTGACCGTGCCGGAAATCAGCGAAGAAAATCTGGCAACGCTGAAGGAAGTTTCCGTTTACGCAGTCAGAAACAAGGATGAGGCTCGCGAATACATCGGGTTCAAGCACATCAATGGACCGCATAAGTGGGAAGCGCTCGCGAAAGCTCGGTTTGCGGCGGACTGGTACCGCAGCGAACCAAATATCACGATCGAGAAGATAGCCAGGCGTCTCGGGGACGGGCACGATACTGTTGCTCGTCTGGTGAACGGAATGTTTGTCTTGGACCGCCAAACACCTCAAGGAGCTGCGGCTGATGCTCAGATGGTTGTACGGCTCGAAGTCTCGTCCGGACGGGTCCGGCTTCCTTGCGGCTCTACACAACACATATGAGCTATTCGGCGATGGAACGCCTCACGTGAAGCTTCCAGCAGCAGCTTCACAGAATGTCAAGGACAATGGAATCGACATCATCGCTTGGCGAAGGGCTGCGGATAATCTACCTGGAACCCACTATATGGTCGCGCAAGTGGCGAGCGGCGCGAATTGGAAACAGAAAAGCGTTATTTCCGACCGGGCTCATTTTCACGATTATTGGTTCCAACGCAAGCCGGCATCGCCCGTGACCGATGCAATATTCATGCCCTACGGATTGGAACCAGATCTGCGGAACGACAGTACGGCCTATGACGCTGTTTAAAAGATCACATGCAGAGCCTTACTGCAAGATTTGGCCCTCTATTCTACCGTGATCGCATCGCTCAGTACTTCGCGAACGGTCTTCATCTGATCGACCAGGGAGAAACCGGCATTGGAGGACATACAGATGCTGCGAGAGTGACCGCTTGGGTCGATCTTTACTCGGAAAGGCTACGCTCAGCATGAAAGGCCGCCATCGCTTTCATGCGATCTGCCCATACTTCGCGATGTTCCCCGAGTCATTCGTCCGCCGGAATGTGCTGGCTTGGTCGAAGACCGGCGACACGGTTCTGGATCCATTTTCAGGCAGGGGTACGACGGTTTTCGAAAGCCTGCTGCATGGTCGAAAGGCTCTCGGGTGCGATCTGAAGCCGGTCGCAGCCTGCATTTCACGGGCAAAAGCGGACCCGCCGCAGAAGGACGAGATCTTAGGCCGGCTCGAACAGCTGGAAGCCGAGAGTTCAGGATTCAGCTCCGCTGCTCGCGAGCAAGATGAAGAGTTTTTTAACCTCTGCTTTCACAAATCGACCCTGCGACAAATCCTATTCTTACGAGACACGCTTCGATCGCGCGAGTCGCGCACGGACTGCTTCATAACGGCGCTCGCGCTCGGCTGCCTGCATGGCGAAAGTCACCGTACCCCTGTTTGTTTCAGCAATCGAATGCCTCGTACGATCAGCACAAAACCGGCCTACTCGGTACGTTGGTGGCAAAAGCACGATTGCCTGCCGCCTCGCCGCGATGTCTTCTCGATTTTGCGAGCGGCGGCGGAGTACCGCTATCGCTCTCCGCTTCCGGCAATCCAGGGGCATGTTGTGCAGGGTGACGTTCGGCATGCTGGTTCCCTCCTGTCGGAGTATCGCAATCGCGTCAACCTGGTCATCACATCGCCGCCATACCTGGATATCACCGACTATCATGAGGACCAGTGGCTGCGCCTGTGGTTTTTAGGCGGCCCGCCTAAGCCTGTTCAAGGCCAATGCAAGGACGATCGGCACCGCGTCGTGAACAACTACTGGCAATTTCTGTCTGAAGCCTGGCAGGGGATCGCGCCACTTCTGCATGAGTCCGCCCAGCTTATCGTACGCATCGGCGGAACCAGGCTGGATGCCGATGCTCTACGTGCCGGGCTTCTTACTTCATTGCATACGACGACCCTAAGTTTTCAGGAACTCGGGTATGAACATACAGAGATCCGCAACGGCCAAAAACGCAGCTTCGTGACATCCGCCTCGAAGCCGGCGATAGAACACGATTTTCGATTCGCTGTTACCAACGCAGGGTAAAGCTGCGCAGCGCAGACTATTGATCTTCTAGCCTAAGTCATATGTCTTGCATGACACTTGCCGATTTGGTAGGCGAGGCAGGGATCGAACCTGCAACCCCCAGCTTAGAAGGCTGGTGCTCTATCCGGTTGAGCTACTCGCCCGCGCTTTGCGCGAAGCACTCGGCGACCCGTAGCGCCGCCTCGGCCCAGCGGGCGCGCGCTTCCCGCTCGTCGGGGCCGAAGCCGAGCGCGTACAGGGTCCATCCGAACGCCCCCTCATCATACAGCCGGGCGGGGCGAATCACGATCTCCGCGGCCGCGCACGGGAGGGGCTCGGACCGGAGCCGCGCCACCGCCGTCCGGGCCACCTGCTCGCACACCGCGAAACCGGCGGGCCCGCGCAGGCAGTCCACGTAGCTGCCCAGGCCGCATGCGGTTTCCGCGAGCCCCGCCTCGGCAAGCTCCGGGTCCGCGTCGTCGCGCGTGACCGGGAAAACATCCACCTTCGACGTGAGCAGCCCCGGCTGGTTGAGCGCGCGCAGAACCCCGGCCAGCTCCGGCCAGGCTTGCATCTCCGGCAGGGCGCGCTCCGGGTGCGCCCGCAGGTCGACCCAGCCCGGCCAGGGCAGCTCGATCACCGGCGACTCCGCCGCGGCTTCGACGCCCCAGTCCGCGATCACAAGCCCACTTTGGCCTGCAGCCAGCGGGCCAGGGTTTCCTCCGCCCAGCGCCCGCCGTCGTCGCCTCTGGGCTCAGACAGGAACGCGCAATGGCCGCCGTGCGCGGTTTCGACGTAGTCCACCCGCGGGTTCGCGGCCAGGGCGGAGCGCGTTTCCGGCAGCAAGCGGATGAACGGGTCGTCCTCCGCGTGCAGAATCAGCGCGGGCATACGGAACTCCCGCGCGTATCGGGAGGAGCGTACGGTCTCGTAGTAGTCGGCCGCGTCGCGAAAACCGCCATAGCGAGCGACGATCGCGCCGTCGAAGTCGCGCATGGTGCGGATGCGCGCGTACACCCTTTCGCGCTCCAGAGGGGCATAGAGGGCGGGAAACAAGCGAGCTTTCTCGCGCAGCCGGCGCTTCATCGCGCGCAGAAAACGCCGCTCGTAGAAGCGGTTGGCGGGCAGGTGGAGCGCGTCCGAGGAGGGCGCGAGATCCATCAGCGGCGAAACGCCGACGACTGCGTCGACCGGCGCGGGCCCGCCCGCACAGCGTAAAACCAAATTCGCGCCCATGGAGTAGCCGACGACCGCGACCCGCTCCAGCCCTTCCGCGTGCAGCCCGTCGACCACCGCCGCCACGTCCTCAGACCGGCCGGAGTGGTAGATCGTCGGCGCGAGGGCGTCGGAGCCGCCGCAGGACCGCATGTTCATCCGCACCACGTTGCAGCCGGCGGCCCACAGCCGCGCGGCGTTGCCCAGGATGTACCCGGAGCTTGCCGACCCCTCAAGCCCGTGGACCAGCACGACCGTGAGCCGCGCCGCGCGCCGGGGCTGCCAGTGGCACAGGCACAGGACGCGCGTTTCCGGCACGTCGACCCCCTGCCAAACGTGCGCCGGCTCGACCGGGACGGTCCAGGGCACGGCCTCGGGCGGTGCGGTGCCGCCCCGTCGCAGGTAGTTCCCCACGATGGTCTGCACATGCGCGTTGCGCAGCCAACGGCGCGGCTCAAAAGGGTGCAGCCAGGCTCCGGCCGGGGCCGCCACGCTCATCCGCGCAGCTCCGAGGGAACCTGCCCCAGCACGGCGGCAGCCCGAAGCGGACCGTCCGGAGCTTCCTCGTGCATGAAGAAGCCGTACACATCCGCTCCTTCGCGGGCGAGCGCCGCAAAGTGCCCGGCTAGCGCGCCAAGCTCGGCCTCGGTGTAGGACGACCGGCGCAGGCGAAACACGCGCAAGCCCGGCGCAAGCGCGAGATCCGGCGAACGCAGCGCGTCGCTTTCCGCCGCGCACAGGGCGGAGCGGTGCCCGGCGAGCACGTCGTAAATCTCGTCGGTAAACCAGGACGCATCGCGGAACTCCCAGGCCGTGCGCCACGGGTGGGCCGAGGCTTCGGCGAGAAAGGCGTCGAGCAGCCCGGCATCGGCCTTGAACTTCGGGGGCAGCTGGAAGAGCACCGGCCCCATCCGGTCCGCCATGGGCGCGAGTGCCCCGGCCAACGCCTGGAGCACCTCGCCGCACTCCCGGAGGCGCTTGAAGTGGGTCACGCGCTGCGGTGCCTTGAACGCGAAGCGAAACGCCGGGGGCGTCTCCGCAAGCCAGCCCGCGCACACGCTCGCCTTCGGCAGGGTGCGGAAAGTGTAGTTGACCTCGACCGCGTTGAGGCGGTCGGCGTAGGCTCCCAGCAGTTTCTTCAGAGGTGTTTTTTCGGGGTAAAAAGCGGGCCGCCAGCTCCCGTAGGCCCAGCCCGAGCAGCCCAGGTAGACCTTGCCCGGCTCAGGCACAGGTGCGGTCACCTGCAATGCGATGGGGCGGCTAGTGGGGATTGAACCCACGACATCCGGATCCACAGACCGGCGTTCTGCCACTGAACTATAGCCGCCATGCAGTCTCCAACTATAGCATCGGGGGCCCCAGCGCATCTACAGGAAGAG
>CAXUHL010000032.1:0-15418 GCA_964250745.1 uncultured Acidobacteriaceae bacterium
GGCGGCAAGAACATCCTGTACCGCAACAACGGCGACGGCACCTTCACCGACGTTTCGAAGAAAGCCGGCATCGAGGACACGCTCGGCAGTTATGGGCTGTCGGTGTTGGTGGCGGACTTCGACGACGACGGCTGGCCGGACATCTATGTCGCGAACGATTCGACGGCATCCAGCCTGTATGTGAACCAAAAGGACGGAACCTTCAAGGACCAGGGGATCGAAGCGGGCGTGGCCTTGTCGCCGGACGGCAAGCCGCAGGCCGGAATGGGCGCCGCGGCGGGGGACTTCAACCGGGACGGCTTGCTGGACCTGGTGAAGACCAACTTCGCCGGGGATACGGACTCGCTCTACAAGAATCTCGGCGGCGGATCGTTCGAGGACCAGACTTACTCGTCGGGGCTGGGCATCAACACGCGCTACCTGGGTTGGGGCGTTGGCTTCCTGGATGCGGGCAACGACGGGTGGCTCGACATCCTGGTCGCGAACGGCCATGTGTACCCGGAGGTGGACGCGGCCAAGCTGGACGCGCCCTATGCGGAGCACAAGTACCTGTACCGCAACCTGCGCAACGGGCAATTCGAGGACGCGACCGCCGCAGCCGGCCCGGGCATCCTGGCGCAGGCCCCGGCACGCGGCTGCGCGTTCGGCGACTACGACAACGACGGCGACGTGGATGCGATCGTGAACTGCGTGAATGCCCCGCCGCAGCTGCTGCGGTGCGACGCGAGCGTACAGCGCAACTGGATCAAGATCAGGCTGGTAGGGAAGAAAAGCAACCGTACGGGCATCGGCGCGCGCATCGCGGTCACGGCGCTGACCGGCTCGGAGACCTCGGCCGGCAAGCCCTTGCGGCAAGTCGAGGAAGTGCGCTCGGGCGGCAGCTACTACTCGCAGAACGACCTGCGGATTCACTTCGGGCTGGGCTCGGCGGCCAAGGCGGATCTGGTCGAAATCCGCTGGCCGAGCGGGGCCAGGGACACGCTCCGGGACCTGAAGGCGAACGCGCTGTACGTCGTCGAGGAAGGTGGGCGCCTCGTGCGCACCGTGCCCATGGGTGTCCGCAAGTGAGGGCTTTGCTGCTCCTCCTTACTCTGACTGCTGCGACCGCGCGGGCCGAGGTTACCCTGCCCAACGTGCTGAGCAGCCATGCGGTGCTCCAGAGGGACCGCCCGATTCGCGTATGGGGCACGGCCGCGCCGGGCGAGGCGGTGCGGGTGCGCTTCCACGCGCAGGAGGCCGGCGCGTCCGCCGACGCGTTGGGTCGTTGGAGCGTCGCGCTGCGGCCGGAGCCGGCGGGCGGGCCATACACGCTCACCGTGCGGGGCTCGAACACGGTCACGCTCGAAGACCTGCTGGTGGGCGACGTTTGGTTCGCCTCCGGGCAGTCGAACATGGAGATGCCGCTGCGGGGATTCCCGGGCTCGGCGGTGTTGAAGAACGGCGCGGCGGAGATCGCGGCGGCGACCGAGCCGCGCATCCGCCTGCTGCGGCTCCCGCACGCGAGCTCGCAGTATGAGCAGCGGGATGCGGACGCACGCTGGACGCTGTGTACGCCCGCGACCGCGGCGGAGTTTTCGGCGGTAGCGTACTTTTTCGGGCGCGGGGTGGAGCGCGATCAGAAAGTCCCGGTGGGCTTGATCGACGCGACCTGGGGCGGCACGCCGGCCTCGTCCTGGATCAGCCTGGACGGGCTGAGCGGCGACCCCGGCCTGACGCCGGCCTTCGCCCCCTGGGCGCGCCTGGCGGAGCGGCAGGCGGATGTGCCCGCACGGCTTGCCGCCGAGAAGCGCGAGGACGACGTGGTCAAAGCGAAAGGCGAGCCGGCCCCGAAGCACCCCTGGCACCCGGACCCTGTCTCCTACGCGCCGGCGGGCCTCTTCAACGGCATGATCGCGCCGATGCTTCCGTACACGATCCGCGGAGTGCTCTGGTATCAGGGCGAAACGGACAGCGGACGGGAGCGCGCGGCTTTGTACGAGCGGCTGTTCCCCGCGCTCATCAGCGACTGGCGGGCCCGCTGGGGCGAGGGCGATTTCCCTTTCCTGTTCGCGCAGATTTCGAGCTTTACCTCGACTCCGGAGGAGAGCTGGGGCACGATCCGCGAGGCGCAGCGCCGGGCTCTGAGGGTGGCCGGCACGGCGATGGCGGTGACGCTCGACGTGGGCGAGGCGGACAACGTCCATCCGGCGGACAAGCAGACGGTGGGCGCGCGCCTGGCACTCGGTGCCCGAGCCGTCGCCTACGGCGAGCCGGTGGAGTGGAGCGGGCCGCTGTTCCGGGAGGCGGTGCCGGACGGCGCGGGGCTGCGGGTGTACTTCACCCACGCGGCCGGTTTGAAACCGGGCCCGGTACTCGGTTTCGAGCTCGCCGGGGCCGACCGCCGCTTCCGCCCGGCGACGGCGACGGTCGAGGCCGAGACGGTGCTCGTCCGCGCCGACGGCATGGGCGCACCGGAATACGTGCGCTACGCGTGGGCCAATGCGCCGGTCGAGGCCGATTTTCGCAACGGCGCGGGGCTGCCTGCCTCGACATTTACCTCGGAGCGGCGGATTCCCGCTCCATAAAAGACCCCTGCGGAGCTACCATGGCTCGTATGACGAAAACCCGTCTTCTCGCCCCGCTCCTCGCCCTGTTCGGGGCCGCCTCCGCGCAAGCGCAAGCTCCTCTTAAAGTCGCGATCGTCGGCCTGGTCCACGGACACGTGCTGGGCTGGTTCAACGAGCTCTCGAAGCACCCGGAGATCCAGCTGGTCGGCGTTTCCGAGCCGGACGCGGCGCTGCGCGAACGCTACAGCACCAAATACCACCTCGCGCCGTCGATGTTCTACCCGACAGAGGCGGAGATGCTCGCGCATACGGAGCCGCAGGCCGTGCTGGTCTATACCTCCATCGCGGACCACCGCGCGGCCATCGAGGAGGCGGCGAAGAAGCACATCGGCTCCATGGTCGAAAAGCCGCTCGCTACCAATCTCAAGGACGCGCTCGCGATTCAGAAGACCTCGCAACAGTACAACGTCCCGGTGCTGGTGAACTACGAGACCACCTGGTACGCCTCCAACACCGCCGCCGCGAAGATGCTGTGGGCCGGGCAGATCGGCGACCTGCGCAAGCTGGTGGTGCACGACGGGCACAATGGGCCCAAGGAAATCGGCGTGGGGCCGGAGTTCGCCGGCTGGCTCACGGACCCGGTAGGCAACGGGGCCGGCGCGCTGTTCGACTTCGGCTGCTACGGGGTAGACCTGGCGACCTGGCTGATGCACGGCGAAGCGCCGCTGACCGTAACGGGAGTCACGCAGCAGATCAAGCCGGATGTGTACCCGAAGGTGGACGACGAGGGCACGATTATCCTGACCTACCCGCACGCGCAGGCCATCATCCAGGGTTCGTGGAACTGGCCGTTCCAGCGCAAGGACATGGAGGTGTACGGGGCCAAGGGCTATGTGGACACGGTCGCCCTCGACGGGCTGCGCATTCGCCTGCCGGAGGAGAAGACCGAGCACGCGGAGACCGCGCCGCCGCTTACCCCGCCGAACGACACGCCGCTCCACTACCTGTCCGCGGTGCTGCGCGGCGAGGTGACGCCGAAGGGCGACCTAAACTCGCTCGACACGAACATCACGGTGATGCGGATCCTGGACGCGGCGCGCGAGTCGGCGAAGACGGGCAAGACGATCAAGCTGAGCGACCCGGGGCGGTAAGTTGCCCTGCGCGGGATGCTGTTCCGCCGGGCGAAAGAAGGGTCATCCTGAGGAGCGAAGCCGGTACCCCCAGGCGAGCGGTCTTTGCTCGCTGGGGTGGCCGCAGCGACGAAGGACCTGCTTTTCATGCGCGATGCGGAAAAGCAGGTTCTTCGCTTCGCTCAGAATGACCCGGGGGTTCGAAGCCGACACCCTCAGAACGAGAACCGCCCCTGCACCTCCACTGTTCTTGAACCGAGGGCGCTGGTGGTTTGACCGAAAGCGGGATTGCTGATCGGATCGCCATTCGCATTCCGTGCATTGATGGAATCGTTTATGCTCCCACCGCTGCTCGCACCCACCCCCGCCAAATTCAGCCGGTTATAGATGTTGTACGCGTTGGCGCGCACCTCGAACTGCGCGCGCTCGCCCAGAACTTTGTTCGCGGGCAGCCCGAATGCCTTGGACAAGGTCATGTCGGCGTCGATGTAGTTGGGGCCGTTGAGGAAGTTGCGCTGCACCCCCGGTGCCTGCGGCAGTGTTCCGGTTGCCGGGAACTGCGGGCCTGGCGTGACGTTGGGGATGGTGAAGTAAGCGAGCGAGCCTTTGGAGTAGTTCACGTTGACCGGACTATTGGGGTTCTGCGGGCCGGAAAGGAACGCGGCATTGCTGGTGTCGTGCCCTGCCCCGCCCAGATAGGCCGCCGGCCGCAGGACGTTGTAGCCGGAGTTTGCGTAATACACGCCGTTGCCCGTTTCGGTGTAGACCGGGGTCCACGGGAAGCCGGAGTGGATGTTGAGAATGCCGGAGATCGCCCAGCCGCCGAGGGTCTTCTCGAGCAGCCCGTGGCGGCCGGCGAAGAACACCGGCTCATACACGCCGAACAGCTTGAAGGCATTCGCGACGTTGTAGTCGGACCGCCCGTAGGCGAGCCGGTTGTTGTACGGATAGGGGTCCCGGTAGAAGGGCTGCGAACCCTCGTCCATGCTCTTGGACCAGGTGTACTGCGCCTCGGCCTGGAACTGCCGGGCGAAGTTATGCCGCAGGGTGGTCACCAGCGCGTTGTAGTTCGCGTTGTTGTCGTTGCCGTAATAGCTCACGTTCTGGAGCGTGGGATTGACCGGGATGCCCGCGGCGATCGCCGTAACGTTCTCGTTGTACTGGCGGATGAGGTGGCGCGCGATGCTGCCCTGGTAGCCGATGGTGGCAACCCACTCCTTGAGGAACTGGAACTGCGTGTCGAACGAATAGTGGTAGCTGTAGTTGGTCGGCAGGCGGCCGGGAAAGGCTGCAACGGAGACCGAGCCGGTCGTGGGCAGGTTGTTCGCGCCGAAGGTCGAGATCGCAGCCGGATTGTTGGGATAGCCATAGAAAGAAGTCGGGCTCGACGACGTGGCATACAGGATATTCGGGTTGATTGCCGCGGCGGTCGAGTTGCCGAACTGCGCGTCCGCGATCAGCGGGGGGTTGCTCGCGCCGTTGCCCTGGATGGCGATCTCCTCCTGGTTGAAGGACAGGCCGTAACCGCCCCGGAAGACCAACCTACCCCCTTGCGCCCCGGGGCTCCAGGCAAAGCCGAGCTGCGGGGCGAAGTTGAGCACCTGCGCGTCGTAGAGGTTGCCGCCTACCCGGATGGACCCGCCGGTGAGCGCCGCGGCACCCGCGCCCTGCTGGAACACGGCGAGATTGTTCTGCTTCGACGAGATAGGCCCGAAGTAGTTGTAGCGGATGCCGAGATTGAGCGTGAGATTCGGCTTCACCTTCCAGTCGTCCTGGATGAAGGCACCATATAAGGTAGAGCGAATATCCTGCCGGTTGACCGAGACCGCGCCGGTCAGCGGGCTGAAGGTCCCGGTCTCGCGGTAGGGCGCGTCGTTCAGGAAGTCCCAAAGGTTATGGAAGTAGAAAGACGGCCGCGCGTTGTAGGTGGGGTTGTTGAGGTAGTAGAGCCGCGTGACCTCGCCGCCGATCTTGAGCGTTTGCCGGTTGAGCACCTTGGTCAGCGTGTCGGAGTAGCCATAGGTGTGCTGGTTGAGGTTGGACGGCCCCGGCGGCCCGAAGCCGTTGCCGTTGATGGAGCTGAGGGTTCCGCTGGTGGGCTCGGTCCCGAGATTGTCGATGACCGCGGACGGTAGACCGAACGGGGCTTGCGGGTTGCTGGTGATTTCGTTCCAACGGAAGCCGGCAAGGTTGGCTCGTGCTTCGTTCACGATGGTCGGCGAGAACGTGTGGTCCCAGATGAGGGTGTAAGCGTCATTGACCTGGTTGTGGTTCCACAGGTTGGCCGCGCGCACCGGGCCGTTGTAGTAGTTGGAGGTTTGCGGAACCCAGTACACGGAGAAGTTGACCAGGTCGTTCCTGCTGACGTTGAAGTCGAGCCGCCCGTTGTACTGCGCCTGCGAGACGCTGTTGGGGTTGAGCGTGTTGAGGAAGGAGATGGTCGGGGCGGTACCGAGGCCGTTGCCGACGCCGGGATTTTGCGTGCTGACCCAGGTGGGGTCGAGCGAGCCGAGGCGCGAACCCGCGCGGGGTGTACCCAGGTTGAGCCCGCCCGCGACGGTCCGGCAGTTGACGCCCTCGGTCAGGCTGATGGAGGCGCAGGTCTGCTGCAGGTTCGCGATGGAGGCCGGGGCCTCGCCGGGGAAGCCGAGAAACTGTGATGCGATGGTTCCCTGCGCGGCCTGCACCGCAAGCGCCGAGGACTCGTACCAGCCCTGGGCGAAGGAGCTCGACGCGTTGCGCAGGCCTTCGTAGGCGAAGAAGCCGAAGACGTGGTCGCGCCAAAACGGCCCGCCGATGGACCCGCCGAACTGGTTGAAGCGGCTCTCGTTGCGGTTGACGCCGCGCGCACGCGCGGTACCCCCGCCGAAGGACCCAGGCGTGTTGAAGCGCTGGAAAGCGTTGAGGCCGGGGCGGTCAAGCTTGAAAAAAGCGCTGCCGTGGACCTGGTTGGTGCCGTTCTGCGTCACCACCTCGAGCTGCGCGGCGGAAAAGCGACCCAGCGACGCGTCGTAGCCGTTGGAGATGATGTGAACGTCCTTGACGGAGTCTTCGCTCGGCGTGATGACGGAGGCCCCGCCCCAAACCGCGCTGACCGTGCTGATCCCGTTGATGGAGATGCCGTTGTTCTGATTTTGCCCGCCGTTGCCGGAGATCTGCGGGGCGTTCTCGGTGGCGAAGATGCCCTGGGTGGAGCCGGAGCCTTGCCGGTTGGAGCTGGGCAGCGAGAACGAGCCGCCGCCCGAGGCCTGCGCGCCGTCTCCGAAAGAGCCGGGGGCCAGCTGCGCGAGCTGGAAGACGTCGCGCCCGTAGGAGGGCAGATGCTGGATCTGGTTCGCGGTGATGGTGCCGCTTACGCTGGCGGTTTCCGTGTCGAGCGCCGTGGCTTCGGAAGCATTAACAGTGAGGTTGGTGGTTTCCGCGCCTGGCGTGAGCGCGATGTTGATGGAGTTGGCCTGCTCCGGCGTCACGTGGACCTGGTCGAGCTGCTTGCTCTCGAAGCCTTTCGCCCTCGCCTCGATGGTGTAGGTGCTGGGCGAGAGCTGGTTGAAGGTGTACACGCCTCCGCCGGAGCTTTTGCGGACCACCTTGATATTTGTTTCGGTGTTGGTGAGGGTAATTTCAGCGTCGGGAATGACCGCGCCTTGCGGGTCGGTGACCGTGCCCTGGATGGATGCGTTGAACTGCGCGCGCGCGAACGGCGCGGCACCGAGGGCGAGGGTGGCGGTGAGGAGAAGAGCGCGATTGTAGGGGGTCGGCATAGGTCTGGCTCCTGAGAGTGGGGGAAGCTTCGCGGTCTCTCGCGAGCTTGGACGCGCTCTTTGGCGGCGAGCGGAGCGCCGCCCCATCATAACTCCGGCCGGGGTTCGCGGCGCAAGAGGAAGACCGCGCGGTACGCATGCGAGCTTGTAAGTAGACGCGGGTGTGGCGATCGGACGGGTGCGTCGCAATCTACATCGTTCGTTAGGTAACTCTTTTCCCACAGATTGCGTCCCAAGGGGTGAATATCTGGGGTAAGCTGATAACCATGGCAAACAAAGACGTACTCGTGGCAATCGACAAGGAAATCGCCCGGCTGCAACAAGCAAGAGACATATTGGGCGGCGAAGACGAGGTAGTCAACGAAGCACCGCGCGGACCCGGGCGTCCTCCGTCCAACGGGAAAAAGCGTGTGGGCCGTCCCGCCGGGACCAAGCGCGTACTTAGCCCCGAGGCGCGCAAGCGCATCGCGGAAGCACAAAAGAAGCGTTGGGCCGCGCAAAAAGAGGCTCAGTAAGAACGCTCGCCGGGGCGCGCTAAGGTTAAGCTTTGCAGGACTGTCGATCGGTCCCACGCCCGGCTTCGGTTACGCGCGCTTCGAGCAGGCAATTCGGGCTTCTCGAAGCGAAGCATGCGCCTGGCTCGCGCTGGTATCTGCTCGTCTTCGATGACGACATGGTGTGGGCAGGGTTTGTCTTCACCCTCACTCGAACCTAAGATAGCGTCGTTCTGACGAGCGAAGCGGCAAGAACCTGCTTTCGCCCGGTGCAAGCACGAAACGCAGGTCCTCTGCTTCGCTCAGACGGGTGTGAAAGAGAATCGCTTTCAAAAGCCAGGCCAACTACGGGTCACCCTGAGGAGCAAAGCGACGAAGGATCTGCTCTCAGCCCGCAGGAAAGCAAAACAGACCCTTCGCGTCGCTCAGGATCATCCCTTCTCTGTTGCCGTTAACCTCTCACACACCCTTTCAGGGTGACCCGACTGAGCTTTTTGCACCTCGTGTGAGAGATACCTGCGCCCGTGGTCGCCCGGAATAAAAGCAGGCAGTTGGTGCCGGCTCTGCCGCTATGCCCAGAGTAACCATTCTTTGCCTGTACCCTGCGTAATGCTCGCACCATGGGGACCGGAGCGCCGAAGATCATGCTTCCCCGCACTCCTCGAGCAAACCCAGTCCCTGCATGAACTTAACCGGAACCGCGCCGGTGTGCCGGCAAGCCTGTCGAAACCACCTCGCATCGTGCTAGAAGCGGTCTCATAAATGATTTTGCTGCTTCGGTGACGCTCGTAAGCCCCGCTTTGCGGCGGGTCTCATCCGGGGCTTCACCGAGGTTGCGGGTTTATGAGACCGCTTCTAGGAGTTTGGAGAAAGCCACCGGCGCGACAGCATTTCCGGCGTCAGGGTTTCTCCCTTTTGCGCCAGGGCCTCGGCCGCGCCGTTCTTCTCGGCACGCGCCGACTTCAGCGCGCCCGCCGATACGTACACCGGTGCCGGCGGAATCGCCTTACCCAAGGCCGACTCTTCCGGTACTTTCTTCCGGCGTGTCACCACCCGGCGCTCCCGGCGCTGCTTCGGCGCGACCCGCCGTGCTTCGGGGACAGGCTTCTCCTGCGCGGCCGGGCCGGCGCTTTGCTCGACTTGAACGTGCGCGACGGCTTCGTCGGCCTTGTGGATCTCTTCCGGGCTCGCAGTGAGAACAGCGCGCGCGGTACGGAGGCGCTCCAACTGCGCGTCGAGCAGGGCTATGACTTTGGGATAGGACATCGGTTGGGTGTCTGCCTTTGATGTGGAAACCTGCGGAGCAAGCGACTTACTTAAGAGTGGCACAGAAAAGGGCGGGACGCAAAAAATGCATTTGCTCGCATTTTGAGCGCGAGATAGGCTCGCGCCCTGCGAACCTGGCGCAGACCCGCCACGGAACGGAGCATGCCTGCACTAAGCCCCGCCAAGGTGCCCCAGCGCAATCCCGATCGCATAGGTCACGGCGCCTTCGACCGCGCCGACCAGCGTCATCTCCCAACCGCTGCTCCACCACGACCGGATGGTGATGAGCGACTTGGCCGCGCCCACCGCGAAGTGCGCGACCAGCGAGATCACGGCTGCCACGATCACGGCGCCCACGCCGGACATGAAGAAAAACGGCACGATGGGAACGAACGCCCCAACCGCGGTCGACAAAGCGCCGGAGCTCGCGGAAACCCAAGGCCGGCTCAGCCCTTCCTCGGAGGTATCGAGACGCTCGCGCGCCAGCGCCCGCACCAACTGCTTCTTGTCCTTTGCGATATGTTCGACGAAACGGTCCGCGTCCTCCGGCGTCAGCCCGCGCACCTGGTAAGTCAGCGACAAAAGCTCGCGCGCCTCGCTTTCATTCGAGTGGACGGCCTCCTCTTCGCGGGCGTACTCGGCCTCGTAGATTTCGCGCTCGCTCTTCGCGGCAAGGTACGCGCCGGAGCCCATTGACAGCGCGCTTGCCACCATGCCGGCCAGCCCCGCGATCAGCACGAAGCGGCTGTTGCCCGTGGTCGCGCCCGACACGCCGGACACGATGCCGAAGATCGATCCCAGCCCGTCGTTGACGCCGTAGATCGCGTCGCCGATCCAGCTCGCAGTACGCGGGCGGCCTTTTTCCCGCGCCGCGATCAGCTCGTCGAGCGCGGTCTGCGCTTGCTCCGGATTGGCCTGCCCGCGCTGCGGACGGTTGCGGATCAAGCTGCCCAGCGTATGGTAGTGCTCCTGCTCGTCCCGGATAACCTCTTCGAGAATCGCGATGCTTTCCCCGTCCCCGAGCTGGCGCAGCTGCCTGCCGTAGTGGGCGATGTCGCGGCTCTCGTCCAGCTCCAGCCGGCGCAGCGCGAGCGCGTCGCCGCCGATGCGGGTGCTCAGGTCGTTGGCCTCGCCCGCCGGCGAGCCCCGATAAGCGGGCCTGGCTCCGCTGAGCGCTTCGATGCGCCCGGCCCACATGGCCGCGTGCCGCTGTTCGGAGTCCGCAAGCTCCAGAAGGGCGGTGCGCCGCGCCGGGTCGCCTTCGCGCTCGGCCAGGGTTTTATAGGTGTAAAAGCCGCTCATCTCGGTCTGCCAGTTGCTTTCGAGCGCGCGCAGAAGGTCCTTTTGCTTTCCGTTGGTCACCATGGGTCTGTGTTTCTAAGACTATCGAAACCCCGGCCCTTTCGCGTTTCCCGTTCGCGGTCCATTTCGAGCGAACCGCCCTTGCGGTTTCGACACAAACGTGTTCCCGAAGCATCCCACACCTGTGTACGCTCGGAAACGAAGGCCCGCAAACCGCGGAGCCGGAACGGAATCGACGCCAGAATGACCACCGACCCCTTGCCCATTCCCAAGCTGTCCGATGTCGCCGAGCGTGCGGGCGTGGGCAATGCCACGGCCTCCCGCGCGCTGAACGGCGGCCGCAACGTGAGCCCCGCCAAGATGGAGCGCATCCTCGCCGTGGTCCGCGAGCTCAACTACAAACCCAACAAGCTGGCCCAGGGGCTCAAGGGCGCGTCCTCCGGCATGGTCGGCATGCTGGTGCCGTCGATCTCCGACATGTTTTTCGCGCAATGCGCGGAGGCGGTGGAGACGGTAGCCCGGGAGCGCGGCGCGCTGCTGGTCGTGCTGGCCTCGCATGACCGCAACGAGCTGATCCTCGCGGGCCTGGAGCGCCTGCTGGCCCAGCGCATCGACGGGCTCATCCTCGCCTCCTCGCAGCCGCACACCCGCGAGCTGCTGCGCACCCTGCGCACCTTGCAGGTGCCGGTGGTGGGCATGGACGGGCCTTTGACCGACGCCGGGTTGCCGTCGGTCCTCTGCGAGAACTACGAAGGCGCCTACGCGGCCACCGGGCACCTGCTCGGCCACGGCTATCCCGCGGTGGTCAGCGTGCAGGTCAAGCCCGGACTGTACACCATGCGCGAGCGTCTGCGCGGCTACCGGGACGCCATGGCCGCGGCGGGCCGGCCCACGCGCGAAGAGGTGATCGCGACCCGCGAGGAGGCCGTTGCCGTGCTGCGCAAGCACGTGCTGCCCGGGCAGCCGCCGCCTGCTTTTTTCGCCGGCAACAACCTTTCGGCGCGCCTGCTGTGCGAGGCCGTCCACGTGCTCCGTCTGTCCATT
Organism: uncultured Acidobacteriaceae bacterium; assembly: GCA_964250745.1. Classification (GTDB taxonomy): domain Bacteria; phylum Acidobacteriota; class Terriglobia; order Terriglobales; family Acidobacteriaceae; genus EB88. The sequence continues at coordinate 11,544 of CAXUHL010000032.1, forward strand.
CCGCGCGAGGTCGCGCTCTTGTCCTTCGACGACTTCGACCTGGCCGACTCGCTCACGCCGCCGATGAGCGTGGTGCAGCAGCCGCTCGAAGACCTGGGCCGGGCGGCGGCCAACCTGCTCTTCCACGAGATGGCGCTGATCGAGGACGGCGCGCCGCGCGGCGAGGGCAAGCCGCTCATGCTCGCGCCGCGTCTGGTTCTGCGCGGGTCCTGCGGGTGCCCCATGGAGCGGGCCTAGCGCTCATGGAGCGGGCCTAGCGCCTACTGGTTGGCTTTGGTGACCCGCGCCTGGTGCTTTTCCTCGGCTTCGTGCTGCGCCGCCTGGAGGGCCAGAAAGCGCTTGTCGGCCGCTGCTGCCTGAGCCTTGTCCCCCGTCGCGCGGTAGGCCTGGGCCAACAGGCGCTGGACGGAAGCCTCGTCCGGCGCGGCCTGCTCGGCGGCCTTCAGATCCGGGATGGCCTCGGCTGCCTTGCCTTGGCGCAGGTACAAACGCGCCCGCTCGGCCCGGGCCTGGGCAATCTCCGGGCATTGTTCGAGCGCGGTGTTGACTTCTTTCAGGCCGGCTTCGGGAGGCTCGCCCAACTCGGCGAGCGTGTTCCCGAGCTTCCAGTGGGCGTAGCAGTTGCCGGGCTGCTTTTGGAGCAGCAGGCTGAGCTGCTCGCGCGCGTGGGCCCAGTCGCCGGTCTTCCAGTACACGTCCACCAGGTGCTCCAGGCTTTGCGTGTCGTTCGGGGCCTGCGCGAGCGCCTCCTTGTACTCGGCCACCGCGCCGGGGGTGTTGCTCATGCTTTCCATCAGTTCGCCCTGCATCCGGTGGGCGAGCGGGGTGTCGGGGTCCAGCGCCTGCACCTTGGCCAGTGCCTCCCGCGAAAGCTCCAGGTGCAGGTTGCCGAGCAGGTACCAGGCCTCCTGGTCCTTGGGGTCGGTGGTGAGCGCCGCTTCGAGCTGCGCGATCGCCTCCTGCGGGCGGTGGAGGCCGGTCAGGACGCGGGCGTAGGTGAGGCGGGCGAAACGGTCCTGGGGGAAGGCTTCGACGGCCGCCGCGAGCGCGGGCTGCGCGTCGGCGAGCTGCCCCATCTGGAGCAGGCTCGCGCCCAGCATCAGCTCCGCCGGGGGCAGGCCGGGCTGGAGCGCGAGCGCCTGCCGGAGCGCGGCAACCGCGTCCGGGAAGCGGCCCGTGTTGTAGAGCAGGCGGCCCAGGTTGTTCCAGGCGGCGGTGAGCGACGGCGCCTCGGCGGTGATCTTGCGGTAGTCGGCGATGGCCGCGTCACTCCGGCCCGCCTTCTGCTGCGCCTGCGCGTCGGCGTACAAGGCCTGGACGGCGGGGGTGACGTCCTGTGCCTGGGCAAGCGCAGGGAGGAGCAGGGTAAGGAGGGCGAGGCGCATGGGTAGGTCCAGTATAGGAAAAAGGCCGCCCTGGGTGGGGCGGCCTTTTCATTGGCGAGGATGGGGTTAGAAGGTGATGCGCCCGCTGAGCTGGCCGTTGCGCGCGCCGCTGTTGCCAGTTCCCGTCAGGCCTTGCTGGCCCGCGTTGACGAAGCCGTAGTTGCTGGTGTCGTCGATGTTCGTGTTGGGGGCGTTGAAGCGCGTCCGGTTCAGAAGGTTGAAGTAATTCATCTCCAAGGCGAAGGTGACACGCTCACCCAGAGCGAAGTTCTTGGTGGCCTTTAGGTTTTCGTCGTAGACGCCCGGCCCACGCAGCTGGGCGTAGTTACGCTGCGCGTTGCCCAGTGTGTAAGCCCCGGTGCTGTTCACCGTGGACACGAAAGCATTCGTGCTGAAGAGTTTATTCACACTGCGGCCGTTGCTGAACTTAAGGTTTTTGTAGCTGCCGGAGTTGCGGGACACGTTGGCGACTTCATTGGGTCGATTGAAGCATCCGGCGCAGCCGAGCGGATTGCCGTTTTCCGAGATGCCGAACGGAGTTCCAGTCTCATAGTCCAAGATAAAGCCGAGCTGGACACCGCCCAGCACCTGCCCGGTGATGCCTTTGTTGTTGAGGAACTTGCGCCCGGGCCCGATCGGCAGGTCATACACGCCGCTTATCTTGACATTATTCAGCTCGTCGTTACCGGCCACCGTGTACTCCGCCTTCTGGTTGTACTTGTTTTCCGGCAGCGAGGCGAAGGTGGAGAAGGCACTGTCGACGTTGCTCAACGTCCGGGACAGCGTATATGAGGTCAGGAAAGAAAGCCCGTTCGAGAAGCGCTTTTCGAGGCTAGTCTGCAGGCCATTGTAAGCAGCAGACCCTGTCAGGTCGAAGTTGTTGTAGACGTTCGAGTACTGTGGAAAGGCGGTAAGCGCCTGCGCCAAGGTTGCACCGGCTCCAAAATCAGCGACATAATTTGGGTAAGGGACGGTAAAGCCCGCCGCCGCAAGCTGGGCGGCTCCTGCCGGGTCACTGAAGGATGTTTGCAGTAGGCCCCCATACTGAAGAATGGCGGGATTTTGCTGGTTGATCGGGTTCAGCTGGCCGTCAAGATGCAAAGCGCGGTTGCCGACATAGGCTACCTGAAGAAAGGTGTTCCACGGCAGCTGCCGTTGATAGTTGACATTCCATTGCTGGAGATAAGGAGCGCGTCCCGATGTGACAGGATTGAAGGCGCGGATGGTTGCACCGATGCCGGTTGCCGCAGTGACTGGCTGCGAGGGCGGCGCGGGCAACGGATTGGTGTCCCAAGAGCCATACCCTGGATTGATGCCGCCCGTCGAGTTGCGGGTGAACACGCCTTGCAGCAGATTGCCGTAGCTGACCGCCACCTTGCTGGTGCCGAACTCATAGGAGCCGCCATTCAGGTAGGAGATGTTGTATCCCGCCTGGATTACCGACTTTGCGTTCAGCTGGTAGGCAAAGCCGACGCGCGGGCCGAAGTTGCGGAAGTGAATGTCGGCCCGATCAATCTGTCCACCGCCGGTGCCGAAGCGGTTCGCGACGCCGGGCAGGCCGCCCGCGGCCGGATTGGCAGCGGTCGGATTGAGGTAGACGATTTGGTTGCTCTTCTCACGGAAGGGCAGCATGATGTCCCAGCGCAGACCGAGGTTGACGGTCAGCTTGGGCGTGATCTTAATATCGTCCTGAATGTAGGGCGCGACCAGGAGGTTGCGAAGGCTCAGCTCATTCGCAAAGATGCGTTGGGCGCTGTCGGCCTGGCCAAGAAGGAAGCTGGCAAATGAATTCCCGGTCGAATTGATGTTGTTCGGGTCAGCCGTGGTGCGCTGGCTGAAGGAGAAGCCGCCCGTGCGCTCCTGGCACTCGTTGTCATCCTGGTAAGCGCGCCGTATTTCCCCGCCGAAATTGAAAGTGTTCTTGCCGCGAGTCCACAACCAGTTATTCACGAACGCAAGACCGAGCTTTCGGTTGATGGACTGTGTTTCCCCATTGGCATTGACGCCGAAGTTTTCGGTTGCGTTCTGCCCGTCAAAGGAAACTGCCGGAGGCAGTCCCATGGCGATCGGGCTTGGGACCTGGCCGGGGAAGTTGGCCGGCTTGCTGTTTGAGAACTCATTGTTAATCTCGCCGATCCATGAGGCTCCGGCGGTCATCACCAGCTTCGGGGTCAAGCTGTTCACGTAGTTCAGGAGAAAGACGGTCCCCTTGTTGGGCTGGAACTTGGTGCCCTGCAGCGGAGTATTGAGCGGATAGATATCGCCGCCCGCAGGACCGCTTCCATTGAAAGTGGTCGAGGAATACGTGTTGCGCCATTGGGCCCAGTGCAGCGACTGAGTCGGCGTCAGATTATGGTCCAGGCTGAGGCCCCAGACATGATTCACCACCGGAAACGCATTCGGGATGTAAGTCCTATTTTTCACTAGTCCCGGCCTGTCCGGGTCGGGGATGTAGGGGACGAGGAGCTTGGAGTTCGCGCTGAAGCGTGC
>CAXUHL010000032.1:15428-17130 GCA_964250745.1 uncultured Acidobacteriaceae bacterium
GGGGATGACGTTCCCTGACTGAGGGTCGATGAAGTCGGAAAAAGCCCCATTCTTCTGCTGCGCGGTCGGCACGTTGCCGAGGGTGGTTTGCGTGTTGTTTGTCTTCGCGAAATCGAGCGAGAACAACCAAAACGTCCGGTCTTTCCCGTTGTACAAGTGCGGAAGCACCACGGGGCCTCCGAGGGTGAAGCCATAGTCGTTTTCACGGTCAATCGGCGTGGTCGTATTGAAGTAACCGCGCGCGTCAAAGAACTCGTTCCGATTGATGTAAAAAGCGTCTCCGTGCAGGGCATTGGTGCCGGAAGCGGTTTGATAGGTGACCGCACCCTGCGCGAGGCCGTACTTGGCGGAGAAGGTGGACCGCTCCAGGCGGAACTCGCTCACCAGCTCGAAGGGAGGATTGAAGTTGCCGGTGTTTCCAGCGGTTTCGGCCTGCGGTGCCGGGATGCCGTTATATAAAACCTCCTGCTCGAAGTCGACGCCGCCGTTGATTCGGTGCGAGAAGGTGCTGCCCTGCGTACCGGGCGCGAGGAACTGGAGCGAGTCGATCTGGCGCCCACGACCGCCGCCAATGGCGACCGGCAGTCCAGCAACCACAGTAGGCTCGATGGTAGTGCCGAGTTCAGGCTGGGTGGTGTTCAGCGCGATCAGCGGGGAAGACACGGTGATCGACTGCTCGCTCCCGGCGGCCAGCGTGAAGTTGATCGTCGCCTGCACCGTGACTTCGACGTTGACGTTGTCCTGGATGCTCTTCGAGAACGACGGCGCTTCCACCGTCACGGTGTAGCGGCCGGGGTTCAGGCCGGTCACGGTGTAAGTGCCGGCCGAATCGGAAACGGTCTTGGTCGCGACCTGCGTGCCGTTGTTGACGATCGTCACGGCGGCACCTGGAATGATCGCGCCGCTCGCGTCGGTGACCGTCCCTGTGATGCCGGAGGAAGCCTGCGCGAGCGCGGACGGAGCGCTCAGGAGCAGGGCGGCGGCCGTCAGCAGGGCGGAAGCGCGCAGGGCGGGACAGGCGAGGATCGCAGTACGCGCGAGTCGGGAAAAGTACATGGTAGAGCCTCCAAAATGGCCGCCGGAGCGGCCGAAAACGGTGAAACGGGTTCTGCTGGGGCCGCTTGGATGGGCTTTAAGGTGAAAACGTTTCCAATGGACGCTAACGTTACGGACTCGCCCGCGTCCCTGTCAATTATTTTTTTGGGGGGGTGAGCAACCCGTCACTGCCCGCGAAGGAAGGCCGCTATGTGCTCGTTGAGAAACCGGGCATCCGCCGGGCTGGCCCCTGCCCCCGCCGGGTGGCCGTACAGGCTCGGGATAGGCAGCAGTGTGCCGTGGGCCAGGTACTGCGCCTCGTAGCGAGCATCCTCGACGGGAAAGTACAGGTCCGTCGCGGACGGCATGTAGAGCACCCGCGCCTGGATCGACCGGAGTGCCGCGGGGAGGTCGCCGTGGAAGCCCGGCGTTTGGCCCACGTCGTGCCGCTCCCAGGTCCTCATCTGCAGGATCAGGTTGTTCGCGTCCGCGTTGGGGATGAACTCGGTCCGCATCTTCTCGATCACCTGGACCAGGGTGGTCCCGGCCGGATACTCCTGCCGCCACAACTCCTCACGCCACCACTGCTGGCCGTAAAGCCAGGCGGTCCAGACCAGGTTGAAGGCTTCGATTCCCTTCTTCGGCTGAGCGGCGTAGTTGCCGCCGT
>CAXUHL010000033.1:0-17026 GCA_964250745.1 uncultured Acidobacteriaceae bacterium
GCATCCGGGCCAGCTCGGTCAGCATCTGGGCGCGGAAAAGCTCGGCGTCGCCCTCGCCCGCGAGCACCCGCTCGAACAGCCGCTCCGCCTCCGCGGGCGCGAGCGCGGCGGTGCGTGCGGAGGGGTGGCCGTGGTCGGTCGCGGTCGCGCCCTGCTCGATGAAGAACCGCCGCGCCTTTCGCAACGCCCGCAGGTACCCCGCCCAGCTCTCCGCGTCCTCCCCGTACAGCTCGCCCAGGCGGCGCACGTTGTCACGGAAGCCTTCGAACTCCGGGTCCACGCAGCCGTCCGGGCGAAAGGTCGGGAGCACGCGGCCGTTCCAGCCGCTCGCTTGCAATGCACGATGGGCGTCGAGCGGGTCAAGGGCGCCGTCGGTGGTAGCCAGCACCTCGATCCCGAACCGCTCATAAAGCGCGCGCGAGCGGAACTCCGGTTCGGCGAGCTTGCGCGCAATCGCGTCGTAATAGCTGTCAGCGTTGGCGGCGCACAGGCGCTCTTCAAGGCCGAACAGCGAGGAGAAGCACCAGTCCAGCCACAAACGCGTCGGCGTGCCCCGGAAGAGGTGGTAGCGCGCGGCGAACAGGTTCCAGGCGGCGCGCGGGTCTACCGCATTGCCGCCGATCCCGAGCTCCTCCAGGCTAACGTCGCCCTGCGAGTACAGCATGCGAAACACGTAGTGGTCGGGCGTGAGGAACAGCGCAGCCGGGTTCGGGAAGGCTTCGTCGCGCGCGAACCACGCGGCCTGGGTATGCCCGTGCGGGCTGTAGATGGGCAGCCGCTCCACCGCCGCGAACAGCCGCCGCGCGATCGCGCGCGTCGTGGGGTCGGCGGGGAAGAGCCTGTCCTGGTGCAGCAAGGGCATGTCGCGTTCGAGTCTAGCTGGCCGGGCGCGCCCCTGTCGCGCCCCCGGTCGCGCTCACTGGTTGACCCCGCTCGCGAGGAAGCCGCCGTCGACCACCAGCACCTCCCCGGTGACGAAGCTCGCGGCCTCGGAGGCGAGGAACACCGCCGCGCCCGCAACCTCGTCCGTGCGTCCGAACCGGCCCATGGGGGTGCGCAGCAGCAGTTCGCGGCCGCGCTCGGTGCCTTCGAGCAGATCCTTGTTCAGGTCGGTCTTAAAGACGCCCGGGGCGATGGCATTGACGCACACGCCGCGCCGCGACCACTCCACCGCCAGCGACCGCGTGAGCGAGGCGACCGCCGCCTTGCTGGCCGCGTAGGCCGCGACCTCGGTCAGCGCGACAAAGGTGGTGAGCGAGGCGATGTTGACGATGCGCCCATACCCGGCCGCGAGCATGGGAGCGCCGAAAACCTGACAGGCCCGCAGCGTCCCGGACAGGTTGGTATCGAGGATCGCGGCCCAGTCCTCCTCGGCGAAGGTCAGCGTGGGTCCTCGCTTGGTTCGGCCGGCGCAGTTGACCAGGATGTCGACCTTGCCCCAGCGCGCGAGCACCGCGTCCCGCAGCCGCTCAAGCGAACCCCGGTCCGCGACATCGGCGCACATCCGTAGGGTCGCGCGGCCCTTGGCCTTGATGGCCGCCGCGGTCGCGTCGACCTCCGCCTGCCGCCGGGCCGAGGCGGCCACGTCCGCACCCGCTTCGGCCAGGCCCAGGGCGATCTGCAGACCCAGCCCCGAGGTGCCCCCGAGCACCACCGCCGCGCGTCCTTCCAGGCTCAATAGCTTCATGCAAGCACCATACGGAGGCTGATCGTCATAAGGCAAGACTTATCTCCACAATTCCATCCGGCTCCCGGCCGATAAGTTCCCTTTATGCCACTTATCAGCCGCAGCCTGCGGATAACTTTTCGCTTGCTACGGCAACCCTTTTCGCCCTAACTTCGGGCATGGAAACCAGACAAGCCCTCTCACCCGCACTTAGACGGTTTGCCGCCGCGGCCTTGCTTGCCGCCGCCCCTTACGCGCTCCATGCCCAGACTTTTCGCGGCAGCATCGCGGGCAGCGTCACCGATGCGTCCGGTGCCGCGATCCCCGGCGCCACGGTCACCGTGATCGAGAACGCCACGGCGGCCGAGCACAAGGCCAATGCCAGCGGCGCGGGCGAGTACTCCTTCCAGGATTTGCCGCTGGGCGCGTACACCGTCACCGTGACGGCGCCCAGCTTCGGCACGGCCAAGGTCAATGACGTTCCCGTCTCCGCGGGCGTGGTCTACTCCCTGCCGCTCAAACTCAACGTCGCGCAGGCCGCCGAGACGGTCGAAGTTTCGGCCGCGGGCCTGACGCTCGATACGGAATCAACCACGCAAACCACCGTTCTACCCACGAAAACCGTGCAGGACACGCCGCTGAACGGCCGCGACTTTACCCAGCTCATCTCCGTGTCGCCGGGCTACGGGGGCTACTCCGGCAACGGCTTCGGTTCGGTCAACGGCACGCGCGCCAACCAGGTCAACTGGCAGATTGACGGGTCCGACAACAACGACCTTTGGCACAACATCCCGGCGGTGAACCAGAGCGGGGTGTCGGGCATCGCCGGTGTGACGCTGCCGATCGACTCGGTCGAGCAGTTCTCGCAGCAGACCGAGTCGAGCGCCGAGGCCGGGCGCAACCCGGGCGGCACGGTCAATGTTGTCACTAAGTCGGGCACCAACCAGATTCATGGCACGGTGTACTACTTCAACCGCAACGAGTTGTTCGCCGCGAACAACCCCTTCGCCACGCCCAACGCCAACGGGGCGATCGTCAAGAACAAGCTGCGCAACCAGCAGTATGGCGCATCCATCGGCGGCCCCATCGTCAAGGATAGGCTGTTCTACTTCGCCAACTACGAGAAGCAGCAGTTCATTATTCAGAGCCCCGCGTCGATCACGGAGCCTTCGCTGGCCTACCAGGCGCAGGCGCAGGCAGTGCTCAACCAGTTCGGCATCCCGGTCAATCCGGTGCAGCTCAATGTCTTGAACCAGGTATTCCCGGCCTTTGCGACCACCGGCCCGGCTTCGACCAACAACTACTCGAATGCCTCGCCGATTACCGGGTACAGCTATAACGGCGTCGCGAAGGTGGACTGGACGATCAATAGCAGGAACTCGCTGGCCGGCCGCGGCTACGGCGGACAGGGAAACCAGACGTCGCCTGTCGGCTCGCCCCTCACCATCATTCCCGATTACTTCGAGACGGCTCCCATTCATGTCTTCAACTACTCAGCCGTGCTGAACTCGACCCTAAACGACCGCATGACCAATCAGCTGGTGATCGGCGTCAACTACTTCAACCAGCTGTTCTACGACGCGAACCACAGCTTCAACGCCGCGGCGGCGGGTCTGAACACCGGAGTCGGCCCGGGGCTGAGCGGCACGCCCGGCATCACCATCAGCGGCTTCGACAACCTGGGCAACGCCACGCCGCCTTCGGGGCGCAACGACATCACGGGGGTGCTCGACGATAGTGTTTCCATGGTGCTGGGCAAGCACAACCTGCGCTTCGGCGGCGAGTACCGCAACGGGCAAGTGGACGAGTTCTATCAGCGCAAGCAGCGCGGCAGTTTCTCGTACCAGGGCTCGCAAGGGCCGTGGGCCTCGCCGGAGAACGCGTCCAGCAACACGACGCATGCACCCTCCGCGTGCGAAACGAACTTCGGCGTGACGAACCCCGGCGGGACGGTGCCTGTCTACGGCGACCGCCAGACCCTCGCGCTCGCGGACTACCTGGCCGGTTGCACTTATTCCGACGGCATCGTGCGCGGCGACACCAAGCGCCAGGTCTTCGTCAACACGTACTCGCTGTTCGCGCAGGACGCTTACCAGGTGATGCCGAGCTTGAACGTGAACTACGGCATCCGCTACGACTATCTGGGGCCGCTGCACAACCCTTACCGGAACCTTTCCGTTTTCCGTCCCGACATCGCGAACCTACCTGTCCCGGGGATCGCCTTCCAGGGCGCGCAGATCGACAGTCTGTACAACGCGGCGCATAACAACGTCAGCCCGCGCGTCGGCATTTCCTACAAAACCAGCAATGCAACCGTACTGCGGGCAGGCTTCGGCGTTTTCTTCGATCAGCCGAATATGAATCCGTTCCTCGACAACCGGCCGCCGAACGGTGGGGCCTCGGGGGCGGAGAGCAACCCGGCCGGGCCCAATCCGGCAGCGAATATCGGGCAAAACTACCAGATCATCCCAACCAACGGCGCGGCGCTGTTTCCGGCGACGGCGGCTTTTACCCCGACCCGCAGCTACAATCTATTCTCCGTCAACCCGAACTTCCGCAGCGCCTATAACTGGAACTACAACTTCAATCTGGAGCAGAAGCTCGGCCCCAATCTCCTGGCCTCTCTCGGGTATGTCGGGTCGCAGGCTCGCAAGCAGCTGCTGATCCGCGACCAGAACCAGGCCGCACTAGGCTCAAGCAGCCTGGGCACCTTCGCCCAGAACGCGACCCGCCCTTACGGCGCGCAATTTCCCTATTACGGCGTCATCAACGAGATCGACTCCGCGGGCACCGCGAACTACAATTCGCTCCAGGTCACGCTCAAGTCCACCAACTACCACGGGCTGACTTCGCAGTTCGCCTATACCTGGGCGCACAACCTCGACCTTATCTCGCAGTACCGCAACGCTTCCCCGCAGAACTCCTTCAATATTCACGGCGACTACGGCAACTCCGACTACGACGTTCGTAACACCTTCGTTTCCTATTTGAACTACAGCGTGCCCCGGCTGCCCGGACCGCACTGGCTGGGCGCGGGCTGGCAGCTCAACAGCCTGCTGACCTTCCGCACCGGCACGCCCTACTCCATCTACACCGGGGTCGATTCGAGCGGGACGGGTGAGAACGAGGACCGCGCAACGCAAACCGGCGCGCTGGTCGCTGGCGACCGGCGCATCACGAACAACAGCGGCGTACTGCAGTTCTTCACCAATGGCTCGACGGCGAACCCGACCTTCACCACACCCACCAACGCGTACGGCAACTCCCGCCGGAACCAGTTCTACGGGCCGCACTACGACGATGTAGATTTCTCCGTCTTCAAGGACGGCCATATCACCGAGCGGGTCGGCGCGCAGTTCCGGGTGGAAATGTTCAACCTGTTCAATACCGTCAACCTGGCCCCGCCGGACAACTACCTGGCTGACGGCTCGGCCTTCGGGCAGATCACGCAAACCATCGGCTACTACAACGGCGCGCCCGGCATCGGCCCCGGCGAACCGTTCAACACGCAGCTGGCCCTCAAACTCACCTTCTGAAAGGAGATCGCCCGAATGCCAGTAAGTCGCCGTGATTTCCTCCTCCGTGTCGGCGCGGCCGGTGGGTACAACGCAGCCTTCCTCGCCCTCAACTCACTCGCGCTCACCGCGCCCGCAACCCCTCTCGCCCCTCTGCCCCCGTCCGCGGGGCAGGGTGCCAGGGTCGCGATCCTGGGCGGCGGCATCGCCGGTCTGGTTGCCGCCTACGAGGCGCGCGCGGCCGGTTTCGACCCGGTCGTGCTCGAAGCCCGGCCCCGCCCCGGCGGCCGCAACTGGACCGTGCGCGGCGGCGACGCGATCGAGCTCGCGGGCATGCCTACGCAAACCTGCGCGTTCGACGCGGGCCACTACCAAAACGTGGGCCCGGCGCGCCTGCCGTCGATCCACACCAACATTCTGGGCTACTGCCGCAAGCTGGGGGTGCCGCTCGAGGTGGAGATCAACACCACCCGGTCGAGCCATATCCAGAACGACAGGGTAAACGGCGGCGCGCCGTTCGTGCAGCGGCAGGTCGTCAACGACACGCGCGGCCACGTCTCCGAGCTGCTGCTCAAGTCGATGAGCTCGGGCGCGCTCGACGCGGATTTCTCCGCCGAGGACCGCGAGCGCATGCTGGCCTTTCTGCGTGTGTACGGGCCGCTCGACGAAGCGGGCAAATACACCGGCAGCGACCGCGCGGGCTACAAGAAACCCGCCGGGGCGGGCGACGACTCCGGCGTGCTCGCCGAGCCGATCGACATGCGCACCCTGCTCGCCGCCGAGTTCTGGCAGGGCATCCTGTTCGAGGAAGCGTTCGACATGCAGGCGACCATGTTTCAGCCGGTCGGGGGCATGGACCGCATCCCGTACGCGTTTGCCAAGGCGCTCGGGCCGGTCGTGCAGTACGACGCGCCGGTGACCGAGATACGCCGGACGGCAACCGGCGTGCGTATCGGTTACACGCAGAAAGGTGCGCCGAAGCAAATCGAGGCCGCGTACTGTATCTGCGCCCTTCCGCTGACGATGCTGAAGGGTATTCCGAATGATTTCTCCGCGCCGTACAAGAAAGTCATCGACGAGGCGACTTACGCGCACGCGTATAAGATCGCGTGGGAGTCCCGCCGGTTCTGGGAAGAGGACGATAACATCTATGGCGGGCTGGAGTTCGTTTCGCAGGGCCCGAGCCCGGTCTGGTTCCCTTCGGGCGGGCTGTTTTCGCCGCGCGGCGTGCTGGTCAGCGGCTACACCGAGGAGCGCATGCAGGACTTCGACAAGCTGTCGTTGGACGAGAAACTGGCGGCCAGCCGCGCCTCTATCGAAAAGCTTCACCCCGGTCGAGGCAAGGAGCTCGAAAAGCCGATCTATGTCGGGTGGGGTCAGGTGGCGCACAACCAGGGCTCGTGGATCATGACCTACGGCCCCGGGGAAGGACGCGCGCAGGACAGGTTCCGCGCGCCGCTTACAAGCTCGCCTAAGTCGCAGGCGCCGGGGGCCGGGGTCTCGAAGCAAGGCGCGCCCACCCGCCCGGCGGCCGCCGCCACTGAAACGAACCGCGGCTATGAGACGCTGATCGCGCCGGATGGGCCCTTCCACTTCGCCGGGGACCATTGCAGCCATATCGTGGGCTGGCAGGAAGGGGCAGCGCTGAGCTCGCTGCGCGCACTGCGGATGATCGCGGACCATGCGCAGGCGGCGCGTACCTGAGCGGGCCGTCCTGAGTACAGAGGCAGCGCTCTGCGCTAAAGGACCTGATCGCTCTTCGCGCACCCGCAAAAGCAGGTCCTTCGTCGCTTCGGACACCCCAGCGAGCAAAGACCGCTCGCCGGGGACCCCGTCTTCGCTCCTCAGGATGACCCATATCCGGCTCAGATTCCAGGAGCGATCGCTTCTTAAACACCCTCTCAGGATGACCCTGTATTCGACGAAGGAAGAAGTTTTCTCACCATCCACGACATAAGTCCGTCAGGAGCTCTCTTGAACTATCTCGCTCTCATCCTCGCACTCCCCCTGGCCGCCCACGCACAGGTGGCCGTCAAGCACCTCCAGCCCAACGAGAAATCCCCCATCGCCACAGGCGTGTGGGCCGGGGACACGCTGTATCTCAGCGGCCAGCTCGCCTCGCCCGTGGACCCGAGCGCCGCGACGCCCACTTATGGCGACACGGAAGCGCAGTCCCGGTCGGCACTTATCAAGATTCAAGCTTTGCTCAAGGAGCAGGGTCTGGATATGAAGGACGTCGTGAAGATGACGGTCTTTCTCGCGGGCGACCCCGCCAAGGGCGGCAAGCTCGACTTTCCCGGCCTCCAGGCGGCCTACACGCAGTTCTTCGGCACGGCCGCCCAGCCCAATAAGCCTGCCCGCAGCGCCATGCAGGTTGCCGCCCTGGCCGCGCCGTGGGCTTTAGTCGAGATCGAGGTCATCGCCATCCGCTCCAAATAGCCCCTAGGAGCGGTCTCATAGATGATTTTGCTGCTTCGGCGACGCTCGTGAGCCCCGCTTTGCGGCGGGTCTTATCCGGGGCCTTACCGAGGTCGCGGGTTTATGAGACCGCTTCTACGAGAGAATCCCGCTCCGCCCCGCACCGGTCCACGCGCGCACGGCCACCGACTTCGGGGCGCGCATCACCTCCCCGAACGCCTCGCGAAACGCAGCCATCTCCTCCCCGGTCCCGACGGTCACGCGCACGTGGGTGGGCATTACCGGCCACACCCGGCCCACGTGAACGCCGCGCCGCGCCATGGCGGCCAGCGCTTCGCGGCCCGGCCGGCCCGTTTCGAGCATGAAGCAGTTGCTCTCCGAAGGCATGAAGCTGTAGCCGCCGGTCCGCAGCCAGCGGAAGGTTTCCTCGCGCAGCTTTGTGTTGACGGCTTTTCGCTCGGCGATGAGGCCGGGCTGCCGCAGGCTGGTTTCCGCGGCGGCCACCGCCAGGATCGGCATGGCGTTCATGCCGTAATAGTCGAACCGCGCCAACAAGTCGGGCCGCGCCACCGCCAGGCCGCACCGGATGCCCGCCATGCCGTACAGCTTCGAGAAGGTGCGCAGCACGATCACATCCTTGCCGGCCTTGACGAGATCGAGGGACGGCGTCGCATCCGAGAAATGGATATACGCCTCGTCGATCAGCAGGATGGACCCGGCCGGCTTGTGCGCGAGCGCTTCCTCGATCGCCGCACGCGGCGTGGTGGTGCCGGTCGGGTTATTCGGGTTGCAGATGTAGAACACGCCCCCGCGCGGGGCTGTCGCAAGCATGGCCCGTGTGTCGTGCGCGTGGGTCGCGGTGAGCGGGACCTTGACGACCGGCGCGCGATTGAGCACGGCCGCGCGCATGCCCGCCTCGTAGCCGGGGTCCGCCGTCACGTAGGCCCGGTCCGGCGAGGTAAAGGCGAGCACCGCATAGTGCAGCGGCTCGCTCGAGCCCGCGTACACCGCCACGTTCTCCGGGCGCAGCCCTTCCTGCGCGGCAAAGGTCGCGGCCAGTTTTTCTGTCAGATCGGAGTCGTAGCGGCCGCCTTCGGCCATCAAGCCGGTCATGCTCGCCCGCGCAGCTTCGCAGGGGCCGAGCGGGTTCTCGTTCGCGTCGATCCGGATGGGGCGGCCCTCGCCGCGCGTGACGGCGGCCGCGCGTTCGGCCCGGGCCAGCATGGGCTCGGTCCACATGGGCAGGGCTGCCGCCGCGGCGGCGGAGGTACGAAGGAAACCACGGCGCGACAGGGTCATCGGGAAGGGGACCTTTCCAAGGTGCGGGTTTCCGTCCAGCCTATGCCTTCGCGGTAACTTTGCAAACGGGAAAACGACCTATAAACAAAGCTTCTGGCCGGCATCAAAACCGGCCCTTGCTACCATCAGCCGCATGCCCCTGCTCGTTCTGCGCGACCTGTCCATTCGCTTCGCCGGGGCTTCCATGCCCGCGGTCGACTCGCTTTCGCTCGGCATCGAGCCCGGCGAGTCGCTCGGGCTGGTTGGTGAATCCGGTTCGGGCAAATCCGTGACCGCGCTTGCCGTCCTGAGGCTGCTTGCCAACGCGGAGATCGCGGGCGCGATCGAGTGGGAAGGCCGCGACCTGCTCGCGCTGGACCCCGAGGCGATGCGCCGGCTGCGCGGGGGTGCCATCGGCATGATCTTCCAGGAGCCCATGACCGCCCTGAACCCGATGATGCCGGTGGGCGCGCAGGTCGCCGAAGCCTTGACCGCCCACCAGCCCCAGCTGCCTCGCAAGGAGGTCCGCGCGCGGGTCCATGCGGCGATGGACACCGTCGCCCTTCCCGACCCCGCGCGCCGCGCCCGCGACTACCCCCACCAGTTTTCCGGCGGCCAGCGGCAGCGCATCCTCATCGCGATGGCGCTGATCAATCGACCGCGCTTGCTGATCGCCGACGAGCCCACCACCGCGCTCGACGTCACGGTGCAGGCGCAGATCCTGGAGCTGCTGGCCCGCCTGCGCCGCGAGTACGGGCTCGCGATGCTGTTTATCTCGCACGACCTCGCCGTCGTGTCGCAGGTGGCGGAGCGGGTCGCGGTCATGCGCGCGGGAGTCCTGCTGGAGACGGCCGCGGCCGCCGTGTTGTTTCGCGACCCGCGCCACCCGTACACGCAGGCGCTGCTGCGTGCCGTGCCGACCATGCAAACGCCGCTGGACGCGCCGCTCGCGACGCTTGCGGGTGAGGCCTCCTGGCGCTCGGGCACCCTCCGCGCGTGCGGGCCGGGGCACTGGGTGCGCTCAGTCTGAGCCGGTTGCGCCGCCCAAGGTAAGGAGTACCCTAACCCGGTGCGCGCATTGATTCTGTCCGACATCCACGCCAATCTCCACGCCCTGCGCGCCGTGCTGGACCGCGCGCCCGCGCACGCGGGGGTGTGGAACCTGGGCGACATCGTCGGCTACGGGGCCAATCCGGGCGAGGTGGTCGAGCAGGCGCGTGCGCTCGGAACCACCTTCGTGCGCGGCAACCACGACCGCGCCTGCTCGGGCCTCGATGGGCTCGACGGCTTCAACCCGATTGCCGCGCGCGCCGCCCGCTGGACGCAGTGCGTCCTTTCGGCCGAGCACCTCAGCTGGTTGCGCCACCTGCCCGCGGGGCCACTCGCGCCGGTTCCTGAGCAGCCGGTCCGCTGCACCCATGGCTCGCTGCTCGACGAGGACGAGTACATCCTGACGCCGCGCGACGCCGCCCACTCGCTCGCCGCGCCCGGTTCG
Organism: uncultured Acidobacteriaceae bacterium; assembly: GCA_964250745.1. Classification (GTDB taxonomy): domain Bacteria; phylum Acidobacteriota; class Terriglobia; order Terriglobales; family Acidobacteriaceae; genus EB88. The sequence goes on from CAXUHL010000033.1 coordinate 10,373, forward strand.
GCGGTCAACTTCTTCGGCCATACGCACTTGCAGGGCGGTTTCGCCACCGACGGCGAGCAGTGGTACCGGCTCACCCCGGACTGGGAAACGCGCGACCGCTTCGAGGTGTGGCCGCTGCGGCTGTCCTCGGGCGCGCGTTACCTGCTCAACCCGGGTTCGGTGGGCCAGCCGCGCGACGGCGACTGGCGGGCAGCCTTTGCCATCTACGACGCGGCTGAGCGAACCGTCGAGTTCTACCGCGCGCCCTACGACCTCGCGGGGGCACAGGGCGCGATCCTTCGCGCGGGCCTGCCGGACCGCCTGGCGTCGCGCCTCAAGGACGGCCGCTGAAGCCCGCGGAGAAAGCGTTTCGGGCTGTGCTCGCAGCCAGCCTGCTCCTGTGCGTGCTCGGTTTCGTCGCCGCGAGTTGGCATTGGCCGCTGGTGGGCGATGCGGCGCTGCTGCACTTCGTGGTCTTCCTCGCGGACCACGGCTTCACGCCCTACCGCGACATTCCCGACCTGAACCTGCCCGGCGCGCTCGCCGCCGAAGCCGCCGTCATGCACCTGCTGGGGCCCGGCTCGCTCGCCTGGCGTGTGTACGATTTTGCGCTGTTGGCCGTCATCGGAGCGGTTGCCTGGGCGCTGTGCCGTCCGTCGCGTTTGGCCGCGCTGTTCGCCGCCGGAGTATTCGCGCTCATCCATGGCCGCGACGGGCTGATCCAGACCGGCCAGCGCGACCTCCTGATGGCGGCGCTGCTCGCCCCGGCCTGCGCGCTGCTGCTGCGTCCGGGGCGGGTGCCGTGGCTGCTGGCTGGGCTTTGCCTGGGGGCGGCGTGCACGGTCAAGCCATCGGGGGTGTTCTTCGCGTTGGCTCTGCCTGCGGCGGGCTTGTTTCGGCAGCGGATTCTAAGCCGGCGCGGGCTCGTCCTGTCGCTCGCGGGCGGTTTTGCATTCCCTCTCGTTGCCGCGCTGTGCTACTTACTTCACGCGCGCGCACTTACGGCTTCTCTGCAGCTCGAAACACACCTGGCACCTTTCCATGCGTCGCTGTTTCGCTTGCTCCCGGGTAAGTTGCTCGCCCAGTCCGTATCTTCGGTGCTTTTGCCTCTCTTTCTCGCGTGGCTTTGCTTGTTCGTAAGCGGCAAGCGTTGGCGCGAGCCGAAGGATCGCATGTTGCTGGTGGCATTCGTCTGCGGAGTTCTGTCGTTTTTCGTTCAGGGACGCGGCTACCCGTACCACCGCTACCCTTCCGAGGTTTTTCTGCTGCTTCTCGCGGGGCTCGCTTTTACCGGCCCGCGCACGCGTGCAGAGAGAGCCGTCGCGGCTGCCGGGCTCGTTTTTGGAGCGTTCGTCGTCGCGCCGAAGTCGCTGGTGCAGGTCGCGCGCTTCACCGCCGACCGTGACCCTCTGCGCCAGGCGCTTACCGCCGACTTACAAACCCTGGGCGCGCGCGACGGGCGGGTGCAGTGCCTCGACATGGCCGGCGGGTGCATCGCCACGCTCTACCATGCGCGGCTGGTGCAGGCGACGGGTTTTCTGTACGACTGTTATCTATATCCTGAAACGGCTTACTCCCGGGAACGCGACCTGTACCGGGCCGCCTTTCAGGGAGCCTTGCACGCGCACCCGCCGCAATTGGTTGTCGTCACCAGCGACGAGTGCGGGCCCGCGGACCTCAGTTACTCCAAACTAAGCCGCTGGCCCTGGCTTGCGGCTTACCTGGGTGCGGAGTACGCACTTATCCGCGAGTACCGCCCCACCACGCCGCAAAGCTGGGGCGGCAAGCCCGCGTTTCCGTACGGCTACCGCATCTACCGGCGCAGCCTGCCCGCGAGCGACGTCCGGTGAGCGCCCCCGCGGTCGGCCTCGACTTCGGGACCACCAACAGCTCCGTTGCCCTGGCAGCGGCGGACGGCACCGTGACGCTGGCGCGCTTCCCGGCCGAGAGCTCCTTCCGCTCGCTACTCTTTTTCGAGCGTGACGCCCGCCGGCAGACCCGCGCGTTCTCCGGCCCGCAGGCGATCGAGCGCTACCTGGCCGGGGAAACCCACGAGGGCCGCCTCCTGCAATCGCTCAAGAGCTACCTGCCGGTGCGCTCGCTGACGGGGACCGAAATCTTCGGCCGCCGCCAAAGTCTGGAAGACCTGCTCGCGCGCATCCTGCGCGACCTGCGCACATCCGCGGAGCGGGCGTTCGCGATGCCGGTGGAGCGGGCGGTCGTGGGCCGGCCGGTGCACTTCGCCGGCGCGCAAACCCCGGAGGACGACGCCTACGCTGTCGAGCGTCTGCACGAAGCCTGCCGCCGCGCCGGGTTCACCGAGGTTCACTTCGAGCTCGAGCCTGCCGGAGCGGCCCGGGCGTACGCCGCCACGCTCACCCGGCCCGAGACCGTGCTGATCGGCGACTTCGGCGGGGGCACCAGCGACTTTTCCCTCCTGCGCCTTGCGCCCGGCGCGCCGGCGGAGGTGCTGGGCCACCAGGGCGTCGGCCTGGCAGGGGATGCGTTCGATGCCAAGCTGGTGCGCCATCTGGTCGCCCCGGCGCTGGGGGCCGGCTCGCTGGAGCGCTCCGGGGCCAAGCTGTTGCCGGCGGTCCCGGCGTGGATCTACGCCAACCTCGAACGCTGGCACTACCTGTCCTTTTTGCGGACGCGCAGCGTGACGGAGATCCTGAAGGGCGCGCGCACCCGCGCCCTGGAACCGGACAAGATCGCCGCGCTCCAAACCCTGATCGAGGACGACCTCGGCTTCCGGCTGCACGCCGCCGTGCAGCGGCTCAAGTACGCGCTCTCGCGGGAAGAAGCGGCCGAGTTCCTGTTCCACGAGCCCGGCCTGCAGCTGCGCATCCCAGTCACCCGCGCACGGTTCGAGCACTGGATCGCCGACGAGCTCGCCGCGATCGCGCGCGCGGTCGACTCGCTTCTGGCCGCGACGGGCACAGGGGCGGAGCAGGTGGATCGCGTTTTCCTGACCGGCGGCACTTCGTTCGTGCCCGCAGTGGAGCGCATCTTCGCGACCCGCTTCGCCGGGCGGGTGCTGCGCGGTGAAGCGTTCACAGCGGTGGCCCACGGGCTGGCGTTGCGGGCGCGCGAGCTGGGGTGAGCGCGCATTACCAAGGTGCGGTCGATCCCGGCGCGGTGGCCGCGCACTCCGCCGCCCTGGGTTAGACTTCAAACGCAGACGCGCCAGAAACAAGGGAGAACGAGCCCCATCGGACACCAGCCCCGCATCCCGTACCGGCCCGACATCGACGGGCTCCGCGCCGTCGCGGTGCTGTCCGTCATGGCGTTTCACCTCCAGATCCGGTTCGCGCAGGGCGGGTTCACGGGCGTGGATGTCTTCTTCGTCATCTCCGGCTTCCTGATTACCTCGATTCTGCTAATCGATCTCGGGGCCGGGCGCTTTTCGCTCCAAAACTTCTACGTCCGGCGCATCCGGCGCATCCTGCCCGCTCTGGTCGCCGTGCTCGCCGCTTCTTTGGCTGCGGCGTTCGTGTTCTGCCTGCCGGTTGAGCTCGAAGACTTTGCCAAGTCCCTTATCGCGGCCAGTCTTTCGGCGTCGAACCTGTACTTCGGCCTCCATTCCGGCTATTTCGAGCCGCTCTCGCTCCTGCGCCCGGCGCTGCACACCTGGTCGCTCGGGGTCGAGGAGCAGTTCTACCTCCTGTTTCCGCCGACGCTGCTGCTCCTGCGCCGCCTCGCGCCCGGGCGCTTGCCTGCGGCACTGGCCCTGCTCGCGGCGGCGAGCTTCGCGCTCAGCGTGTACGGCAGCCTTCATACGCCGGGGCTCGCGTTCTTTATGCCCTGGACGCGCGCCTGCGAGCTGTTGCTGGGGGCGCTGCTGGCCACCCGCGCGGTGCCTTGCCCGGGGTCGCCTGCGCTGCGCAACGCCGCTGCCGGGCTGGGCCTGTTTTTGATTGCCGCCTGCGACCTCCTGCTCACCGGCAACCTGCCGTTTCCGGGCTTCGCCGCGCTCGCTCCCTGCGGCGGGGCGGCGCTGCTCATCTGGTCCGGCCAGGCCGCTGAAAGCACCCGCCCCACCCTGATCGGGCGCTTGCTCGCGACGCGCCCCATGGTCTTCATCGGCCTCATCTCGTACTCGCTGTACCTGTGGCACTGGCCGCTGATCGTTTTCCAGCGCATCAGCCTGTGGGGCGAGCTGCCCGGCTTCACCCTGCCCCACCGCGCGATCAAGGCGGTGCTGATGGTGGTCAGCTTTGCCCTGGCCACGCTGTCCTGGCGCTTCGTCGAAGGGCCGTTTCGCGATGGCTCGTTGCGGCTGCGCGGGGCGGCCGCGTTCCGCTTCGCCGCCCTTTCCTCAGGTGCGCTCGCCGCGGCGGGAGTCCTCGCGCTCGCCCTCCATGGCCTGCCCAGCCGGTTCCCGGCACCGGTGGTCGCGGTCGGCAGCTATGTGGAGGAGCAGGCCAACAACCGCTGGGGCACCTGCATGGTGCTGCGCGTGCGCGATCTGAAAGCCGACCCCTGCCTGACGCTCGACCCGGCGCGGCCCAACTGGCTGCTGCTGGGCGACAGCCACGCCGCCTCCCAGTGGGTGGGGCTGGCCCGCGCTTACCCCGGCGTGCACTTTCTCCAGGCCACCCTCGCCGCCTGCCACCCCGACCCCGCTCGCACCGACGGCGAGTGCGGCGCTCTTTCGCAGCTCATGTTCGCGCGCTTCCTGCCCGCGCACCGGGTCGACCGCATCCTCCTGGTCGGCCGGTGGAACCCCATGGACCCGCCCACGCTCGACCGGGTCGTCGCCTGGGCCGGCGCGCGGGGCGTCCCGCTCACCCTTATCGGCCCGGTGCAGGACTACGACGCGCCGCTGCCGCGCCTGCTGGCCTACGGACTCCTGCGGCGCGACCCCGGACTCGCGAACGGCCGGCGCCTGGCCGCGACCGCGGAGATCGACGCGGGGCTGGCCAAGCTGGCGCGCGAGCGGTGGCACATCCCGTACATCTCGTTGGTGGGGCTGTTCTGCCCCGGCGAGGTGTGCCAAACCTACGCCGACCCGGCACGAGGCATCCCGCTGCTGCTCGACGACGACCACTTCACCAACGAGGGGTCAGACCTGGCGGGCGCGCGCATCGCGGCCGCGCACCTGCTGCCTGTGCCTCCAGGCGTGCGTAACGGCGAGTAAGTGCCGCTTAGCCTGAAAGCGGGCGCAACGGCACTCTTGACGGAAATCATGGGTCTTCCTGAGGAGCAAAGCGACGAAGGACCTGCATCTCTTGCTTGTCTTGAGATCAAAGCAGGTCCTTCGCCACGCTCAGGATGACCCGAGATCGACTTCGCACATACCCGCTCAAAGCGACCGTCTTGCTGCGGACCGACCTACCCGCAATTGCGCGTCAAACCGTCTGCAACTGCCCCGACAGCGCCGGCCAGTCCGTGTACCCGCGCGCGTCGCCGCCGTACCAGTACTCTTTCGGCGCGTCCGCAAGCGGCGCCCCGGTCCTGAGCCGCTCCACCAGGTCGGGGTTGGCGAGGAAAGCCCGCCCCAGCGCGAACAAGTCCGACTTACCCTCGCGCAGCTCCTCGTCGATCAAATCCATCGAATACATGTTATTGCCGATATAGGTCCGGCTGAACTTACCGCGCAACGTCGCGTAGTCGACCTCCGGGGTTTCGCGGGACATCTGGGTTACACCCTCGATGACGTGGAGATAGCACAATCCAAGCCGGTCCAGCGCTTCGACATACTTTCCGTACAGCGTGTTCGGGTCGGAGTCGAGCGGGGTTCCTCCGGGGTTGGTCGTGCCGGGCGAGATGCGGATGCCCACGCGCGCCGCGTCGCCGAAGCCGTCGACGACTGCCCGCACCGCTTCGAGCGGGAACCGGAGCCGGTTCTCGACGGGGCCGCCGTACTCATCGGTGCGCAGGTTGGTCGAGTCGCGGAGCCACTGGTCGAGAAAGTAGTTGTTCGCCGAGTGGACTTCCACACCGTCGAAGCCCGAGCGACGGGCATTGCTCGCGGCCTGGGCGTACTCGTCGACGATCGCCGGCAGCTCATCGGGCTCCAACGCGCGCGGCGCGACGTGGTCCTGCATGCCCTCGTTCGTGAACGCCTGCCCTTGCGGCTTGACCGCGGAAGCGGAGATGGGCAGCGCCCCACCCGGCTGCAGGCTCGGGTGGGAGATGCGCCCGGTATGCCACAACTGCATGAAGAACACGCCTCCCGCCCGGTGGACCGCCTCCACGATCGGCTTCCATGCCTCGACCTGCGCCTCGTTCCAGATGCCGGGGGTTTTTGCGTAGCCGCGCGCCCGGGGCGAGATGTTGGTCGCCTCCGAGATGATCAGGCCGGCCGAGGCGCGCTGCGCGTAGTACTCCGCCGCGTATGCCGGCGGCACGCCTTCCTCGTTGGAGCGCGACCGCGTGAGAGGGGCCATGGCGATCCGGTTCCGCAACGTGAGCGGACCCAGCTGGTACGGCGTGAACAATGCTTCGTGCGGCATGTGTCTTCCTTTGTCTGGAGCGGTTTTCCCTTAACCAGATGCTTGAAGGCTTCCCTCGATGCGGGGCGCTCGACGTGCGCTACACTCCCACCAACACCGTAAGGAGCCCACCCGATTGCCACAGAACTCGCGCAAGCCCACGCGCCGCCGTTTCCTCGCGCAGTCCGCGCTCGCGCTCGCTTCGGCCGCAAAGGCAGGCGCGCAAGCGGCCCCGCCC
>CAXUHL010000034.1:0-8026 GCA_964250745.1 uncultured Acidobacteriaceae bacterium
GGACGAGGAGTGGGGCGAGGAGCGGATGGTGTCTGCCGCGCTTGGGGCTGCTTCCGGCTCGGCGGAGGAGGTTTTGCGTGCGATCCTGGCCGAGGCCGACCGGTTTACCGCGGGAGCTCCGCAGCACGACGACATGACCCTGCTGGTGCTGAAGCTGGACGCCGCAGCCGGTTGAAAATCTTTTCCTCCCTATACCCATGCGAGAACGGCTATAAAGAAGCTGCGCGATGAAAAAGCCCATGCCCTCCGACGCCCCCACCACCAACAAACACCTGATCCGCTGGGTCGAAAAAACGGCCGAGCTCACCGAGCCCGACGCGATCCACTGGGTGGACGGTTCGGAAGCCGAGTACGCCGGCTTTTGCGATCGGTTGGTGGAGGCGGGCACCTTCACCAGGCTGAACGGGGAGCTGTGGCCGGGCTGCTTCCTGGCCCGGTCGGATGCAGGGGACGTCGCGCGGGTCGAGGAGCGGACGTTTATCTGCTCGCTCTCCCGCGACAGCGCCGGGCCCACCAACAACTGGGAAGACCCGTTCGCGATGCGGCGCAAGCTCAAAAAGCTCTTCGCCGGATGCATGCGCGGCCGCACCATGTACGTGCTCGCGTTTTCCATGGGGCCGGTCGGCTCGCCGATGTCGAAGATCGGTGTGCAGCTCACCGACTCGCTGTACGCGGTGGTGAACATGCGCATCATGACGCGCATCGGCCGCGAGGTGCTGGCGGAGATCGACAAGGACAAGGAACGAGTGGTGCCGTGCATCCATACGGTCGCCGCGCCGCTCGCGCCGGGGCAGGCTGACGTGCCCTGGCCCTGCAACGACGAGAAATACATCGTGCACTTTCCGGAAACGCGCGAGATCTGGAGCTATGGCTCCGGCTACGGCGGCAATGCGCTGCTCGGCAAAAAGTGCTTCGCTCTGCGGATCGCCTCGGCCATCGCGCGCGACGAGGGCTGGATGGCCGAGCACATGCTCATCGTCGGCGTCGAAAGTCCGGAAGGCGAAAAGACCTACGTGGCGGGGGCGTTCCCATCCGCGTGCGGCAAGACCAACTTCGCCATGATGATTCCGCCGGAGGGCTTCGAAGGCTGGAAAGTGACCACGGTGGGGGACGACATCGCCTGGATCCGTGCCGATGCGAACGGGCAGCTGCGGGCCATCAATCCGGAGGCCGGGTTCTTCGGCGTGGCCCCCGGCACCTCCGCGAAGACCAACCCGAACGCGATGGCGACCCTCGCGCGCAACACCATCTTCACTAACGTGGCCCTGACGCCGGAAGGCGGCGTGTGGTGGGAGGGCATGACGGACGAGCCGCCCGCCGAATGCATCGACTGGCGCGGGAAGCGCTGGACGCCCACGATCGCGAAGGAAACCGGCGCGCCCGCTGCCCACCCCAACGGCCGGTTCACCGCGCCCGCCTCGCAGTGCCCCACGCTCGACCCGGCCTGGGAGTCGCCCGAAGGGGTGCCCATTTCGGCGATCCTGTTCGGCGGCCGCCGGTCCGAGGCCGTGCCGCTCGTGTACCAGGCGTTCAACTGGAGCGCGGGCGTGTACATGGGGGCCACCATGGGCTCGGAGACCACAGCCGCGGCAAGCGGCGCGACGGGCCGGGTACGGCGCGACCCCATGGCCATGCTGCCCTTTTGCGGCTACAACATGGGCGACTACTTCCGGCACTGGATCCGCATGCAGCGCGCGCTCGCCGTTACGCCGCGCGTCTTCCTGGTCAACTGGTTCCGCAGGGACGAGGCGGGCCGATTCTTCTGGCCGGGCTTCGGCGAGAACATGCGCGTACTCAAGTGGGTGGTGGACCGGGTGCGCGGCCGCGCGCAGGGCAAGGAGTCGCCGCTCGGCTGGACCCCGTTCTTCGAGGACATCGAATGGCGCGGACTCCCATTCCCGCGCGACCGTTTCGACCGGCTGCAGGCCGTGGACCGGGCCGCATGGCGCGGGGAAGTGATGGCTCACGAGGAGCTCTTCCTGTCGCTGCACGACCACCTGCCGCCGGAGATGGTCTACGAGCGCGAACTGCTCATCTGCAGGCTGTAGTAGATTGGAAGTGTCGCCGCTCGCGGGAGTAGTTCAGTGGCAGAACGTCAGCTTCCCAAGCTGAATGTCGCCGGTTCGATCCCGGTCTCCCGCTCCAGACTTCCCTTACAACCCCTTCCCAAGCGTCGGCTTCCTAACCCGCGAAGGAGTTCCTTATGGACAGAGTCAAGTTTTGGGTCGCATTTTCGGTCGGCGCGGCGTTCGGTGCCAGCATCGCCCTGCTGTACGCGCCGCTGCCGGGGACCAAAGCCCGCAAGGTGCTCAAGCGCAAGGCCGGGGACGCGGGCGACTACCTCGCCGACCAGTATGACAGCGCCAGCGAGTACGTGAAGGATCAGGCCGCCGACCTGACCAAGCAGGCAGCCAAGACCTATCAAAAGACCAAGAACGCGGCCGGCAACTACACCGACGACCTGGTGGAAAACCTGCAGCATGCGGTAAAGAACGTCAAAGGCTGAGTCGCTCCCCGTCCACAACCGAAAAAGCCCCATCCTCGCGGATGGGGCTTTTTCAGTCTATGCGCTGTACAGCAGCACGCCTTCCGGCAGGGCGCGCCCGGGCTCGTCTTCCTGCTGCGAGACCGGCCGGTAGTAGAGCTGGTTGTTTTCGAGATACACCTCAAGAAATGCCGGCCGCTCGTTGATGTGCCCGGCAATCAGGGCTTCGGAGAGCGGGTCCTCGACGTAGCGCTGAAGCGCGCGGCGCAAGGGGCGTGCCCCGTAGCTGCGGTCCACCAGCGTCTTTTCGAGAATCCACTTCTTCGCGTCCTCGGTCACCGAGATCGTGATCGCCTTCTGAACCAGGTTCGCGTTCAGCGACTGCACCAGCAGCTCCAGGATCTGGATCAGGTCCGCGTCCGAGAGCGAGTGGAACAGGATGATCTCGTCCACGCGGTTCAGGAACTCGGGATTGAAAGTCCGCTTGACCTCCTGCTTGACCAGCTCCTCGACCTTGTCCATCACCAGGTCCTCGCGCTCCGACTGGAAGCCGAGACCCTGCTTGCGCTGCAGGTGCCGCGCGCCGATGTTCGAGGTCATGATCAGGATCACGTTCTTGAAGTCGACCGTGTTGCCGAGCCCGTCGGTCAGATGCCCGTCCTCGAAGACCTGGAGCAGGATGTTGAACACATCCGGATGCGCCTTTTCGATCTCGTCGAGCAGGACCACCGAGTACGGCGAACGCTTGACCCGCTCGGTCAGCTGGCCGCCCTCCTCATATCCCACGTACCCCGGAGGCGAACCGATCAGCTTCGAAACCGAGTGCTTCTCCATGAACTCCGACATGTCGAAGCGGATCAGCGACTTCTCGCTGCCGAACAGGAACTGCGCCAGGGTCCGCGCCATCTCCGTCTTGCCGACGCCGGTCGGGCCTAAAAAGAGGAAAGACCCGATCGGACGGTTCGGCGACTTGAGACCCGCGCGCGAGCGGCGAATCGCGCGGGAAAGAGCCGAGATCGCCTTCTCCTGCGAGATGACGCGCTTGTGCAACTCGCCCTCCACGCGGAGCAGCTTCTGCGTCTCCTCTTCCTTGATCGAGGTGACCGGAACGCCGGTCCAGCGGCTGACCACATCCTCGATGTCCTCGCGGCCCACGATCCCGGCCGTCGAGTCGTCGAGGTGGTACTTGTCGCGCAGAGCGCGCAGGTTTTCGCGCTCCTTACGCTCTTCGTCCGAATAAAAGCGCGCCTTCTCAAACTCGTGGTTCGCGATGGCGTTCTCCATCCGGTGGACGATGAACTTGATCCGCTTCTGGACCTCGGTAATCTCATCGGGCAGGGAAGTCTGGCGCAGCTTGACCCGCGCGCCCGCCTCGTCGATCAGGTCGATCGCCTTGTCCGGCAGGAACCGGTCCGGGATGTAGCGGTTCGAGTGCGAGACCGCGAACTCGATCGAATCATCGGTGTAGGAGACCGCGTGGAATTTCTCATACCGGTCCTTGATGCCCATGATGATCTTGATCGCGTCTTCCTCGTTCGGCGGTGGTACTTTCACCGCTTGGAACCTGCGCTCCAAAGACCGGTCTTTCTCGATCGACTTGCGGAACTCCTGCGGGGTGGTCGCGCCGATGCACTGGATTTCGCCGCGCGAGAGCGCCGGCTTGAGGATGTTCGCCGCGTCGAGCGAGCCCTCGGCCGAGCCGGCCCCCACCAGCGTGTGCAGCTCGTCGATGAAGACGATGCAGTTCTGGTTCTCCATCAGCTCTTTCATGATGGTCTTGAGCCGCTCCTCGAACTGGCCGCGATACTTGGTTCCCGCGACGATCAGCGAAAGGTCCAGCGCCAGCACGCGCTTGTCGGCGAGAAAGCTCGGGACCTCGCCGTCGGCGATGCGTTGGGCCAAACCCTCGACGATCGCGGTCTTGCCCACGCCGGGCTCGCCGATCAGAACCGGATTGTTTTTCGTCCGGCGGCACAGGATCTGGATCACCCGCTCGAGCTCGCCGTCACGGCCCACCAGCGGGTCGAGCGCGTTGTCCATGGCGACCTGGGTCAGGTCGCGCGAGAACTCGGCGAGGAGGCTCTGCTCGCGATTCTGCCCGCTTTGGCCCTGCTCGCGGTTGCCGCCCTGGCGCCCGCCCTGGGCGGTCTTTTCCTGGGTAGCGCGCGAAAGCTCCTCACGGATGGCCAGCAGCTTCAACCCGCGCTCGTGCAGGATCTCCGCGGCGAAGCACTTCTCCTCGCGCAGGAGGCCCAGCAGCAAGTGTTCGGTCCCGATGTGCTTGTGCGAGAGCCTCTCGGCCTCTTCCGCCGCGTAGGCCAGCACCCGCTTGCACTCGTTCGAAAGCGGCAGGTCGACCGAGGTGGAGACTTTCTCGCGAATCGTGGTGTGCCCCTCGATCTGCTTGCGGATCGAATCGACGGACGCATGCGAGCGCAGAAAGCGGTTGGTGAGCGCCTTGTCTTCCCGCAGAAGCCCTAAAAGCAGGTGCTCGGTCTCGATATAGGGCGAGCCGAACTGGCTTGCCTCGTACCGGGCGAAAAAGATCACGCGCCGCGCTTTTTCCGTATACCGTTCGAACATGTTCCCCCTCGATGCTTGTGCGCCGTTGCCGGCGCGGTTGCGGCCGTTCGAAAAACTCTGCGTAGCTCTAATGTATAGATGTTCGGGTCTCGGCCTCGGACTCGCGCGCCAGACCATCCCGTGTGAGCCGCAGCACACGCCCGCACCGGGCCGCCAGGGCCATGTTGTGGGTGACCAGGATCGTCGTCAGCCCCGCTTCGGCGTGCAGTTGGGTGATGAGCCCGAAGACCGTCTCCGCCGTCTCCTCGTCCAGGTCGCCGGTGGGCTCGTCGGCCAGCAGGAGTTTCGGTTGGGTGATCAGCGCGCGGGCGAGCGAGACGCGCTGCTGCTCCCCTCCGGAAAGCTCCCCGGCGCGGTGGTGGAGCCGGTCGCCGAGCCCGACGCGGTGGAGCCATTCGCCTGCGTGTTTGAGAGCGGCAGACCGGCTGCCGCCGCGGGCCAGCAGCGGCATGGCCGCGTTTTCGACCGCCGAAAACTCCGGCAAAAGGTAGTGAAACTGCCACACATAGCCCACTTCGCGGTTGCGGAACCGCGCCGCCGCGGCACCGCCCAGCGAACCGAGGGCGGTCCCCCCGACCCAGACCTCCCCGGCCGATGGCCGGTCCAAGGCGCCCAGCAGGTGCAGCAGCGTGCTTTTGCCGACGCCGGACTGGCCCACGACGGCCAGGATTTCTCCTCGGGCTACCCCGAAGCTCAGGTTTCGGAACAAGCGGACACTCCGCCCGTACTCCTTCGCAAGCCCCTCCACGCGTACGAGCGGTTCACTCATAGCGCAGCGCCTCGGCCGGCAGCACCCGGGCCGCCGAGCCCGACGGGTACAGCGTCGCCAGCAGCGCCACGCCGACGGAAACCGCCGTCACGAGCAGCCCGTCGGTAAGCCGGGGCGCGAAGGGGAGGGTATCGATCGAGTAAACGTCGGCTGACAGGTGAATAAGCCGGTAATGCCCGCAGACGAACGCGATGCCGTAGCCCAGCACCCAGCCGAGCGCCGTGCCGACCACGCTGATGAGCACCCCTTGCGCCAGGAAGATGCCGCGAATCTGCCCCGGCGCGACCCCCATCGAGAGCAGCACCGCGATGTCCCGGGTCTTCTCCATCACCATCATGGTCAGCGCGATCAGGATGTTGAGCGCGGCCACGCACACGATCAACCCAATCACAATGAAGGTCACCAGCTGCTCCAGCTTGAGCGCGCGAAACAGCTCCCGGTTCTGCTCCATCCAGTTGGTCGCCTCGAACCCAGGCCCGGCTGCCTGCTCGATCGCGCGGCCGATCCGGTCGGCATCGTTCAGGTCGTCGACCTTGAAAGACAGGATCGAGACCAGGTCCGGCTCGCCGAACAGGAGCTGCGCGTCCCGTAGGCGCACGAAGCCGAACCCGGAGTCGTACTGGTAGAAGCCCGAGTGGAACACCCCCGCCACCCGGAACCGTTGGTATTTCGGGACGAGCCCGTAGGGTGTCAGCTCCCCTTGCGGGCTGGTTACCAGAACCGTGTCGCCCGGGTGGGCGTCGAGCGTCCCCGCCAAGTCGAACCCGAGCACCACAGGCGGTGAGCCGAGATCGCCGGTCGCGCTCAACGCCGCGGACGCCCCGGTCGTGGTGTCGCGGAGCATGTCGCTCACCTGTCGCTCCCGCTCGGGCAAAATCCCCTTGAGCAGCGCTCCGCCCGAGTGCGCCCCGCGCGAGATCAGCACCGGCTCGTACAGGGCAGGCGCGACTGCCCGCACGTGCGGCAGCGCGCCGAGCCGCGCCGCGAGCGCCCGCCAGTCCTTGATTCCGTCGGACTGTACGCGCAGGAGCGAGACGTGCGCGGTCGCGGACAGGAGCCGGTCCTGCATGTCGCGCCGCATGCCGGTGGTGATCGCGAGCGCCAGGATCAGCGAAGCCACGCCGACAGCGACCCCCGCGACGGAGATGGCCGTGACCACCCCCACCACCGCCTGGCGGCGCTTGGCCCGCAGGTAGCGCGCGGCAATGAACAGCTCGAATCTCACGGGAGAGCCCCGGGAAGGTATGGGCAGACTTCGATGCCCCCGCTCCGAAGGGTCATCCTGAGCGAAGCGAAAGGCCTGCTTCCCGCTCGACTCCAGGAGAAAACAGGGCCTTCGTCGCTCTGCTCCTCAGGATGACCCCCTCTGTCCGCGACTGACCGGGGAGATGGGGGACATTGCACGCGTTTTCCGACCGAGAGCTTCATGGGACCGAGATTTTCGCCGAGCCCGAGTTGTCGAACCGGTCGTATACGCGCAGCGTCACCGTGTGCGCGCCCGCTCCGGCAGGCACACGGAAGTCGTACTGCTCCCGCACCGCGTCCGACACGCGCCCCACCGGCTCCACGTACTGCCAGGGCGCGGCGTCGAGCGAGTACTCCGCATGCGCGATTGGGGTGCGCGCGCTCGTTGCCGTCGCGGTCACGTGGAGGCTCGCGCCCTCGGCCTTCGCGCTCAACACCACCGAGGGCGTCGCGGTCGCGACCAGGAACAGATCGCTCACCTTTTCGCCCAGCAAACCGGCTCCGGCCGGGTGCGAGGGCGCGTCCGACGCCACGATCCGGACCCGGTACGGGCCGTCCGGCAGCAGCGCCGCGTCGAAGCTGTAGAAGCGGTCCGTGAGATCGCCCTTCAGCAGCCGCCACTCCCGGTCGCCCGAGCCGCGCGTGTAGAGCGAGAACCGCAGGTCGTCGCCGTTGTCGTCGTGCGCGGCCCAGCGGACGGTGATGCCGCTACGGTCCTTGACGCCGCTCAGCGGCGCTTGCGGGCTGTTGTTGTCGAGATTGACCGTGCCGCCCTGCGAGGCAAACGTAAGCTGCGCCGGCTGCGGCTGGCTGGGCTGGTTAGCCGAGGCATTGACTCGCGTACCGGGCGCGACCAGAATCTCATCCACCACCGGCGCGGCGTTCGCGGGCAGGTAGTTGATGCCGACCTGGCTCACGCGGCCTTCCGGCTTGAGCGTCAGCCG
>CAXUHL010000034.1:8126-16818 GCA_964250745.1 uncultured Acidobacteriaceae bacterium
CCGAAGTTGCCGGTGGCCGCGAGCAGCCCGTCCGGGGTCGCCCGCAGCGCGTACACCACCTCGTTGTGCGTCGCCCAGATCCGCCTCGGGGCCTCGGCTGGGTTCGCGGGGATCAGGTCCACCTCCGACCCGTCCGGCACCGTCGCGTTGTTGCTCACGGTCTGCGTCGAGCCCGGCTGGACCACGGTCACCGTCACGGTGGCTGTCCCGCCGCCCTGCGCGCCGCCTACCGGCAGCGCCGGAATCGTGCTCGATTTGCCTTTTTCACCGACCGCCGCGACGTAAACCTGCCCCGCCGGGCCCAGCGCCAGTGAGGTAATTTCGCGTTTGGCGGCCTCGTAGATGACGAACGCCTTGCCGTCCGCGCCGATCCGGTATACCAGGCCGGTACCGTCGGAGCCGGCCAGCAGGCTCCCGTCCGGCGCGGGCAGCAGCGACCGGATGTGCGGCTCGTCGCTGATGTAGACCAGCTGCGGCTTCGCGCTTGCGGCCACGCGGTACACCGCGCCCGGCGCGCCCGTGCCCAGCAGCAGGCGGCCGTTCGCGTCGAGGCGCATGGTCCAGATGTAGCGCGGTTTTTCCTCGGTCTGCGCAGGGTCGAATACCACCGGCGCATTGGTCTCGTCGGCTATCGCGTTCGGGTTCAGCTTGTACACCTTGGCCGAGGGCAGCGCGGCGGCGTATACGGCACCGTCCGGCCCGACGGCCAGCGCCTGCACGCTCAGGTCTTTCGTCGTGAAGATGACGGTCTGCCTGCCGTCCGGGGCCACACGCACCACCTGTGCCGGGGAGCCCGTGGCCGAGTACGCGTTGCCGGCCTTGTCGCTCGCCGCCGCCCACACGTCGGCCGCGTTCAGCTGGGCTACCTGTGCCAGCTCGAAGCCCGGTGCCAGGACACCATCGCTGCCGATCGCGACACCCTTGGCGGTCCCTTTTTCCCAGTCCGCCGCGCCCGACTCGGTCCACAAATGCGTGCCCTGCGCGTGCGAAACACCGGCTGCGAGCAGGACGAAGGGGAGGACTCGGCGAAGGTTGATCACTGGCGCAAGTCTACCAGCGGGGCTCAGTTGGCCAGCACCGCCCGGTACCGGGCCTGGCCCTTGCGCACCCGCTCTACCGCCGCGTTGGCCTCGCGCATGGGGAACTGCTCGATCACCGGCGCGATCCGGTGCCGGGCCGCGACCTGAAGCATCTCAGCGATCTCCGCGGGGCTGCCGGTCCTGCCGCCGCCGAGGCTTCGCTCCCGCGAGACAAAGGGCCGAAGGGAGAGCGAGGCCGGCGAGCTGATCAGTCCCAGCACGCTCAACGAGCCGTGCGGCCGCAGCGCCGCCCCGTACGCGTTCCAGTCTTCCTCGCCGGTGCCGGTGCACAGGATCAGGTCGAAGTGGCCGCCCAAAGCCTTGAGCGTCTTCGTTTCGCGCGTGTTGACGAAGTGGTGCGCGCCCAGCCGCATGCACTCCTCTTCCTTGGCCGCGGACGAGGAAAAGGCCGTGACCTCCGCCCCGAAGGCCCGCGCGAACTGCAGCGCTAGGTGGCCCAGGCCGCCGATGCCGACCACGCCGACCCGGGAAGCCGGGTGGACGCCATGCCCGCGCAGGGGCGCGTAGACCGTGGCACCGGCGCAGAGCAGCGGGGCGGCTGCCGCCGGGTCCAGCGCGTCTGGAAGCGGAACGGCAAAATGCGCTTGAACCCGCACCCGGTCCGCGAAGCCCCCGTGCCGGCCCACGCAGGTGAACCGGGCGCCCGCGCAGAACTGCTCCTCGCCCTTGCGGCACCACTCGCAGTGCCCGCAGCTGGCAGCCTGCCAGCCTACCCCGACGCGATCGCCGGGCTTGAGCCAGCCCGCCTGCGCGCCCGCTTCCACCACCGTGCCCACGATCTCATGCCCCGGAACGAAGGGGTACCGGCTGTAGCCCCACTCGTTGTCGATCAGCCCGATGTCGCTGTGGCAGACGCCGCAGTGCGACACGGCCACCTCGACCTCGTCGGGAGCGAGCTCGCCGGGCTCGAACCTGTAGCTCTGCACCTCGGCACCGGCGGCGTGGACGGCGTATCCCTGAATCATGATTGTCGGCTCTCGCTTTGGGGTAAAAGGAAAGCGCTATTCTACCCGCAAAGTGAGAATCTGCTCCCCCTGAAAATTCGCGTCGAGCCCGGCGCTGCCCAGGGTCAGGACGGACTCGGAATGCAGCGAGGCCCGGTCACGGTCGTGCGCGGGAAGCAACTGGTTGACGACTGAAAGCGGAACCGCATCGAGCGTGCGCCCGTCCACGCTCAGGCCCGCGTCCGGGCGCAGCAGCGAGACGTACAGGCGGTCGTCGGGGTGCAGCGCGTTCAACTGCGCAACGGTGCCGCTGAGCGGGACCGACCCGCCGCCGCGTCCCGCCGCGAGCGTCCGGTCGAGCGCCGGGCCGTCGCTGACCATCAGGCGTACCTCGCCGTCGGGCAGGGAAGCAGGCAGGGTGACGGGCACCCGCACCTGCCGGGCCGGGCCGCGATAAGGCTTCACCGTCGCGGCAACCGTGATCGTGTCGCCCGCGTGGAAGCTGGTCTGCTCCACGACAGCCCGGCTCAGGGTGTCGGCGCGGCGGCCGGGCAGCACGTCGACCGCGATTCTCACCCCGTCAATGCCGCTTTGCCGCTCCGTGCTGCTGTAGAGCGCGTTGAACCTGAGCGCCAGGCCCAGCGCCGCCTGCAAGGGGGCAGGCGCGCCCGCGCCGGGGGCGGAGAGCGTTTCGAGCTCCACCGGGCGGTATGCGCCCGCAACCTCCACCGTCGCGCGGACCCGGTAGCTGTCCTCCTCCGCGTAGTTGGGCGTCTCCTGCAAGGCCTGGAAGAGCGAAACGAGCAGGATGGTCGGGGTCATCTGCGGCTGGTCTAAAACCTGTAAGTGCAAGACTTTCGTCGCGTTTTCCCGTTGGAGGTCGATCTCAACCGGGATTGTCCGCGCGGGCACGCCGAGCAGGCCGGCGATCGCGGTTTGCCGGTCCTGGGTGAACGAGCCGACGACCGCCCCCGTGTTGACGATCTTGAAGCTGTTCGAGGTGGAGGCGAGCGTCGCCACCACGTCCGCCTTGGTCATGGGCAGGCTTACGGCGCCGGACTGCATGAGCGGGTGCCCGCAGGCCAGCAGGCGGTTTGCGTCCAGGTACGTGACGGTGCAGGTGGCCGCGATTTCGAGGTCGCCCGAGACCAGCAGGGCGCTTACCGCCGAGCCCGGGCCGAGCGAGGGCTGCGTGTCCGGGCCGAGAAACCCGCCGCCGCCGAGGCCGGCCTGCGGTATGAACCCGAGCCCCGGCGCATGCTCCTTCCACAAAGCCATCGCTTCCGGGGAAAAGCCGGAGAAGACGAGCGGCGTCTCGATCGGCGTGACCTGGCCGGTTTGCGCCGGCTTGGCCGCGCCGGGGTCGAAATCCCGCACCTTGAGCATCTGCTCGATGGGCGTGATGCCGCCGATGGGCTCTTTCGAGAACTCGCCGATCCTGAAGCCGAGCGCGCCCACGAGTTTGCCGTCGATGTAAACCGGGCTGCCGCTCATCCCGGCGACGACGCCGGTGTACTCGGCCTTCGCGCCGGTCAGGCGGGCGAGGATCAGGTCCTCGCCCGGCCCCTGCGCGTTGCGGAGCACGCCCAGGATGTCCACCCCGAACGGCTCGGGCGTTTGTCCCTGAAAGACCGTCCAGGCCGTGCCGTGCTGCCCGGCATGGACCTGCGCCAGCGGGTAAACCCCCGCGGAGGAGGGAGGCGGCGCGGCTTGTGACAGGGCGGAAAGCGGGGCGAAAAGCGTGACGGCGAGGAGCGTCCAACGGGGGCTGTGCACGTCTACAGACTAAGGCACTCTCCCCGGAACCCTGAGCTCCGAAGCGTAAACTGCTCCCATACAGGTGTCGCATACAGGTGATAAAGACCGTGAACCGCACCCTCCCCGCTCTGCTCAGCTGCGCCCTGCTGCTCGCCGCCGCCCGGGCGCGCGCCTTTCAGTTCGACCCCAACCCGCCGCCTGTGCCTCCGCAGCAGCAGCCGCAGGCCGACCCGCAACAAGGGGATCAGGGGGGACCCGGCGGGGACAACGGTTCCATCGCGCTGCCCAAGAAAAAGGAAGCTCCCGCGCCCGAGCCGCCGCCCAAGGAGCAGCCCGCGGTCAAGAACCCGCCGGAGCTCCAGAACTTCTCTTTGCGCGTGGACGTGCCGGTGGTCAACGTCGATGTCGGAGTGATTCTCGAGAAGACGCACCAGTTCGTACCCAACCTCCAGCAGGCGAACTTCCGCGTGCTCGAAGACGGTAAGCCCCAGCCGGTCAGCGGCTTTTCGCGCATCCAGGCGCCCATCACCGCCGTGTTGCTGGCCGAGTTCGCCGCCAACAGCTACTACTTCATCTACGACATGCGCAACGCGGCCTATGCGTGGGCGCAGTCGCTCCGTCCGGACGACTATGTCGCCGTCATGACCTATGATCTGCACACCAACATCCTGACCGACTTCACCCAGGACAAGCGATTGGTGGCGCAGGCGCTCAACTCGCTCATTATTCCCACCTGGCAGGAAACCGACCTGTTCGACGCTCTCTACGAAACGCTCGACCGGACAAGCCGCATCGAGGGCCGTAAGTACATCATCCTTGTCTCGACGGGACGGGATACCTTCTCGAAGATCACCCTCGACAAGATTCTGGCGAAGATCAAGGCTACACCCAACGTAACTATTTTTTCGATCGGCACGGGCCAGTTCATCCGGGTGCTGGCGGAGAGCCGAGGCGCGCTGCAGGGGCCGCGCGAGATCGACTTCCTCCAGGCGGACAACCAGATGTCCACCTTTGCCCGCATGACCGGCGGCCAGGCGTTTTTTCCTCGGTTCCAGGGCGAGATGCCCGATATCTTTCGGCAGATCAACCAGTCCATCCGCAACCAATATGTGCTCAGTTACCGGCCGACCAATACCAAGCAGGACGGGACCTACCGGCATATTCAGGTGCAGTTGGTCGACGACGAAGGCAACCCGCTCCGGATGCAGGACGAGAAGCACAAGCCGCTCAAGTACGACATCATCGCCCGCGACGGCTACCGGGCCAAGCAGCAGGTGGAGTAAAGATAAAGAGCCCGCTCGCAAACGGGCCTTGTGACCTACAGACTAGAAAATTTGTAGTTCGGGTCATCCTGAGCGTAGCGAAGGACCTGCTTCTTGCGCGCTTTGCGAGAAAACAGGTACATCGTCGCGTCGCTTCTCAGGAGGACCCCCTGCTGCCTGCGCTCGATCGGAGATCGCTCAACTTCAGCCGGCCTTGTCGAGCAGGGAATAGGACAGGTCGCGGTTCTTGACCATCTCCGCCGTGATCTCCATGTCCTTGATCTTCTTGTTGCCGGGCAGGTGGTACATCAGGTCCAGCATCAGCTCTTCGAGGATCATGCGCAGGCCGCGCGCGCCGACCTTGCGCGACAGGGCTTCCTGCGCGACGGCCCGAGCCGCTTCGTCGGTGAAGTGGAGGCTGACGCCCTCGTACTCGAACAGCTTCTGGTACTGCTTCAGGATGGCGTTGCGCGGCTTCGTGAGAATCTCCACCAGCGCCGCCTCGTCCAGCTCGTCGAGGATGCCGATGACCGGCAGGCGCCCGACGAACTCCGGGATGAGCCCGAACTTGATCAGGTCCTGCGGCTCGGCCTTGCGGAGCAGTTCGGTGTCGCGCTGCTGGCGCACGTCCACCAGACCTTCGGCGACCTGCTTTTCGGTCAGCGCCTTGAAGCCCAGGGCCTTTTTCCCGACCCTGCGCCCGACCACCCGCTCGAGGCCGACAAACGCCCCGCCGCAGATAAACAGGATGTTCGTCGTGTCGACCGGGGTGAACTCCTGGTGGGGGTGCTTGCGGCCGCCCTGCGGGGGCACGTTGGCGACGGTGCCTTCGAGGATCTTGAGCAGCGCCTGCTGCACGCCCTCGCCGGAAACGTCGCGGGTGATCGACGGATTCTCGTCCTTGCGTCCGATTTTGTCGATTTCGTCGATGTAGATGATACCGGACTGTGCGCGGGCCACGTCGCCGTCGGCTGCCTGCAGCAGCTTCAGGATGATGTTTTCGACATCCTCGCCGACGTAGCCTGCCTCGGTGAGGGTGGTCGCGTCCACGATCGCGAACGGCACGTCGAGCATCTTGGCCAGGGTGTGGGCGAGCAGCGTTTTCCCGGAACCCGTGGGGCCGACGAGCAGGATGTTCGACTTGGACAGCTCGACGTCGTTGCCGCGCACCCGGTTCATCTGGATGCGTTTGTAGTGGTTGTAAACGGCCACGGCGAGCTTCTTCTTGGTTTGGTCCTGGCCGATGACGTACTCATCCAGGAATGCCCGCACCTCGAGCGGCTTGGGCAGGTGCGTGGGGGCCGCCCCTTTCGGGGTTTCGCTCTTGTCGTCTTCGAGAATGGAGTTGCAGACAGCCACGCACTCATCGCAGATGTAGGCGCGGGGGTAGTCGCTGGGCGAAGAGATGAGCTTCGCGACGGCGTCCTGCGATTTATGGCAAAAGGAACAGCGCAGTGCGTCGTCGGTTCCCGTGCGCGTTTTCATGGTGCTGCTCCTGTGGTTCCGTTTAGCTCTTCGGCCGGTCGGCGATCCGGTCGATGATCTCGTCGATGATGCCGTATTCCTTGGCCTGCGGGGCATTCATGATGAAGTCGCGCTCCACGTCGCGCTCGATCCGGTCCAGCGCCTGGCCGGTGTGCTTCGACATGAGCGTGTTGGTGATCTCGCGGATGCGCAGGATTTCCCGCGCGTGGATGTCGATGTCGGTCGCCTGGCCCGAAAGCCCGCCCATCGAGGGCTGGTGGATCAGGATGCGGGAGTTCGGCAGGGCGAAGCGCTTGCCGGCGGTACCGGCCTGGAGCAGGAACGCACCCATGGAGGCCGCCTGGCCGATGCAGTAGGTCACAACGTCGTTCTTGATGAACTGCATGGTGTCGTAGATCGCGAGGCCCGCGGTGATGGAGCCGCCGGGCGAGTTGATGTAAAGCTGGATGTCCTTTTCGGGGTCCTCGCCCGACAGGAAAAGCATCTGCGCGATGATGAGGTTGGCGATCTGGTCGTCGATGGGCGTGCCCAGAAAGATGATGTTGTCGCGCAGCAGACGGGAGTAAATGTCGTAGGCGCGCTCGCCCCGGCTCGTCTGCTCAACCACCATAGGTACCAATGCCATGTGTCTTTTCCTTTACGAAGCGGCTGTTCCAAGTTTCTCATAGAGCAGGGCTCCGGTTTTCTCGCGGCGCACCTGCTCGCGCACGCGCTCGATCGCCCCGTCCTTCTGGAGGCGCTCACGCAGCGTATGGAGCGGCTCGCGAGTCTGGACGGACAGCATCTCCAGCTCCCGGTCCAGCTCAGCGTCCTCCACCTGCACGTTTTCGAGCTGGGCGATCTTGTCCAGCAGCAGCGTGCCCTGCACCTCGCCGAGCGCCCCTTCGCGCTGGGCCTCCCGCAGGCGGGCGAAGTCGAGCTGGCGCATCTGTTCCTCGCCCATGCCCTGCTGGGCCAGGGCGCGCAGGCCGCGGTCGAGCCGCGCGTCGATCTGCTGCTGCACCAGCGACTCGGGGATGGGGAACTGGTACTTCGCCGCCAGCGCTTCCAGCACCTTGTCCTTGGTCGCGGCCTCGGCCCCGCGGCGCTTGTCGGCGCTCAGGTGCTCGCGCAGCCTGGTCTGGAACTCATCCAAAGTGTCGTAGTTGCCGAGCGTCTTGGCGAACTCGTCGTCGAGCTCAGGCGCGTTCTTGCGCTTGATGCTCTTCACCTCGACGTCGTAGGCGATGGTCTTCCCTTGCAGGCGCGGCTCGCCGAAGTCCGCCGGGTAGGTGTACTCGAAGCGGATCTCCTGGCCGGGCTTGGTGCCGCGCAGGGCGTCGTTGAAAGCGGGCAGGGTATTGGGCGAACCGATTTCGAGCTGGATGTCCTGGCCGGCGATCGGTTCGTCCAGCGTTTCTCCGTTCTGCACCGTCCCGGTAAAAGTGATCACGGCGAAGTCGCCGTCGGCCAGCTCGCGGTCTTCCTCGACCGGCTCCATGGTGGACCGGGAGTCGCGCACGCGGGCCATCTCGGCCGCGAACTCGTCGTCGGTCAGCTCGGCGGTTTCACGCTCGACCCGGATGTCTCCGTATCCTTCGAGATCAATCTCCGGCATCACCTCGAACAGAGCCTTGAACCGCAGCGGCTGTCCGTCTTCGAGTTCGAGCTCGGTGACCTGGGGCTGCGAAATGGGCTGGACGCCCTTGCTGTCGAGAGCCGCGCGAAAGTGCCCGGGCAAGAGCTGCTCGACGATATCCTGGCGGATCTGCTCGTCGAAGCGCTTGCGGATCAGCGTGGGCGGCACCTTGCCGGCGCGGAAGCCGGGGATGCGGGCCTGCCGGGTATAGGTCTTGAGCACGCGCTTGAAGGCGGAGGACACTTCCTCGGCCGGGATGGTGATCTCGACGTCCCGCGTGCAGGCCGGGTTGAGCGGGGGCGCGCCGGGGGCGTGTTGATGCGGCGCTTGCTCGGGCGAAAGGATCTCAGGCTGGGCTTCGGCGGCGGGCGCGGCGGTTTCTTCGGGGGTGGTGGCGAGAATGTCTGTTGAGCTCAACGTGGGCCTTCCGGTAGGCTCGTCCCCCTGGGCTGAGGCTCGGGGCGTCCGCGCTTGAAGGCGGACGGGGAGGGGACGGCTTCTTGATTCCTCCACAATGCTACGGAG
>CAXUHL010000035.1:0-16806 GCA_964250745.1 uncultured Acidobacteriaceae bacterium
GGCACGGAGCAGTTGAGGTAGCTGTGCCGGGCGGGGTCGGCGATCTGGAGCCAGTTGGTTCGGTTTTGCGCCTCCGTGCCGGGCGGGGCGAGCAGGACGCGCTCCTCGTAGATGCGGCCCTGGCGGTCGCGGGCGATGGTGCGCTCGTTGCCCAGGGTGACGGTGTTGCCGTCCGCTCCCAGCGGCTTGACCCATTCGGTCGCGAGGGTCAGGGTGAAAGGGGCATTCGCCGGAGGCGGGACAAAGATGCTCTGGAGGACCTCCGAGGTGCCGCCGTCGGCCGGGGCCTGCTGCGGGACCGCCGGGAGAACGAGCGCGAAGGCTGCGAGAAGCGGGAGCAGGGCGAGACTGCGCATGGCGGACCTCCGGGTGGCTTCGAGAAGGACGCCCGCAGTATCCCACAACTCAGGTGCCTGTAGCCACTTACGAGCCTTCGGCAGCGCGCGAAGTCGGATAGAATCGCAGGAGCGCCCACCCGGTCTGGAGCGGTCCAGTACACCCGTTGCGACCCGGCGCGCGACCCCTACCTATGGCAGACGAAGACATCCCGGAAATCCCCCAACTCCCCAACGGCAGCGATGGCGGCCTCCCGCCCGGAGGCGGCGGCGAGTCCACCTCCGGCATCAACGCGCCCGGGGCCCCCGGCGCGGCCAACCTGATCTCGATCAACCTCGAAGAGGAGATGCGCCGGTCGTATCTCGACTACTCGATGTCGGTGATCATCGGGCGCGCGCTGCCCGAAGTGCGCGACGGGCTCAAGCCGGTGCACCGGCGCATCCTGTACACGCTGCACGAGATGGGGCTGCAATACAACAAGAAGTACACCAAGTGCGCCAAGGTGGTGGGCCAGGCCATGGGCCAGTACCACCCGCACGGCGACTCGGCGATCTACGACACGCTGGTACGGCTGGCCCAGCCGTTTTCGCTCCGCTATCCGCTGGTCGATGGGCAGGGCAACTTCGGCTCGGTCGACGGCGACCCGCCGGCGGCGATGCGCTACACCGAAGCCCGCATGATGCGGCTCACCGGTGAGCTGCTGGCCGACATCGACATGGAAACGGTTGATTTTACGCCGAACTACGACGAGTCGACCTTCGAGCCCGTGGTGCTGCCGGCACGCATCCCCAACCTCATCGTCAACGGCTCGAACGGCATCGCGGTCGGCATGGCCACCAACATCCCGCCGCACAACCTGACCGAGGTGCTGAACGCGACGATCGCGCTGGTGAACGACCCGGAGGGCGGCCTGGCGGCGGTGCTGGAGCATGTGCAGGGCCCGGACTTCCCGACGGGCGGCTTCATCTACGGCAAAAGCGGCATCGCGAACGCCTACCGCACGGGCCGCGGGCGCTTTCTGATGCGGGCGCGCGTGCAGATGGAGAACATCTCCGGCGGGCGCCAGGCGATCATCGTCACCGAAATTCCGTACCAGGTCAACAAATCCAAGCTCATCGAGCGCATGGCCGAGCTGGTCAACGAGAAGGTCATCGACGATATCAGCGACGTGCGCGACGAGAGCGACCGCGACGGCATGCGGATGGTCATCGAGCTCAAGCGCGGGGCCGAGTCGCAGATCGTGCTGAACCAGCTGTACAAGCACACGCAGATGCAGGAAAGCTTCTCTATGATCTTCCTGGCGGTGGTCAACAACCAGCCGCGGGAGCTGCCGCTGGATGAGGCGATCGGCCACTTCATCGACCACCGGGTCGACGTGGTGCGGCGCAGGACCGCGTTCCAGCTGCGCAAGGCGCGGGAGCGCGAGCACATCCTGCTCGGCTACCAGATCGCGCTCGACCACCTGGACAATGTGATCCGGATCATTCGCGGGTCGAGCTCCCGGGCCGACGCGCGCGGGAACCTGTTCGAGTTCTTCTCCGGGCGCACGATCACGGTGCGGGGCAACGCGATCGAGGGCGTGACGCTGGACCCGGCGAAGTACCTGACGGACGGTGTCACGATCCTGCCCGCGACGCTGATCCTGAGCTACCGGCAGATCGACGCGATCCTCGAACTGCAGCTCTACCGGCTGACGCAGATCTCGATCGACGAGCTCGTCAACGAGCTCAACCAGGTCCGGGCCAACATCGCCGAGTTCGAGTCGATCCTGGCCAGCGAGCCCAAGCTGCGCGCGGTCATCGTGAAGGAGCTGGAAGCGGTGCGCGACCAGTACGGCGACGCGCGGCGCACGAGCATCCTGGACGAGACCGCCGAGCTCCAGATGGAGGACTTGATTGCGGACGAGCAGGTCGCGGTCACTGTGTCGCACTCGCAGTACCTCAAGCGCACGCCCATCTCCACCTACCGGCAGCAGCGGCGTGGCGGCGTGGGCCGGATCGGGATGAAGACGCGCGAGGAAGACTTCGTGCAGCAGCTCATCGTCAACTCGACCCATGCGTACCTGCTGTGCTTCACCAACACGGGCCGCATGTACTGGTTGAAGGTGTACGAAATTCCGGACGTAGGCGCGGCGGGCAAGGGCAAGTCCATGGCGAGCCTCCTCAATTTGCAGCCGGGCGAGCAGGTGCGCAACATCCTGGCCGTGCGCAACCTGGAGGAAGAGGGCAAATACATCTTCTTCGCGACGCGCCAGGGCACGGTGAAGAAGACCCCGCTCAAGGACTTTTGCAACGTCCAGACGCGGGGCATCATCGCGATCGGCATCGACAAGGAAGACGAGCTGATCGGCGTGACCATCACGGACGGCAAGCAGAGGGTCTTCCTGGCGACGCACGAAGGGCTCGCGATCCGCTTCGGGGAGGAGAACGTGCGCTCCATGGGCCGGCCGGCTTACGGGGTGCGCGGCATCGACCTGCAGGGGGAAGACTACGTCGTCGGGCTGGCGGTCACGCCGGCGGAACGGACGGAACGGGAAGGCGGCGGGCAGATGCCTTCGCTCATCCTGACCGTCACCTCGAACGGCTACGGCAAGCGGACCGACGTGGACGAGTACCGCCTGCAGACCCGCGGCGGCAAGGGCGTCATCAACCTGAAGACCAGCAAGAAGAACGGCACGGTGAATGCGATCCAGCTGGTGGACGAGACCTCGGAGCTGATGGTGATCTCGCAGTACGGCAAGATCATCCGGATCGATACGAAGACGATCCGCGCGGCGGGGCGGTCGACCCAGGGGGTAAAGCTGCTCAATCTCGACCCGGAGGACAAGGTTGCGGCGGCCGTGGTGATCCCGCCGGAGGAGCTGAAAGACGACACGCCCCCGCTGCTGCAGTAGCGGGGCTCGGCAGCGCGGTTGGTGGGGGGGGGGCGGAGGAATCCGCGCCCCCTTCTCTTTTAAGCGCCAACCTTTGCCGGCAATTCCGATTCTTTTAAGAGCATTAGCAACTTGCTAATGAGGAGTTGGCCAGTGTTGTTCCCCCAAGCGATAGCTGCAAGGTTGTTCGCCGCCGCGTTTCTCGCCCTCTGCTCCTGCTGCGTCCTCGCGGAAGAGCCCTCACCCAGCCTCCGCAATGCGGACGCCCTGCCTTCCGCGCCCAGCCCAGCGTCGGCTCCCGCACCGGCCGGCGAGGAGAAAGCCGTACTTTCGACGGCAATCGGCATCAGCTACCAGCAGAACAACTTCACCAACGTGCCCGGCAGCGGGCCCGCTTACCTGCTGGGCTGGTGGGGCGTGGAGCAGTATCACATCGACAAACACTTCGCGGTGCTGGTCGACTTCGTGAACTTCCAGAACCTGCACCGGAACCAACACGAGACCGCTCACGTCTTTTTCGGCGGCGTGTCGTACAACCTGCGGGACTTCGGACGGTTTACACCGTTCGTCGCGGCCGAGGGCGGGGCCATCCGGGACTCGAAGCAAGGCTCGGTCAGCTACATCCCGGCCGCCCTGGGTGGGGTCGGGTTCAACTACAAGCTGACCCATGCGCTCGCGCTGCAGGTGATCCCCTTCCAGTACGTGGCGACGATCCCGGCGACAGGCGGTTTCCAGAGCAACTACAACACCAAGGTGGGGCTGGTGTTCACCTCATTCCGCCGGAAGCATCCCAGTGTGTAAGGAGTAAGCACATGGCAGCGAAGGGATTGGCGCTGGTTACCGGCGCTTCAAACGGGATTGGATACCACATGGCGCGGCAGCTGGCCGAGGACGGCTACGACCTGGTGATCGCGGGCAAGGAGCAGGGCCTGACCGCGAAGGCCGAGGCGGATCTTCATGCTCTTGGCGTCGAGGTGTCCTCCTACGCGGGCGACCTGAGCCGGTATGAGGCGTGCACGAATCTGTGGCGCAAGGTGGAGCAGACGGGGCGCACGCTCGACGTGGCCTGCCTGAACGCGGGGCTGGGCGTGGGCGGCGACTTCCTGAAGACATCGCTCGAACAGGAGCTCGAAGTCGTCTATGTGAACTGCGCGTCCACGGTCATCCTCGCGAAGCACGTGGCGAAGCAAATGGCCGGCAAGGGTGGCGGGCGCATCCTGATCACGGCGTCCATTGTGAGCGAGATGCTGGGGCCGGGCGAGAGCGTGTACGGTGCGAGCAAGGCATTTACGTTGCAGTTCGCGAAGAATCTGCGGTTCGAGCTCGCGGACAAGGGCATCAGCGTGACCGCGCTGCAGCCGGGGCCGGTGGACACCAACTTCTTCGAGAACGCGGGGTCGGGCGACACCAAGGTCGGCACCGAAGGCAAGAAGGAGAACCAGCCGGACGAGGTGGCGCGGCAGGGCCTGAAGGCGATGTTCGCGGGCGAGGAGCATGTGTATGCCGCGTCGCTCAAGACCAAGCTCGAAGGCGCGGTGATGGGGCTGGTGCCGGATGCGGTGCAGGCCAAGATGCACAAGGGCTTCATGGAACCGGCGAACAAGTAGTCAGGTAGACCGGGCCGAGGCCACGTTTTTTCCGCTGGCTTTTCGCGAGCGAAGGGCGCTAGACTGTCCGCGTTCGCGTACAGCGGGGTGGCCGATGGCGAGCTTGGCGAGTGCGGGTGCTCCCTTCGAGGCGGAGGGTCCTTCATCCTTCGCGCGGGTTCGACTGGTTTTCACCGCGCCCGCTCGGGCTTTCACTCGCTTGGGCACGGGCGGGAGTTGGTGGCTGCCGTTTCTGCTGCTGGCGGTCGTGGGCCTGGGCTACTCGGCGGCGATCGGCGCACGGGTGGGCTGGGGCACGGTAGCCCGCAGCAATCTGGCGAACTCGCCCAGGCAGCAAGCCCAAATGGAAAAAGCGCCCGCCGCCCAGCAGGAAGCCTCGCTGGCGATGATCGCGCGGATCACCCGGACCAGTGCCTATGCCTTCTCGGTCGTGGGTCCGCTCCTGCTCGGGGCAATCGTGGCGGGTGTCTTGCTCGGGACGCTGCGTGTGCTTTTTGCCGGCAAGGGGACGTTCGGAGCCATGTTCGCGGCGTACCAGTACGCGGCGCTGCCGGCGGCGCTCAAGGGCCTTCTGGTGATCGCGACCCTGTTTGCCGGGGTGAGCGGGGACGCTTTCCAGTTCAACAACCCGCTGGGGAGCAACCCGGCGTACTACCTGCAGGGTTCCGGGCTTCCGCGCGCGCTGCTCTCGCTGCTTAGTTGGGTCGACGCATTCGTGGTATGGCAGGTGGTGCTGCTCGCCATCGGTGCAGCCGTGGTGACCGGGGTGGCGCGAAAGAGCTGCGCCCTGGTCGTGGCTGGCTGGACGGCGCTTTTCGCCCTGATCGGGGCCGGGCTCACGATGCTCGGCTAGCTTGGCTCGTCCCAGCGTTTGAAGATCAGTGAAGCATTCGTCCCGCCGAAGCCGAAAGAGTTCGACAGCGCGTACTCGAAGGCGAACGGCTCGGCCTTGTTGGGCACGTAGTTGAGCACGCAGCCTTCGTCCGGCGTTTGGAGGTTGATCGTCGGCGGCGCGGTCTGGTGGAGCAGCGCGTACACGGAGATGCTGGCCTCGAGCCCGCCCGCGCCACCCAGCAGGTGGCCGGTCATGGACTTGGTTGAGCTGACGCGCAGGGTATGGCTGAGCGCGTGCTCGCCGAACAGGTTGCCGATCGCGGTGCTTTCGTTCACGTCGCCGAGCGGGGTGCTGGTGGCGTGAGCGTTCAGGTAGCCGATCTGCTCAGGTTTGAGGTCCGCGCTGCGCAGGGAAGCGCGCATGGCCCGGAGGCAGCCGTCGCCGTTGGGAGCCATCCCGGTGATGTGGTAGGCGTCGCCGCTCATGCCGTAGCCGACGACCTCGGCCAGGATCTTCGCGCCGCGCGCCTTGGCGTGCTTGAGTTCTTCGAGCACCAGCATACCCGCGCCCTCGCCGACCACGAAGCCGTCGCGGTCCTTGTCCCAGGGTCGGCAGGCGGTGGCCGGGTCCTCGTTGCGGGTGGACAGCGCGCGCATGGCCGCGAAGCCGCCGACGGACATGGGGGTGATGGCGGCTTCGGCTCCGCCCGCGATCATCACATCGGCATCGCCGCGCTCGATGATGCGGAAGGAGTCGCCGACCGAGTGCGCGCCGGAAGTGCAGGCGGTGGCCGCGCTCTGGTTGGGGCCCTTCGCGTTGTGCCGGATGGAGACGTGGCCGGCAGCCAGGTTCACGATCGTCGCCGGGATGAAGAAGGGCGAAATTTTGCGAGGGCCACCGTTGAGGAAGTTCTGGTGCTCGCGCTCGATGATGTCGAAGCCGCCGATGCCCGAGCCGATATGGACGCCGATGCGCTCGGACAGCTCCTCGGTGACTTGGAGGCCGGAGCTCTTCATCGCTTCGTCGGCCGCCGCGATGCCGAGCAGGATGAAGCGCGACATCTTGCGCGACTCCTTCTTATCGACGTAGGCCAGCGGGTCCAGGCCCTTGACCTCGGCGGCGAAGGTGACGGGAAAACCCGCCGTATCGAACGAGGTGATCGGCCCGATGCCGCCGCGGCCGGCGACGAGGCCGGCCCAGACTTCCGGGGCGGAGTTGCCGACCGCGCAAACCAGGCCGACGCCCGTGACCACGACCCTTCTTTGCAAACTGGGCAAGCTTACTTGCCGCCTTTCGCGTGCGCTTCGATGTACTCGTTGGCGTCCTTGACGGTCTTGATCTTCTCGGCGTCCTCGTCCGGGATTTCCAGATCAAACGCTTCCTCGAACTGCATGACGAGCTCGACCACATCGAGCGAATCGGCCCCGAGGTCTTCCTGGAACGACGCGCTGGGCGTCACTTCCGCCTCGTCCACCTGCAGCTGCTCGACAATGATCTGTTTTACTTTCTCTTCAACCGCCGCCATGCCCGTCTCCCTATGTATGTCCTGAAGCTATCGAGAGCGGCTCTGCGGCACACGACCGCCGTTCGCCCCGAAACTTTAAGTCTACCGAGCGGGCCGGAGGGTGTAAAGCCAAGTTGGAGGGCATCTGCGTCTTTCGAGGGATTACCTCTGGCACTCGCTTTTCCTTCGCCCTCGTGGGAGACTTTGCCATGAACTTCCCCCTGCTGTTGCTCTGTCTCGTTTGCCTCTTCGGAGCCTTGCTCGCCGGCTTTCTCGCCGGGCGGTCCATGGGCAGGAAGGATGAACGGCTCGAAGCGAACGTGAAGGGAGCGGAGAACGCGGGGGCGCTGGCCCAGGCACGGGCCGAGAACGCGGCGCTGGGGCGGGACCGCGACCGGGCGCTGGGTGAGCTGGGCGGTGCGAAAGGGGAGCTGGCGGAGATCGCGCGGCAGTTGGCGGCGGTACGCGAGGCCTTCGCCGGGGCGGAAGCCGCAGAGCGGGCGCGGGCCGAGGCGCTCGAAGAGAAAGACGCGCGGCTGCTCGCGGCCGAGGACCTGGCGGCGCGGCTCGGTGAGGATCTGCGCGAAAAGTCGGTCGCGCTCGAAAGCGCGCACACGCAGATGGAGATTGAAGCGCGCGAGGCCGGGAAAAAGCTGCAGCTGCTGGCCGACGCCGAGGAAAAGCTCGGCAACCAGTTCAAGGTGCTGGCCGGGGAGATCTTCCGGGAAAAGTCGCAGCGGTTCAAGGAGGAAAGCGAGGCCAGCCTGGGCGGGCTGCTCTCACCGCTCAAGGAGCGGATGGGCGAGTTCCAGCAAAGGGTGGAGGCGCTGCGGGACGACGGTATCAAGGGCAGGGAGGAGCTGCGGCAGCAGATCGGCGACCTGAAGAGCCTGAACCAGCAGCTGTCATCGGAGGCCAGCAACCTGGTGCGCGCGCTCAAGGGTTCGTCGAAGACGCAGGGCGACTGGGGCGAGTTCGTTCTGGAGCAGATGCTGGAGAACGCAGGCCTGCGGAAAGACCACGAGTACCGGGTGCAGACCAGCTTCGCCGGTGCCGAGTCCGGGCGAGCCAGGCCGGACGTGATTTTGAACCTGCCCGGCGGCAGGCACCTGGTCGTCGACGCGAAAGTCTCGCTCATCGACTACAGCGGCTACTGCGACTGCGAGGACGAGGCGGGCCGGGCGGCCTCGCTGGGCCGGCACGTGGGTTCGATCCGCGGGCACATCAAGGAGCTTTCGGCGCGCAACTACCCGGCGCTGTATCAGCTTCAGAGCATGGATTTCGTGGTGATGTTCGTTCCGATCGAGCCGGCGTTCCTGCTCGCGATCGCCCGCGACGGCGCGCTGTGGCAGGAGGCCTGGGACCGCAACGTGCTGCTGGTGAGCCCCAGCACGCTCTTGTTCGTGGTGCGCACAGTCGCGCACCTGTGGCGGCAGGAGCAGCAGAACAAGAACGTGCAGGAGATCGTGAAGCGCGGCGGCGAGCTCTACGATAAACTGGCCGCGTTCGCGCAGGATTTGACGAGCGTGGGGGCGAAGCTGGGGGACGCGCAAAAGGCCTACGACGGCGCGTATTCGAAGCTCGCGCGCGGCAAGGGGAATGCCATCCGGCAGGCGGAGATGCTCCGGGCCCTGGGTGTGAAACCGGGCAAGCAGATACCCAGGGAGCTGCTGGATACGGCCCAGGAGGATTTTATGGATCAGCTCGGCGGGGCGGAGGAGGTGCGGCTCCCGCGCCCGAGCTAGCTACTTCTGCCCGCCGCTTGACCCGGTAAAGCTGCCGGTGGAGTGATAGCCGGGGTTGCCGCCCGCGTTCTCGTTCGCGAGCCGGTTGGCTTTCTCGTGCGCGCCTTCCTGTTTGGAGCCGCTGACATTGCCCTGGAGCAGCGCTTGCTGCTCGTCTGTGGAGGCACCGGCGGCCTGCGCGTCCTGCGGAGCGACGGGCTCGACGCTGGTGGGCGGGGCCTGCGCGCTGGACTGGTGGTTCTCGTGCCCGTCGTGGAGGTCGAGCGAGTGGGAGGAAGCGGGTTGCTCGTGGATGTCAGCCATGGTGGGTGAGATGCGTCCCGGATTCAGCGCGCCCGGTAGTAGCGCGCCAGAGTTTCCTTCAGGTCGAGGTAGATCGGTGTGTCGCTTACTGTGAAGCGCTCGGTCGAGTGGAGGCTGCCCGCTTGGCAGACCCAGCCTCGCCGAAGCTGCGGGTCGATTACCCAGACGTTCCGGACGCCCATCTGCTCATAGTCGAGCAATTTCTCAAACAACTCCGTGAACTCCTCGGACGGGGAAACGAGTTCAATCACGATCGTCGGCGGGTCGACGACCGTTGCGGGTCCTGGCCCGGGACCCACCTGCTCGATAATGAGATCAGGGAGGCGAACCCTGGACGGAGAAACCCTTGTCCGCACTTCGACCGAGGCAATCTGGTCCCACTCGTCCGCGTGTGCCTCGAACCAGGAGCCGATGATGACCTGCAACCGCCCGTGCACTTTCTGTACCAACGGCTTCTCCTTGAGGACGCCATCGATGTACTCAACATCCGGCTCAGGAACGCGCCCGTTTAGGTAGTCCTCGATGGAGATGATTACCTGAGTCGATGCGAGCGCAGCCATGTGTGCCTCCGAAATCCATCATAAGCCGCTTACCGCTGTTCCGCGAACGCCTTTCTGAGCCGCTGCCAGGTCACCGGCAAAGCCTCGGGCAGGGTGCGGGTTTCGCCCAGAGTCGTCAAGAAGCTGGTGTCTCCCACCCACCGGGGCACCGCGTGGAGGTGCAGATGCCCGGCCACCCCGGCCCCGGCGGCCGCGCCCAGGTTGAGGCCGAGATTGTAGCCGTCGGGGCGGTATACGGATCCGAGCGCCAGCTCTGCCTTTCGGCCCCAGGCGATCAGCTCGGAGGCGGTCTCCGGGGGCAGGCCGGCGAGCGACGCCCCATGCGCATAGGGCACCACCATCACATGGCCGGAGTTGTAGGGGAAGCGGTTCAGGCACACGTACACCTCCCGGCCTCGCGCGACCAGCAGGGCGGCCCGTTCGGCTTCCTCGGCCGGCGTGCCGTTCGCGATGGCGTGGTCGGTCGAGGCGAGCAGGTTGCAGAAGACGCAGTCATGGTCGCCCGGCCAGGCGCGCAACTCGGCCGGCACGCCTTTGCGGGAATCGGCGTTGTCGCTTTGTCCGGTGATGTAGCCGTAGCGCCAGGGGGACCAGAGGTGTTCCATGGGGCCAGTATAGGAGGCGGGTTTTCCGACGGGTGGTGACTTTCGGGACTTCCGGCCTTTCCGCGCCCGCTCTATACTTTCACCATGCCTTCGCCTTTTCCCTTGCAGGCGCTCCTGTTGGAGCGGTTCGGCTTCCATGCGTTTCGCGCCAACCAGGAGCAGGTTTGCCGCGCGGCCGTGCAGGGTTTGGACGTGCTGCTCGTCATGCCGACCGGCGCGGGCAAGTCGCTGTGCTATCAGCTGCCGGCGCTCGCGCGCGGAGGCACGGCGCTGGTGGTTTCGCCGCTGATCGCGCTGATGGACGACCAGGCGGCCAAGCTCGAAGCGCTCGGCTGCCGGGTGGCCCGCATCCACTCCGGGCTGCCGCGCGAGGCCGCGCGGGAGGCGTGCCGGGCCTACCTCGACGGCTCGCTCGAGTTCCTGTTCATCGCGCCCGAACGCCTGCAGGTTCCGGGCTTCCCGGAAATGCTGGGCAAGCGCAAGCCGGGCCTGATCGCGATCGACGAGGCGCACTGCATCTCGCAATGGGGGCACGATTTCCGGCCGGACTACCGCCTGCTGGGCCAGCACCTGGAGCGGCTGCGCCCGGCCCCGGTCATCGCGCTGACCGCGACCGCCACCGGCCAGGTGCAGAGGGACATCGTCGCGCAGCTGGGCCTGGGCCGGGGCGAGCAGCCGGCCGTGTTCATCCACGGCTTCCGCCGGGAAAACCTGGCCATCGAGGTCGTCGAGGTGCCCAAGCCCAAGCGTGCCGGCTTTGCGGCGGAGTTGCTGGCCGACCCGGGCGCGCGCCCCGCGCTCGTGTACGCGCCGACCCGCAAGGAGGGCGCGGAGCGTTAGGGCGAGCTGGGGCGCACGGTGCGGACCGCGGCGGCCGCTGGGGGGCGCGGGGCTGGGGCACGCGACCGGGTGCAGCGGGCGTTCCTGGACGGGCAGCTGGAGGTGGTCGTCGCGACCATCGCGTTCGGCATGGGCATCGACAAGCCGGACGTACGCACGGTGCTGCACATGGCATTGCCCGCGACGCTCGAAGGCTACTACCAGGAGATCGGCCGCGCCGGGCGGGATGGGCTCCCCTCGCGCACGGTGCTGATGCATTCCTTCGCCGACCGCAAGCAGCACGATTTCTTCTTCGAGCGCGACTACCCGCCGGTGGCGCGCCTGGATGCGCTGTATCGCTCGCTCGGCGCGGACGCGGTGCACTGGGAGGAGCTGCCGGAGCTGGTCAAGCAGCGGGAAAAGTTCAAATTGGAGCCGGAGGAGCTCGAGAAAGCACTTGAAAAGCTGGTGGTGCACGGCGGGGCGGTGCTCGGCTACGACGGCTCGGTAACCCGCGGCGGCGAGGGCTGGCGCAAGACGTATCTGGCGCAGAGCGAGCACCGCGGCGGGCAGATCCAGAAGGTGATCCGGTACGCGGAAGGCGCGGAGTGTCGGATGGCGCAGCTGGTGCGGCACTTCGGCGATGCGGAGGACACGCGGGCCGAGTGCGGGGTGTGCGACATCTGCGCGCCGGAAGCGGCGCTGACGCAGACTTCGCGGGCGCTCGACGATGCGGAGCGGCGGTTGTGCCACGGGATCGTGGCGGCGCTCGGCGGGTCGGGCTACGGGGGCGGTTCGAAGTCGACCGGCAAGCTGCACGGCGAGCTCTGCGCGAAAAACGGCATGAGCCGGGATGCGTTCGAGGAGCTGCTGGCCGCGCTCGTCGGGGCGGGCTATTTGCGTCTGGACGAGGCTTCCTTCGAGAAGGACGGCCGGACGATTCCATGCCGGAAGGCGAGCCTGACGCACGAGGGCGCGAGTTTTTCCGAGCGCGACGCGGAGTTGGTCATGCTGCGCGAGCGCGCCGCCGGGGCCGCGCCCGATGCGCCCGCACGCAAGAAAAGCACGCGCGCGCGGGAGGAAGAGAGGCCGTTGACAGGTGCGGCGGCGGCGCTCGAGGAGCGTTTGCGCGCCTGGCGCAAGGAGGAAGCGCGCAAGCTGGGGCAGCCGGCCTACTGTGTGTTCCCCGACCGGACGCTGCGTTCCCTCGCCGAGGACCGTCCGTCGTCGGAGGAGGATTTACTGGCCGTTTCCGGCTTCGGCCAGGCCAAGCTGGGCAAGTTCGGCGCGGCGGTGCTGCGGGTATGCGCGGAGCACGCCTGAGGCCGTGCAATGGCGCGGTGAAAGTTGCGTCCCATAACGCAAGTTACGTTGACACCCCCCGGTCGCGCACCTATAGTTTGGGTGTGGGCATCACTGCCTTTGCATCCCCCGCCCGCTGCGAACGCACCCTTCTCTCATCTCCGGCAAGATCGCTGTGGCGCGTTGCCTCCGGACAGCGTTTTTCACCGTCACCGGAAGGCGAGAGCAGGCCAGATTTCCCAGCATCCGCGCGGGACCGGACCGTATCCAATCGAATGCGGCCGAGCGATGTACGCGGCGGGGATGCTTCGAGCGTTCCATCTTGTACGACCCCCGGATGCCGAGAACTATGTCTGACGCCCCTCATTCCACTTATCCCGAGAGCCTTCCTCTGAACACCGAACTCGAAACCCCAGACGCAATCACCGAAACTGCGGCCGAGCCACAGGCGCCGGCCGCCGCCAACCTTCACGCTTCGCCGGAACCGGCCGCTCCCGCCGCGACCGACGACCTGGACGACTTCACGGACTTTGCCGCCGCGCTTGAAAGCTTCGACCGCGAGCAGGCGGCCGAGGCGGCCGGACAGCAGTTCGACGAAAACGTCGTCACCGGGCGCGTGGTTAAGCTCACCGACAAGGAAGTCGTGGTCGATGTGGGCCTCAAGAGTGAGGGGCGCATCCCGCTCGAGCAGGTGCTCGACCACACCGGCGCGTCCAAGCTGCAACCGGGCGACTCGGTCGACGTGGTCGTGGAGCGCGAGGAGGCCGAGGGCGGCTACCTGCTCAGCTACGACAAGGCGCTGCGCCATAAGGTTTGGGACACGATCGAGAAGGCCGCGAACGAGAAGACGCCGGTCACCGGCACGGTTCTGGGCCGCGTCAAGGGCGGGGTTACGGTGGACGTCGGCATCAAGGCGTTCCTGCCGGGCTCGCAGCTGGAGATCCGCCCGGTCCGCAACCTGGACGCCTACATCGGCACTCAGATCGAAGTTCGCATCATCAAGCTAAACAAGAAGCGCGGCAACGTCGTTGTCTCCCGCAAGGAGCTGCTCGAGGAAGAGCAGGCGTCCAAGCGCGGCACGACGCTCGAGCAGCTGGAAGAAGGCACGATCCTGACCGGCGTCGTCAAGAACCTGACCGACTACGGCGCCTTCGTCGACCTGGGCGGGCTGGATGGGCTGCTGCACATTACCGACATGAGCTGGGGTCGCCTGACGCATCCGCGCGACCTGGTCAATGTCGGCGACGAGATCCAGGTCAAGGTGCTCAAGTTCGACAAGGACAAGCAGCGCGTGTCCCTGGGCTTCAAACAGCTGACGCCCGACCCGTGGCTGGACGCTGTGGAGCGCTACCCCGTGGGCGCGCGCGTGCGCGGGCGGGTGCTCTCGGTCACCGATTACGGCGCGTTCGTCGAGCTGGAGCAGGGCATCGAGGGCCTGGTCCATGTCTCCGAGATGACCTGGTCCAAGCGCATGAAGCATCCGTCGAAGATGATCAAGCCAGGCGACGAGGTCGACACGCTGGTCCTGAGCGTCAACCCGAACGACCGTCGCATCTCGCTCGGCATGAAGCAGCTGCAGGAGAACCCCTGGGAGAACCTGTCGGACCGCTACCCGGCGGGCGCGGTGGTCGAGGGGCGTGTGCGCAACCTCACGGATTTCGGAGCGTTCATCGAGATCGAGGACGGGATCGACGGGCTGGTGCACGTCTCGAACATGAGCTGGACCAAGCGCATCAAGCATCCCTCCGAGGTCCTGAAGAAGGGCGACAAGCTCCGGGCGGTG
Source organism: uncultured Acidobacteriaceae bacterium (assembly GCA_964250745.1). Classification (GTDB taxonomy): domain Bacteria; phylum Acidobacteriota; class Terriglobia; order Terriglobales; family Acidobacteriaceae; genus EB88. The sequence continues at coordinate 14,272 of CAXUHL010000035.1, forward strand.
GTGCTCGGGGTCGAGCCCGAGAACCGGCGCCTGTCGCTGGGCATCAAGCAGCTGGAGCCGGACGTGTGGGAGAGCTTCTTCGCGACCCACCGGGTGGGCGACGTGGTACACGGCAAGGTGCTGCGTACGGCGCAGTTCGGCGCCTTCATCGAGATTACCGACGGCGTAGAAGGCCTGTGCCACGTCTCCGAGGCGACCGATGGAACGGGTACGCCGGTGAACCTCGAAGCCGGGCAGGAGCACGAGTTCAAGATCATCAAGATGAGCCCGGACGAGAAGAAGGTCGGGCTGAGCCTGCGGGCGATCGGCGAGGAAGGTTCGCGCGCGGACGTGGAGGCGTACAAGCCTCCCGTGTCGAGCTCGACGACCACCTTGGGCGACTTGATGAACTGGAAGCGGCAGTAAGGCTCCAGAGCCAAAACGCCACTCCGCGAGGGGTGGCGTTTTTGTTTGCGCCTCAATCGAGTTCGTCGATGATTGCCTGGAAAGGAATCTCGCGGTCCGCGACCGTGATGGTTTGCTGCTTGAAATACAAGCTTCCCTTCAGGTAGCGCGTGCAGCTGTCGTCCTCGGGGTCGATCAGGTAGATCGAACCGACGCCCATGCGCTCGAAGTCCGAGCAGCGGCGCATCGTCAGGCTGAACCGGTCTTCGGGGTCGAGGACTTCAAAAATCGCGACGGGCGGCGCGGTCGGGATCGGTTCCCGCGGCAGCGAGGCATCGAGCAGGGCGATGTCGGGGCCGCGAAAGGTCGTTTCGCCGGTCTTGATCCTGAGGATTGGGCGGACACGAAGGCCCCACTCCCTCCCGCGCGCGCCGAAGTCGCCGATCAGCGCTGCTTGCCAACGGGAGTGCTCCGCCGAGCCGGTGTTGCGTTCGACGAGGACGCCGTCGGCGAGCTCGGCTTCAGGCTCGAACGAGGTCGTCAGATAGGTCTCGACCGACATGGGCGTGGGATCCATGGCGGAATCCTACCACTCGCTGTAGGGCCGCCCGTCGGTGCCGGCCTGGCCGGAGCCGGAGTGGACGTTGGTGATGCCGGGCTGGGTTTGGTCGACCGAATTCAGGCTGTCGTCGGAGTCGGGGTTCCAGCTGGTGTTGGTCTGGGTGACCGGATCCTTGGGAATCTCCTTGAGGTAGCCGGACTGGACCAGGTCGTCGAGCGACTGCGGGGCCTTCTCCTTGTCGAGGGTGTAGGAGTCGATGGCCTGGCGCATGATCTGGAGGTCGAGTTTGAGGGTGGCTTCGCGGGCGGAGCGCAGGGACGCGGTGTAGCTCGGGATGGCGATGGCGGCGAGCACGCCGATGATGAGCATGACGATCATCAGCTCGACGAGGGTGAAGCCGCGCTCCCGGGCGGCGCTGCCGCCACGGTTTCTAAGACCGCCTACGCGGCTGGCGGTCCCATCGGGACGTGTTCTCTTTGAGCGCATGGCTACCATGTGGAGTATTTGGTGCCGTCGAGGGCGGTGCCGTCGGATTTGGAGTAGATGTCGAAGAGGTTCTGGCCGCCGAACGAGGTTGCGTCCGCGTCGTCCTGCATGGAGCGCATGCCCCACTCGTCCTTGCCGGTCATCGGGTCAATGGGGATGCGGCGCAGGAACTTGACTTTCTTGCCCTGCACGTCGACGCCCTTGACCAGGGTGGCGAGGTCGGGCGGGTAGTTGTAGGAGTCGACCTTGGTCTGGAAAGCCTGGCGGTCGGCGGCGTCCTTGTATTTGTCGATGGCGGCGCGCAAGGTCCACAGGTCGTAGCGGAGCTCGCGCTCCTTTTCGCGCTTGTGCTCGAACCGGGTGATGGGGACTGCGGCGGAGGCGAGGATGGAGAGGATGGCGACGGTGATGATGAGCTCGACGAGGGTTACGCCGGCCTCCCTGCGCGATATGCCGGTGCCGGCCTCGCTGCGCGAGATGCCGGTGCCGGGCACCCTACGCGAGGTGCGATCGTCGGCTTGGCTACGGGCCTTCGTGGTCGAGCGAGGGAAAAGCAGGTTCTTCGCTCCCACCCCAGCAAGCCAAGAACGCTTGCCGGGGACCCCGGCTTCGCTCAGAATGACCCGGGTTTTGGTTGAAATGACCATTACTGGATGTGGATCGAAGCCTGCGAGCCGGTGGCGGGCAGGGCCTGCTGTTTGGAGTTGCGGACCACCGGGCGCGTGATCTCGACTTTCGCGTCCCCGGCGGCCTTGGCCTGGAAGGTGAGGGTGCAGAGCAAGCCGGAGCCGTTGACCCCCGCGACCCCAGGCGGCCGCGAGGTGGAGATGGCGACGCTGCCGTTGTCGTCGCGGTGCGCCAGCGCCACGGCTTGGCCATCCTTGCCGAGCAGGTCGCCCGTGTCTACATTGACGAGCTGGAGCTTCGATTGGTCATACGTCAACTGAAGCGGGACCGAATAGACGTCGGTGCCTCCGGTGAGCATGACCTTCTCCTGGAAGGTATTGCCGACCGCCTGCGTGGGATTCGAGGACTGGAGCTGGAGCTGCACGGGCGCGCCACCTGTCGCGGAAGGGCCGTTCGCATCGGGCGGTGGAGGGGGC
>CAXUHL010000036.1:0-16702 GCA_964250745.1 uncultured Acidobacteriaceae bacterium
CGATGACCTCTTCCATGCCATGGAAGCGCGCTCCCAGCTGCGCCACAGGCCCACTCTTGAGCTCCATCGACCCGGGGGTGGGGAGGAGCAGGTCTTATTCTGCCCCGTGCCGCGCGGGACGTCAACTCCGGGCGGAGCGCGCGGCCCATCGGAGCCTCGAAGCCGGGCGAAGAAAAGGCGGATAGAATGGCCGCATGCTGCCCCTTTTCGCCGCCGCCGCGTGCCTGCCCGAGACTGAGGCGGGCGTGGGCCCGCTTGCCTGGGCGCACCCGGTGGTCGCGGAGTGGTTCACGCGGCGCTTCGGGACGCCGACCGAGCCGCAGATCGAAGGCTGGCCGCACATCCTCGCGGGGCGCACGACGCTGATCTCCGCGCCGACCGGCTCGGGCAAAACCCTGGCCGCGTTTCTGGTCGCGATCGACGGGCTCTTGCGCCGCGCGCTCGACGGGACGCTCGGCGAGTGTACGCAGGTGGTGTATGTGTCGCCGCTGAAGGCGCTCTCGAACGACGTGCAGAAGAATCTGGACGGGCCTCTGCGCGAGATCCGGGAGTTGGCGCTCGAACGCGGATACCTGTGCCCGGAGATCCGCACAGCCGTGCGCACCGGCGACACGCTGCCGAAGGAGCGCCAGGCCATGCTGAAGCGGCCGCCGCACATCCTGGTCACCACGCCCGAGTCGCTCTACATCCTGCTCACCTCCGAGCGGAGCCGCAACAACCTGCGGCAGGCGCGAACGGTGATCGTGGACGAAATCCATGCGGTCGCGGACGATAAGCGCGGCGCGCACCTGATGCTCTCGCTCGAACGGCTCGACGCCCTGGTGGGCAGGCCGCCGCAGCGCATCGGGCTCTCCGCGACCGTGAATCCGCTCTCGTTGATGGCCGAGTACCTGGCCGGCGCGGGGCCGCCCGCCGCAACGGTCTGCGTGGGAGCTCGACGGACTTTGGATTTAGCCGTCGAGATCCCCGACGAGGAGCTCAGCTCGGTGGCCACGCGCGGGATCTGGGCGTCGGTCCACGCGCGCCTGGCGGAGCTCGCGCTGGCGCACCGCTCTACCCTGGTCTTCGTCAACACGCGGTCGATGGCCGAGCGGCTGGCGCACGAGATGGGCGAGCGCATCGGGGCGGAGAACGTCGCGGCGCACCACGGGTCGCTGTCGCGCAAGCTGCGGCTGGAAGCGGAGCGCAAGCTCAAGGCGGGTGAGATCCGCTGTCTTGTCGCGACCGCCTCGCTGGAGCTGGGCATCGATATCGGGGCGATCGACCTGGTGTGCCAGATCAACTCTCCCCGCGCCATCGCCCCGGCGATGCAGCGGGTGGGCCGCGCGGGCCACTGGCGCGGCGCGACGCCGAAGGGGCGCTTTTTCGTCACCACCCGCGACGACCTGCTCGAAACCGCGGCGCTGGTCCAGGCGATGCGGGCCGGGGTGCTGGACCGGCTCGAAATCCCGGCCGAGCCGCTCGATGTGCTCATGCAGCAGATGGTGGCGATGTGCGCGTGCGAGCCTTGGTTCGAAGACGATCTGTTCGCTCTCGCGCGGCGCTGCTACCCTTACCGCGCGCTCACCAGGGAGTGCTTCGACGAGCTGCTGTGCCTCCTGAGCGAAGGCATCGCGAGCGCGCGCGGAACCTGGGGCGCGTGGCTGCTGCGCGACCGCGTCCACGGCATGCTGCACCCCCGGCGCGGGGCGCGGCTCGCGGCTGTCTCCAACGGCGGCACTATCCCCGACACGGCGATCTTCCAGGTCGTCGCGCAGCCCGAGGGCGTCCAAATCGCCACGCTCGACGAGCACTTCGCCATCGACTCCTCGCCCGGCGACGTGATCCAGCTCGGCAACACCAGCTGGCGCATCACGCTCGTCGAGAGCGCCGGGCGCATCCTGGTCGAGGACGCGGGCGGGCAGCCACCGTCGATTCCGTTCTGGGGCGGGGAAGCGCCGCAGCGGTCCATGGAGCTTTCAGAGTTTGTCTCGGACCTGCGGACGCGCATCAGCGCATCGACCCCGGACGTCCAGCCGGGCTACATTTCCCAAACGCACCCTGAGGTCGCCGCTACCGTCCTATGGCTGCGCGAGGAGTGCTGCGTGAGCGGTGCCGCCGCCGAGCAGCTGATCGGTTACATCGTCGCGGGCCGGGCCGTTCTGGGCGCGGTGCCGACGCTCGATACCATCATCGCCGAGCGATTTTTCGACGAGGCCGGCGGCATGCAGCTCATTCTGCACGCGCCCTTCGGCGGGCGCATCAACAAGGCCTGGGGCCTGGCCCTGCGTAAGCGGTTCTGCCGGGGGTTCAACTTCGAGCTGCAGGCCGCCGCCACCGACAACGGGCTGAATATCTCGCTGGCCGAGCAGCACTCGTTTCCGCTCTCGGACGTGTTCCAGTTCCTCACCGAGCACACCGTCGCCGAGCTGCTCCAACAAGCCTCGCTCACCTCGCCCATCTTCAAGGCGCGCTGGCGCTGGGATGCCTGCCGCTCACTCCAGCTGTTGCGCGTTTCGGGCGGCAAAAGGGTCGCGCCGCAGATCCTTCGCACCCGCTCGGACGACCTGCTCGCCAACGTCTTCCCGCAGGTTGCCGCCTGCCAGGAGAACATCGAGGGCGACATCGAGGTGCCCGACCACCCTCTGGTGCGCGAGGTGATGAAAGACACCCTCCAGGAGGCGATGGACCTCGCCGGTTTAACCGAACTGCTTAGAAAAATCGACCGGGGCGAGGTCCGTTGCCTGGCGGTCGACACGACCACCCCGTCGCAGTTCGCGCACGAGCTCCTGAATGCGATGCCGTATGCGTTTCTCGACGATGCGGACCTGGAAGAGCGCCGCACCCGCGCCGTCAGCCTGCGCCGGACCGTGCCGGACTCCGTGCTGGGCGAGGCGGGGCGGCTCTCGCCGGATGCCATTGCCGAGGTGCGGGCGCAGCAATGGCCCGACGTGCGCGACGAGCACGAGCTGCACGACGTGCTGCTTGGCTTGGTGCTCGCGCCGGAAGCCCGCCTGCAGCCGTGGCGCGAGCTGCTGGCCCGGCTTGCGGCCGCGCGCCGGGCAACGGTGGTTTGCGGGTCTGACGGCGTGCGCTACTGGGTCGCTGCCGAGCGCATGGGCTGGGCGCGAACGCTGCGGCCGGAGCTGATGCCGGAACAGGCGCTGCCCGCGGTCGCGGGTCTTGATGACGAACAGCCCGCGGAGGAGGTCCTGCGCCGCGCCGTGCAGGGGTGGATGTGCCTGCTGGGGCCCGCGACGGCTTTGTCCCTGAGCTCGCTGCTGGGGGTGGCTCCGGGCGAAGTGTGGAAGCAGTTGCTGCGGCTCGAGGTAGCGGGAACGCTGATGCGCGGACGGTACGAGGCGTTTTCGCCCGGGACGGGCGACTTGGAAGTGGAATGGTGCGACCGGCGGTTGCTGCAGCGCATTCACAAGCGGACCTTAGGCTCGCTGCGGAAAGCCGTCGAGCCCGCGACCCCGGCGGTCTACATGCAGTGGCTGCTGAGCTGGCAGCACGTAGCCCCGCAAACGCAGCTCACGGGCGAGGAGGGCGTCCTCGAAGCCCTGCGCGGCCTGGAGGGCTTCGAGGCCCCGGCCGTGGAGTGGGAGCGGACGCTGCTGCCCGCGCGCGTCGCCGGGTACGACCCGCGCTGGCTCGACGCGCTGTGCATGGCGGGCGTGGTCGGTTGGGGCCGCGTGTCGCCGCACCCGGCATTCTTTGCGGCCGACTCCGGCGGGCCCCGCCGCGTGGTCCCCACCAGCATGGCTCCGGGCACGTTTTTCCTGCGCGAGGAAGCGCTCTGGCTGGATGCTTCGCTTGCTGTCGGGCGCGTGCCGGACGAGAATCTTCCCTGCTGCCTGTCCGAGCTCGCGCTGCGGGCGCGGGCGTGCCTGCGGCAACGCGGGGCGATGTTCGCGGCCGATCTCGCACGCGGTCTGGGCGCCGGCGCGCCGGACCTCGACCGCGCCCTGTGGGAGCTGGTCGCCGCCGGGCTGCTCACCGCGGACGGATGGGACTCGCTGCGGCTGTTGATTGACCCCCGCCGCAGGCCCGCTGCCGCCCCGGTCGCCGCGCAAAAGCGCGGTTCGCGGCAGGCCGCCGGGCGCTGGTCGCTGCTGGCGCCGGAAGAAGGCTGGCGCGAGCCGGAAACCCCCGGCGCGGAGGCCGAGCGGCGCGACCGCGAGCTCCACTCCGCCTGCACGGTGCTGCTGCGGCGGTACGGCGTCGTCTTTCGCGACGTGCTCGAACGCGAAGCCAACATTCCGAAGTGGCGCGAGCTGCAGCCGATGCTGCGCCGCATGGAGGCGCGCGGCGAGGCGCGCGGCGGCCGGTTCGTCTCCGGCTTCGCGGGCGAGCAGTTCGCGCTGCCGGAGGCACTCGAAAGCCTGCGCACGGCCCGGCGCTCCGGCCTGAGAATCGATCTCGAAGTCACCGTCGCCGCCGCCGACCCGCTCAACCTCATCGGCGTCATCATCCCCGGCGAGCGCAGCCCAGCCGTCGCGGGCAAGACGCTCACCTGGACGCACGCGCTGCTCGCGAGCGTGCCGGCGCGGGTGCTCGAAGGCGCGGCCCCGCCCCCGCCCGTGCAAGCCCTTCTGGAGGCGCACCCATGAGCGAGCCGGAAACGCCGGTCGAGGGCGTGGACTACTATTTCGACGGCGAGTACATGGTCTTTACCGCCGTGTACCACCGCAAACGCGGCTTCTGCTGCGGGTCCGGCTGCCGGCACTGCCCCTATGGCGACGACAATCTGTCCGAGCCGCCGCTCGATCCGAGGCGTTAGGCTGGATTGGTGAGTTTCTCCCCGCGCCCCTTCCACCGCCCCGGCCCAGCAGCCGCCCTCCACTGCGACCGGGTATCGCTCGCGGCCCTCGCGCACCGCCATGGAACCCCGTTGTACGTGTACTCGGCGGACGCGATTCTCGACCGTCTGCGGCTGTTTCGCGCGAGCTTTGCCGCCCGGCCGCACCTCGTCTGCTACTCGGTCAAGGCTAACTCCGCGCTCGCCATTCTCGCCCTTTTCGCGCGGGCCGGCGCGGGTTTCGACATCGTTTCCGGCGGCGAGCTGGAGCGGGTGCTCACCGTGAGCCGGCGCGCGGCCAAGCGGGTCGTCTTCTCCGGCGTGGGGAAGACCGCGCCCGAGCTCGACCTGGCCCTGCGGGCGGGCATTCGCGTCTTTAACGTCGAAAGCGAGGGCGAGCTGGAGCTGCTGGCCGAGCGGGCCGGCCGCCGGGGCGTGATCGCGCCTTTCGCGCTTCGCGTCAATCCGGACGTATTCGCCGAGACGCACCCGTACATTTCGACGGGCTTGAGCGAGCACAAGTTCGGCGTGCCGTTCGCGGCGGCGCGCGGCTTGTACGCGCGGGCGCGTGGGCTCAAGCGCCTGCGGGCGGTGGGGGTCAGCGTCCATATCGGCTCGCAGATCCGCGACGCGGCTCCGTTCGGCGCGGCGGCGGCGCGGGTCGCGGGGCTGGTGCGGGAGCTGCGTTCGGATGGAGAGCGGAACCTCCACTCCGTCGACATCGGCGGCGGCCTCGGCGTCGAGTACGAGGGGGCGGACTGGGACCCGCGCGCGCGTGTCGAGGCCTACGCGGCGGCCGTGCTCGCGGCGTTCGGCTCCTTGGACGTCGAGCTGCTGCTCGAACCCGGGCGCTTTCTCGTCGCACAGGCCGGCGCCCTCCTCTCAAAGGTGGTGTACACGAAACAAAATGGCGCCAAGCGCTTCGTGGTGGCCGATGCAGGGATGACCGAGCTGATCCGCCCCTCGCTCTATGGCGCGCACCATGGGATCGAGCCGGTCGAGGCTCCCCGAGCGGGCGCTCCGGAGACGGTCGACGTGGTCGGCCCGGTCTGCGAATCGGGCGACTTTCTGGCCCGCGACCGCGCGCTGCCGCCGCTTGCACCCAGCGACTTGCTCGCCATCCTCGATGCCGGCGCCTACGGGCTTTCGCTCTCGTCGAACTACAACACCCGCCCCCGCCCCGCCGAGGTGCTCGTCGAAGGCAAGCGCGCGCGGCTGATTCGCCGGAGGGAGACGATCCGGGACCTCCTGCGCCCGGAGCGGGTGTGAACCGGCTTGTTCCGTCGAGACGGTGCTTGCTTGCCCCGCGATCCCTTCAGAAAACCGCGGTCCGCCATCCCGGCAAGCACCTTTGCCCAATCCAGGGCCCTCCGTAAAGCTCTGCAAAGTGCCGCCGAGTCCATGACCCCGAAGAGCCACTTCTCCACATGCCCAAAGTAACGTGCGGGCTATTTGCGTCTTGACTTCCCCCCACATGGGGCGCAAGGTTAACGGAGTTTCAGCACCACCACGGCTCGCACGCTCTGGCGCTCCGTAGACAATTTATGGCAACAACCCTAGCCGCCATTGAACCGCGCGAGGTCCTGCGCTGCGAACGATGCCAGCTCGTCCAGTTCCGCCCTTCCGGCGGCAACTGCAGGCGCTGCCACAAGCCGCTCGAACCGGAAGAGCCGCTGCCCGCCCCGCTGCCCATGCGGCCGGCCATCGCGCCGGCCCGCGAAGAGGTCGATGTCGCCTCGGCGGTTCGCTCGCTCCGGCGCGAAAAAGGTTTGAGCCAGCGTCAGCTTTCCGGGCGCATGGACGTGCCCCGCACTTACATCTCCAAGATCGAGAACGGCAAGGCCCTGCCTACCCTGTCCTCGCTGGAGCGGCTCGCTTCGGCGCTGGGTGTACCCATGACGGAGCTGCTGCGGGACGGCCACTCGCGCCGCGCTGAAGCCCTCGCGGGCGTGCTCGCCGACCCGTTCACGCGGGAAATCCTGCCGTTCGCGGCACGGCTGAATGCGTTCCAGCAAGGCATGCTTCTGCGCCACGTTCGCGACATGGCGCGGGAAACCAGCTCCGGGCAGCACCACCTCGCGCGCGCCTGACCGGGGCGCTGCCCGGCGCGCGCGGGGCCGGCGCTTTGCGGCGCTTTCCCCGCTATGCTAGCGTCTGAACTGAGGTTTTCGCGTTGCCCCTCGAGCAGCCAAGCCGCGTCCACGAGCTTTCCGCGGAAGAAGCGTCGGTCTACCGCCGTCTCGACCCCGCGCGCCTGCCGCGGCACGTCGCCATCATCATGGACGGCAACGGCCGCTGGGCCGGCAAGCGGTCGCTGAAGCGCTTCCTGGGCCACAAACAAGGGGCCGAGTCGGTGCAGTTTTGCGTCGAAACGGCCGCGCGCATCAACCTGCCCTGGCTGACGCTGTACGCGTTTTCGCTCGAGAACAACCTCCGCCGCCCGCGCTTCGAGGTGTCCTTTCTCATGCGCCTCTTGTCCAACTACCTGACCGGCAACGTGAGCCGCATGAACGACAACAACGTGCGCATCCAGTACATCGGGCGCACGCACGACCTGCCCCCGGAGGTCCGCGAGCGCATGGACTGGGCCGCCGAGGAAACCGCCGCCAACACGGGTACCACGCTGACCCTGGCGCTGAACTACGGCGCGCGCGCCGAGCTGGTCGATGCCGTCAAGGGACTCGCCCGCGAGATCGCCCTCGGCCAACTGCACCCGGAGCACGTCACGGAGGCCGACATCGAGCGGCACCTGTACACGCGCGAAATGCCCGACCCCGACCTCTTGATCCGCACCTCGGGCGAGATGCGCATTTCCAACTACCTGCTTTGGCAGATCGCCTACAGCGAAATCTTTGTTACCGACCGTCTGTGGCCCGACTTTCGCGGCGTCCACCTGCTTGAGGCGATCGAGGCTTATGGGCAGCGGGACCGCCGGTTCGGCGGCCTGAACGGGCCCCAGCAGGACGAGCCCTCGGAGATTTCGGGCGTCTTGGTTCCGCGCTAGCGCGGTTTTCGAGTTGATGTAGATCGAAGCGAGACTCCGGACGCGGCTTTTCCGTCAAGAAAAGCCGCACCGAGCAAAACTTATAAAGGCCACAATGGCTCGAAAACCGCGCTAGTCTTCCACAACCCCGTCCCACATGTCCCGCTCGCCCTCGACCGGACTCCGGGCCGCGGCGAGCAGGTAGTGCTCCTCCGCGAAGACGTCCCCATGCTCGGCCTGCACTCGCTCCAGCAGCGCGCCCTGCGAGCCATGCTGGCGAAACGCTTCGAGCTTGCGCTCCTTCGTTTCGGGGTCGAGCGTGTAGCACAGCGTCGCCGGCGTGCGCGTGCCTGTAGCCTGAACGTGCTCGTCTTTGGAGGAGAGGAACGGGGTCGCGGCGTAGTAGAGCTTTTGCGCGGCCCAAGGTTCGCCCTGCCCGGGGAACCAGCCGCGCCGGGCTGCCCAGTGAAACGCAGCTGTTCCGGCGAGCGAAACCGCGGTGTGGTCTTTATGGAGGTTAACCCCGCCTTCCGCGCCGAAGGTCAGCACCACGTGCGGCCGCAGCCGCCGCAGCGCGCCTGCCAGCGTTTCGACCAGCGGCAGGAACGGCTCCTCCGCGAGCTTGCCGTCGCCGTAGTGCATCAGCTCGGTGTAGCCGATCCGCAAGACGGATGAGGCGCGGGCGAACTCGTCCCGGCGCTGCGCGGCGAGCTGCTCGTCGGTTTGTCCCGGCTCGCGGTAGTTTCCGGCCGCGCCGTCGGTCAGGCACAGCACGGCGGTTTCCACGCCGCGCGCGGCGGCGCGCAGCAGTGCCCCGGCGAAGGCGCCGCTCTCGTCGTCCGGGTGGGCGGTCAGGCACAGCAGGCGCAGGGGCATCGTATCTCCTTCAGTCAAACGGGCAGTCCCAGGGCAGCGCGGCTTCGCGCACCGGGCGAAAGCTGCGGCGGTGCGGGGGCGCAGGCCCCAGGCGCAGCAGGGCTCTCTGGTGTTCCGGGGTGCCGTAGCCTTTGTGCTCGCTCAGGCCGTAGCCGGGGAACTCCCGGTCCAGCGCGCACATCCGCGCGTCGCGGTACACCTTCGCGACGACGGATGCCGCGGCGATGGACAGCGAACGCGCGTCGCCGTGTATCAGGCTGGTTTGCGGGCAGGAGTGCGGCAGGCGCAGCGCATCGATGAGCAGGTGGTCCGGCTCGGGTGTCAGTGCTTCCACGGCGGCCAGCATGGCGAGCTTCGTGGCCTGGTAGATATTGACCCGGTCGATAGTGGGGGCGTCGATCTCGCGGATCGCGATGCCTGCTGCGCAGCGCCGAACCGTTTGATCCAGACGCTCGCGAGCGTCCGGATCGAGCTGCTTGGAGTCCCGCAGCCCTTCGGCCATCAACGCGGCCGCGTCGCAATCCGCGGGGAAGACCACGGCTGCCGCGACGACGGGGCCGAAGAGCGCGCCGCGCCCTACTTCGTCGACGCCGGCCACCAGCGTGGCTCCCCCATCTCGCGCGGCTCGCTCATAAGCGTCGTCGCACACGAGCGAGCGGAGCATGCGGGCCTTTTCGGCCGCCTTTGAGGGTGCTGGGCCCGGCATCGGGGTGCTTAGGAGCGCTCGACTTCCTTGAGGCGCGCCGCCTTACCGCGCAGCCCGCGCAGGTAGAACAGCTTGGACCGGCGAATCTTGGCCGAGCGCAGCTTTTCGACCTTGTCGACCACCTTGGAGTTGAACGGGAAGATGCGCTCCACCCCCTGGCCGAAGCTCACCTTGCGCACGGTAAAGGAGCCCTCGGGTCCGCGCTTGTACGCGATCACCAGCCCTTCAAACGCCTGCAGACGCTCTTTTTCGCCTTCCTTGATCTTGACCTGGACGCGAACGGTGTCGCCCGTGGCGAAGGCCGGAAGGTCGGTGCGCTTCAGCTTTTCCGCAAGGCGCTGCATAACGGGATGGATAGACATGGGTCGTTCCTGTGAGATGGATTTTCAGCCGCAACACACAGGCCGAAATGCCGGGCGCGCGCAGAACCTTCAGTGTACATCAGCTTTTCAGTCCCACGGAGACTGAACGGGCGCGCTTCAAGGAAGCCGGGCTCGGGGAGTGCTATACCTCTTACGTGTGCAAGCCGCCGCTCCGTTCCGGAGCTTACCTCTATTTCGGCATCGTGTTCGCGGCCGTGAGCCTGTCCGCAGCGGCCGCCCAGACGGCGCAGCTGCCGGCGGCCCCGGCGGCCCAGGCCGATGTGGGCAAGCCGGGCCTGCCCCTCACCGCGGCGCAAAGCACCGACCTGCGCCACCTGCGGGAGGCCGTGCCGCTCAGCCCTCGGGAAAAGTTTGCGCTGTTCGGCGCGTTCTCGATCGACCCGGTCACCTTCGGGGCCGCCGCCGCGGTCGCCGGCATCGAGCAGGGCGGCAACCTGTACGCCGACTTCCACCAGGGCGCGCGCGGCTACGGCAGGCGCTACGGCACGGCCTACGCCGACCTGTTCACCGCCGACTTCCTCGGCGAAGCCCTGCTGCCCGTGCTGTTCCGGCAGGACCCGCGCTACTTCTACCTGGGCGAAGGGACGATCAAGTCACGGACCGTGTATGCCGTTTCGAACTCGGTGTGGGGCCGAGGCGACGACCACGAGCAGGAGCTGAACTATTCGCGCCTGCTGGGCGCTCTGGGCTCCGGGGCTATCTCCAATCTGTACTACCCGGCACGGAACCGGGGACCCGCGCTTACCTTTTACAACTTCGGCTTCGGCATCGCCGCGCAGGCCGCCACGAATCTGGTCCAGGAGTTTTTCCTTCACAAAACCACCGGAGCGAACTAAGCGCGTAGGCTTGTGGGTAGGAGGGACCGACTCGATGCGTGCCTGGAACCGCGACGATGCCGCCGGTCTGTCCCTGCAAGCGGATGCTTACGCGACCCACCCGGGTGTGTCGCCCCGGGCCGGCCGGTGATCGCGCTCGCGCTGCCCGCGCAGGCAGCCCCGGTTCCCGCGGCCTCGCTGGCCGGAACGGTTCTGGATGGCTCCGGCGCGGCTCTCGAAGGGGTGTCTGTCCGGCTGTCTGTCGCCGGGGAGACCCGCACGGCCGCCTCCGACGGCGAAGGCCGCTTCACCTTCACCGGCCTGCCCGCCGGACCCTACACCCTGACCTGGAGCAAGCCCGGCTTCGCGGATGCAACGACCGCCGGCACGCTGATGGCAGGGGCGCGGCAACTGGCACCGCAAACCCTCACTGTCGCCGCCGCGAGCACCGATGTCCGGGTCACGCTCACGGCCACCGAGCTCGCGACCGAGCAGATTCACATCGAGGAGAAGCAGCGGCTGCTCGGCGTGATTCCCAACTTCTATGTCACGTACGATCCCCACGCCGTCCCGCTCGATGCGGCGCAGAAGTTCCAGCTCGCGGGCAAGCAGCTGCTCGACCCCGTCTCGTTCGGCATTACCGGGGCTGTCGCGGGGATCGAGCAGGCCAACGATACCTTTCCGGCATTCGGGCAGGGGGCGCAGGGCTTCGGCAAGCGGTACGGCGCTGCCTACGCGGACTTCGCCATCGGCACCATGCTCAGCGCGGCCATTCTGCCGTCCCTGCTCCACCAGGATCCGCGCTACTTCTACAAGGGCGAGGGCACCGTGCGCGAGCGGTCGTACCACGCCGTCAAGCAATCGGTGGTGTGCAAGGGCGACGACCGGCACTGGCAGTTCTGCGCTTCGCGCATCTTCGGCGATCTCGGGGCGGCCGGCATCTCGAACCTCTACTACCCGGCGGCCGACCGCAACGGCGCGGGGCTCACCTTCCGCAACGCCGCGATCGGGATCGGTGGCAACGTGATCGGGAATCTCGTGCAGGAGTTCGTCTTGCGGCGCTTTACCCCTTCTGCGAAGAATCGCCCGCCAGCGCCGTGAGGTAGGCCCGGTCCTCTGGGCTCAAAGCGGCCCTTTCGAGCAGATCCGGGCGCACCCGCCAGGTTTTTTCAAGCGCCCGCTCGCGCCGCCAGCGCCGCACCTGCTCGTGGTTGCCGTCGAGCAAGGGGCCGGGGACCCGCGTGCCGTCCCAGTCGGCGGGGCGCGTGTACTGCGGGTAGTCCAGCAGCCCCCCCGCGCCGTGGGTCGCGCGCGGGGCCCGGGCGGGCGCGTGGGGGCGCGCCGCGGCCTCCGCGCCGCAGCGCTCGCACGCGTGCGAGGCCGCGTTGCCCAGCACGCCCGGAAGCAGCCGCGTGACCGCGTCGACGATCACCGCCGCCGGCAACTCGCCCCCGGTCAGCACGTAGTCGCCGACCGAGAACTCCCTGTCCGCCAGCAGTGCCGCGACCCGCTCGTCCACGCCCTCGTAGCGTCCGCACAGCAGCACGGCGCGCCCCATGCCGGCGAGGGCGCGCGCGGTAGCCTGGGTGAAAGGCGCGCCGCCCGCGCCCAGCAGAATCACCGTTTCCCGGCTGGGGTCCCGCTCCGCTTTCGGTGCCACGCCGAGCGTAAGAAGCGCGCGCGCGAACGGCTCCGGCTTGAGTACCATGCCCTCACCGCCCCCGAACGGGCGATCGTCCACGGTCCGGTGCTTGTCCGCGGCGAACTCGCGCAGATCGTGGACGTGCGCCTCCACCAGCCCGGCGGCGAGCGCGCGGCGCAGCATCCCGGAGCCGAAAATGCCCGCCCCATCCGCGCTTTTCGCCGTCGCGGCACCGAAAAAACTCGGAAAGATGGTCAGGATGTCAAAGCGCACTCAACCCTCGTCGAGATCCAGCAAGCCCTCGGGCAGGCGCATCGAGAGCGTCCGCGCCTGGAGATCCCAGGCCGGCTCGAACGCCTTGACGAAAGGCACCAGCAGCTCGCGCCCGCCGTCCCGCTCGACTATGAGCAGAGCGGTCGCGCCGGACTCCCGGTCCACGCCGGTGACGGTGCCGACGAGCGAGCCGGTATGGGTGTCGGTCAGGGCGCAGCCTGTCAGCTCGGCGACGTACACCTCGTCCTCCGCGAGCGGCGCGCGCGCTTCCCAGGGCACGACGAGGTCATAGCCGCGCAGGGCTTCAGCATCGTTCATGGATGCGCAGGCGGACAGCCGGAGGACGATGCGTCCGTTGTGGAGCCTGCTCGATTCGACCGTGACCGGACGGGCGGGCGCGCCCTCACCGAGGCGCAGGTGCATCTCCGGCTCGCCCTCGAACCGCTCAGGAAAGTCGGTGAGCAGCTCCGCCAGGACCTCGCCGCGATGGCCCTGCGGGCGGACGATGTGCGCCACGCGCAGCCACTCCGGGGTGGCCCGGCCGGTCAAGAGCGGGAGTCCGCAAGCGAATCGGCGGCCCGCGTTTCCACGATGTCGAGCGTGTAACGGTGGTGGTACTTCATGCTCACCGCGCCGAGGATGGTGCGCAGCGAGTGCGCCGTGCGGCCCTGCTTGCCGATGACCTTGCCGATGTCGGCGTCGGAAACATGGAGCCGAAGCACCGTCGTTTCCTCGAGCGCGAGCGCTTCCACTTCGACCTTGTCCGGGTTGTCGACCAGCGCGCGCGCGATCTCCATGACCAGCGCCCGGGTCGGGTCGGCAACCTGTTCCACACCTGCGTTTTGCGTCCCTGCCTGCTCCGCCATGACCCCGCTCCGGCCGGGCAGCCATGGCGGCCTGCTCCGGATGGCGCTCATGGTAGCAGCTTCCTCACAGGCCGCAACAGGGGCCGCGCGGCTGCTTAGGACGCCGCTTCCATCGCGGCGGGAGCCGCCGCCGGCGCGTTCTTCAACAGCTTGGCCACGCGCTCCGACAGCTGCGCGCCCTTGCCGGTCCAGTAATCGATCCGCTCGCGTTTAAAATCGACGGTCGCGGGGCTGGTGCGGGGGTTGTAGGTGCCGACCAGCTCGATGGAGCGGCCATTGCGGGCGCGGTCTTTTTCGATCACGACGACACGGTAAAACGGCTTCTTGCGGGCGCCGAAGCGCGCCAGGCGAATCATCAACACTTTAGGGAAATCCTTTCCGGGTACAACGGGCGGCTGCTGTAGGCGATGTTCCAATCACCCAGCCTCTTATCCTACCAAAGCCGGGCGCATCCAAGGGACGGTGACCCCTTCCCCGCCGCGCCCCCTGATCGTGACCCTCGCGCTCGATCCCGCGAGCCAGGCCCGGTTCGAGTCTGAGCGCCGCCGCCACTTCCCGGCCCGGCTCAACCGCATCCCCGCTCACGTGTCGCTGTTTCACGCGCTCCCCGGCGAGAACCTGCCCGCGATCGAAAGGGAACTCGCGAGCCTCGCGCAGGCCACCCCTGCGTTCCCCGTTGAGGTCCATGACCTGATGCGCCTGGGCCGCGGCGTCGCCTACGCCCTGCGCGCCCCCGAGCTCGACGGCCTCCACGCGCGCTTGCGCGCCGCCTGGCTGCCTTCCCTGTCTCGGCAGGATTTGCAGCCGTTCCGGGCGCATGTCGTCATCCAGAACAAGGTCGACCCCGGGGAAGCGCGGGCGCTCCACGACCGGCTCGCCGCGACCTTTCGCCCCTGGACCGTCGAGGCCGCCGAACTGCTGCTGTGGCACTACGAGGGCGGCCCCTGGGCCCGGGCGGGTGCGTTCCCGCTTGCGGGCGGGCGCTGACCCATGTACCACCGGCTGCCGAAGCTGTGCCTTCGCGAACTCGACGCATCCAAACCACCCATGGCGACGACCGCACCCACACAGCTCCAGCTCCGGCAACTCGGCACCTCCGACCTCCACCTCACCCCCATCGGCTTCGGTGCCTGGGCCATCGGCGGCGGCGACTGGGAGTTCGGCTGGGGACCGCAGGAAAACGACAGCTCCATCCGCGCCATCCACCGCGCGCTCGATCTCGGCATCAACTGGATCGACACCGCCGCCGTGTACGGGCTGGGCCACTCGGAAGAGCTCCTCGCGCAGGCCCTCGAACAGACCTCGGCCAGACCGCTCGTATTTACCAAGTGCTCCATGCGCTGGGACGCGCGCGAGCGCAAGATTTACCGCTCGCTCAAGGCCGCGTCGGTGCGCGAAGAGTGCGAGGCCTCGCTGCGCCGCCTGAACATCGACACGATCGACCTGTACCAGGTGCATTGGCCCAATCCGGAGGCCGAGATCGAGGAAGGTTGGGCGGAGCTCGCGAAGCTCAAGGACGAGGGGAAGATTCGCTGGCTCGGCGTGTCCAACTTCAACGTCGCGCAGATGGAGCGCATCCGGACCATCGCGCCGATCGCCTCGCTGCAGCCGCCCTACTCGCTGATCCGGCCTGACGCGCAGAACGAGATCCTGCCCTACTGCCGCGAGCACGGGATCGGCGTCATCAACTACTCGCCCATGACCTCCGGTCTGTTGACGGGCAAGATGAGCGCCGAGCGCGTGGCGCGGATGCCGGACAGCGACTGGCGCAAGCGCAGCCCCAACTTCAACGAGCCCAAGCTCGGGCGCAACCTCAAGCTGGCCGCACTGTTGACCGAGATCGGACGCGAGCACGGGGTCGAGACGGGCGTGGTGGCCATTGCCTGGACCCTGCACCACCCCGCCGTGACCGCGGCGATCGTGGGGGCGCGCGACGCGAAGCAGGTGGATGGGACGTTCCCGGCCGCCTCGTTCCGTCTGAGTGACGCCGAGTATGCGCGGATCAACGAGTTCGCCGCTGCAAACCTCGCCTGAATGCAGGCGGGGTCGCCGGTAGGCCGTCAATTATTGCTGCCGTTCAGGTTCGCGACCGGCTTGATGCTGCCGAACAAGCCTCCGTTGCCCGGTGCCGCCGCGAAGTAGAGGGTGGTCGCCGGGCCTCCATTCGTAGTGTCATTGCCGAAGGAGAGCCCCCACAGGCCGTCGATCACGATCGGGGCTCCGGTCGCGTCCGCGAGGGTCGCGATGTAGGCCCCGGTCTGCGGGTTGAAGACGTTGATCTTGCCGTCGCCGTTGTTGCCGACCAGCAGATCGTGGCTGTAATCCCCGAAGTTGCCCGGCGCGAGCGCGATGCCCCAGGGAGCGTTCAGATACCGGCCGCCCTGAAGCAGGCCGAAGAACTTGCCTTCCGGGCTGATCAGGGCAACCGCCCCAAGGCCCGGTCCGGTCGACCCGTCCGCCGGCGCGAGCGTCACCCAAAGATTGCCGCCCACGTTCTGGATTCCGAACGGAGCCGAACCCGGGGGGAGTGCCAGAGCGGCAAGCGCCGCCTCGATGCCGGCGGCCTCCTTGAAGCTGCTGTCGTAGACGCTGACCGTGCGGTTCGCGAAGTCCGTCGCGTACAGGTAGGCTCCCGTCTTGCCGCCGACAGTCGCATTGGCCTCCGCCAGCCCGGTGAAGCTCGCGCCCGGCTTGGAAGCGACAATCTGCGCCGTGGATGCCGGCACTCCGGAGTTCCAGCCGGAGATGGTCCCGTCCAGCGTGGCGAAGAAGAAGTTGCCCGCCTTGCCGTCAGGTAAGACGAAGTTGGAGGGAATCGCATTGAAGACGACCCCGGTAGGGGTGCCGAGAGGCGTCTGCTTCGGGTCGGCGCTGGGAACCGTCACGACCAGGCTCTGCCGTGCGCCCGCGCCGTTGTAGAGCGTGGACAGCCCGCTGCCGTTATCGGACAGCCACCAGGGCCCGGCGGATGACTCGGAGAGCCCCCACCCGCCGATCAGGTTGGGGTCGATCACCGCCGCCTTGGCAGTAGCTGTGGAGTCCGCGACCAGGTCGGTCACGGCATATTGCTGCTGCGGCGCGGCAGTCTGCGCGAACGCGGTTGATCCTGCGGCAAGGGCGAGTGCGGCGGAGAGCTGAATGGGACGCATGGGCTGGCCTCGGTGCGGCTTATCCGGTCAAGCCGCGACCCGTGCAAGGTAGCTCAACAAGGTAAGACTTGGCGTCCCTGCGGCGTGATTTCTTCATCTTTGTTGATAAAGCGGAAAAGGTGACGGGGGGGCGTACATGGCGATTCCGCGGCGCGGAATCCAGTCGGCTAGTTCTCGCGGTTGACCACGAAATCCGGCACCCACAGCAGCGCGCGCTTGTACTCGGACT
>CAXUHL010000037.1:0-3194 GCA_964250745.1 uncultured Acidobacteriaceae bacterium
ACCTGGAACAGGCTCCAGCGCCCGCTGATCCAGTTCGGCGGCATCGAATACATCTCCGGCACCGCGCCCTTGTTCATCCACCAGTACGCCCACGCCTGGTGCGACTACCGCGACCAGCGCGACCTCCACGCCAACTACTTCACCAACTCCATCGCAGCCACGCGCGCCCACCAGCTGTGGTGCATCCACCTGGGACAAAAGTACAACTGGGTCGACATGGACATGTGGGGCATCACCGCGTCGGACTCCCGCGACGGCTACCGGGTCTGGGGCGGCCCGCCCTCGATCGGCCCTCTCGATGGAACCCTGGTCCCGTGCGCCGCCGCCGGCTCGCTGCCGTTCCTGCCGGCCGAGTGCTCGCACGTGCTCTTGTCCATGCGCGAGAAGATGGGCCCGCGCGTCTGGACCCGCTACGGCTTCGTGGACGCGTTTGACGTGAAGGGCAACTGGTTCGCCGAGGACATTCTCGGCATCGACCAGGGGATCAGCGTCCTGATGGCGGAAAACCTGCGATCTGGCTTCTGCTGGGAGTACTTCATGAAGAACCGCGAGATCACGCACGCGATGCAGGAGGTGCAGTTCCACCCCGACCCGGACGCGAACTCGCAGGTGTTGTGAGGGGCACCCGCCCTGCTATTCTTGGCCCATGCAGGTGCAGCTTACGCCCGATCAGGAACGCTTCGCTCGTCTCGCCGTCGAGACCGGCCGCTTTTCGAAGCAGGAAGATGCAGTGCTGGAAGCGATGGCGTTGTGGGAGCAACGAGAACGCTCGCGGGCCGAGCTGCTCGCTTCGTTGGACGACGCGGAAGTCGGCATGATCGGAGGAAAAGGCCGCATCATCACCGAGGGTTCCATGCGTGCGCTGGCTGAAGAAGTAAGTCAGCGCGGACGCGCGCGACTTGCTTCGCTCGATGATAGCGAATGACGCACAGGGTCTCACCCGCCGCAGAATCCGATCTGGATGACATCTGGCTGTACATTGCTCGGGAAAGCAGTATCGAAACAGCCGAACGCGTGATTGCTAATCTCACGGAACGCTTTTACCTGCTGACCCGGCATCCGCAAGCGGGCCGCCGGAGAGATGATCTTCGCCCCGGTGTACGGAGCTTTCCAGTGGGGCGGCACGTTATTTTCTACAGGCTCTTCGAGGACGAGGTAGTTATCCTGCGGGTAATCGACGGCCGGCGAGAGACACTGAGTACTTAGGTTGTGACGGCTTTCGCAGCATGAGCGGAAGGATTGCTTTCGTCTCCGTGGAGAAGATTCAGCGACTCTGCCAACCTGTATTGGTAAAGAAAACGACAGCATACCATTGCTTCTCAAGCCGCAGCACCTGCCAAACGTCGCAGGGCAGCCCTGCCGCTCCGTATCCTTCCCCCGTGCGAACGGCGTACCTTAGCCGGTCTTTCGGGTCATAGACGAGATACGCAAAAGTATCCTGCCCGGCCATGCCCCAGCTATCCCAACCGATATGCCGCAGAACCTCCGGCGCGAGGCCGTGCTGCGCGAGCACTTCTCGCTTGTAAGTGCCGGAGTGGAACGCCCAACGCGCGTAGGTGCGGATGACAAAGCCCTTCCAGAAGAGAAAAAAGCTGACAAGCAAGCAGGCAGTCGCCATTCCCAGCAAGAGGAGGCTATTCCTCCACTTACCTGCGAGCGCAAGAAAGGGCGCGGTAGCGAATGATCCAAACATAAAAACCGTCACCAGCAGCCAATAAATTAACTCCCACCCGCCGCTCCCGGAAACCACGATCGGTAAGTAGACAAGCAAAGCCGCGAGAGCCGCATAGAGAAGCGGCTTCCATCTCGGAGCGCCAGACCTTATGCCCCCCATGGGTCGATCACCAGCACTCCAGCCACTTCGAAGGGGCGCCGGTCCCGCGTGGCGACCGCGAAGCCCTGAACCTTGGCGGTCGCGGCGATCTGCCCGTCCTGCACGGAGATAGCGCGTCCCCGCTGCCGGGCTTGGCTGACGATCTCGGCATACGCGATCGCGCACTCTGCATCGAAAGCGAGGATCCGGGCCCCGAAGAGACGAGCGAGAACGCCGTTCAACGCGGTTTGCAGCTCTCGTTTGCGCCGGCCCTCGGCAAGCAGTTCAAGCCCCAGCAGGGATTCAGCCAGGCTGATCGTTGCCAGGAAGAACGTCGCTTGCGCCTGGCGGTCAAGCCAGGCGAGCACCACCGGTTCGGGGCGCGGTTTCAGCACCTCGGAGACGACATTGGTATCCAGAACAATCATTCGAAGCTGACAGGCGGCTTCGACGGGGTCATGGCACGGACGGCTTCGAGATCGATCTCCAAACCCCCATACTGCATGGCAAACTCGTGCAGAAGTGTCCCCAGGCCTTTTTCTTCCTTTGGACGCACCGCCTCTTCCAAAATCGCCCGAATCTCCGCTTCCGTGCTTTTACCGTGCAGCATCGCCTGCTGCTTCAGCGCCCGGTGGGTCGCGTTCGGCAAGTTCCGTATTGTCACTGCGTGCATGGGTCGCCTCCTCTTCCGCTTCCACTTGGATGATAGCACTGTGAGCACGTTCTGATAGCACGCCTGCCCCGTTCCGAAACAGGCTCGCGCTACTCTAGGGGAACTCAGTTCGAGCCCGAAGCAGACCCCTACCAGGAAAGCAGAGACGGAGGCCACCCTATGCCCGACCACGCCGAACCCTACCTGTGGCTCCACCAGCACGGCGAAGCCCCGGGGGCCCCCGGCCTGCCCGGCCGCTGGACCTCCAGCGTCAAGAACAGCGTCTGCTGCGCCTACTCGGCCTCCTCCGAGATCTGGTTCACCACCTCGCACGGCATCCTGAACGAGATCTACCACCCCACCATCGACCGGCCGCAGACCCGCGACATGGAGTTCCTCATCACCGACGGCACGACCTTTTTCCACGAGGAAAAGCGCGACTGCGAGCGGCACTTTGCCTATATCGATCCCATCGCGCCCGGTCCGCGGCAGGTGAACCGCGACCCCGAAGGCCGCTACACGCTCACGAAGGAGACCATCTGCGACCCACACGCCTCAGTGGTGCTGATGCGCGTGCGGCTCGAGGCCGACCCGGAGCTGCTGCCCCGCCTGCGCCTGTATGCCCTGCTCTCGCCTCACCTGGGCGGCGGCGGGGGGGGGGGCACACACCCCCCCGCGCCGAGGGGGGGGGCACCCCCCCCCCACCGCCCGCCACCGCCAAAAAAACAA
>CAXUHL010000037.1:3204-16556 GCA_964250745.1 uncultured Acidobacteriaceae bacterium
CAACTCCGCCCGCGTCGTCGATGTGGCCGGCTCCCGCACCCTGCTCGCCTGGAAGGACCAAAATACGCTCGCGATGGCCGCCAACTGCGGTTTCTCGCGCGCCTCCTGCGGCTTCGTGGGGGTGAGCGACGGCTGGCAGGACCTGAAGCACGACTACCAAATGCACTGGGAGTACGGCTCGGCCACCGACGGCAACATTGCCGTGATGGGCGAGGTCGACCTCGCCCGCGCCGCCCCGCCCCCGGAAAACTCCCGCGCCTTCACCCTGGCCCTCGGCTTCGGCGCAAGCCCCCAAGCCGCCCTGGCCGCCCCCCAGAGCTCGCTCGCCACGCCCTTCGCCGAGGACCTGAAGCGGTTCATCCGCCAGTGGCAGCGCGTGACCGTGCCCGAGGGCCTGGAGACCGTGACCGGCGACGGCGGGCGGCTCCTGCGGGCCTCGCAGCGCGTCCTGCTCATGCACGAGGACAAGACCTACGCGGGCGCCTTCATCGCCTCGCTGTCCATCCCCTGGGGCTATGCCAAGGGCGACGACGACCTGGGCGGCTACCACCTGGTGTGGACCCGCGACATGGTCCACTCCGCCTCCGCCCTGCTGGCCATGGGCCGGGTGGAGACCGCCCTGCGCGCCCTGGTGTACCTGGCCTGCAGCCAGAAGCCGGACGGCGGCTTCGCGCAGAACTTCTGGGTCGACGGCACGCCGTACTGGACCGGTATCCAGCTCGACGAGGTCGCGTTTCCCATCATCCTGGCCTGGCGGTTGTGGAAGGCCGAGGGCCTGGGCGAGTTCGACGTGTTCCCGTTCGTGGCCCGGGCCGCGGGCTTTCTGGTCCGCTACGCCCCGGTCACCCAGCAGGAGCGCTGGGAGGAGAACGCCGGCTACTCGCCCTCGACGCTGGCCGCCGTCATCGCCGGGCTGTGCTGCGCCGCGGAGATCGCCGGGGCGCACGACGAGCCGGCGCTCGCCCAGTTCCTCGACGAGCACGCCGACTGGATTCAGTCGCACCTGGAGGACTGGACCGTGACCGAGGAAGGCACGCTGCACCCCGAGGTCGGGCGCCACTACATCCGCGTGCGCCCACCGGCCAAGGGCGAGCCTTGGTACCGGCCCGACGTCGCGCCCGGCAATGTCCGGCTCAACAACCGCGCGCCGTGGGAGGAAAGTGAGTTCCCCGCGAGCGCGGTCGTGGACGGCGGTTTTCTGGAGTTGGTCCGCTACGGCATCCGCCGGGCCGACGACCCGGTCATCCTCGACACCCTGCGCGTGTACGACCGCGTGCTCCGCGTGGAGTGCCCGCAAGGCCCATGCTGGCGCCGCTACAACCACGACGGCTATGGCGAGCAGAACGGAGGCGGCCCCTTCCTGACCTACGGGCAGGGTCGCGCCTGGCCGCTGCTCACCGGCGAGCGGGCCCACTACGAGCTCGCCGCCGGGCGCGACGTCCGGTCCTTCCTTCTGACCCTCGAAGGCTTCGCCTCCCGCGGCGGCATGCTGCCGGAGCAGGTGTGGGACGAGCGCAAGTCGCTTTCGACCACCGCCGGCCCGGTGGTGCTCGGCGATCCCGCGGGCTCCGCAATGCCGCTGGCCTGGGCCCATGCCGAGTACCTCAAGCTGGTCCGGTCCATCCACGACGGGCGCGTCTTCGACCGCATCTCCGCCGCGGAGGCCCGCTACGGCGCAGGTCCGGTGTCCAGCCCATTCGAGGTGTGGAAGCAGCGCCGGCCCATCGCGGAGATGGCTGCGGGCAAGCGCCTCCGCATTCTCTCCGCCGACCCCTTCGAGGTGCTCTACTCGACCGACAATTGGGCGTCCAAGCGCTCGCTCGCCTCCCGCGAGCTGGGTGCCGCCGGCTCGGTGGCCGACCTGCTCCCCGCGTTGGACGGGGAGATCGTCTTCACCTTGTACTGGCCGCGCGAGCGCCGCTGGCAGGGCCGCGACTTCCGCGTGAAAATCGTCCCCGCGCCCTCGGCAACCGGCCCAAACGGGGCATAGACTATTGACGACACCCCCGAATCCGGAGACAGACCCTACATCATGAGCGCCACCGCCATCGCCCCCGTTCAGACCGACATCGACCAGCTTTCCATCAACGCCCTCCGTTTCCTCGCCGTCGATGCGGTCGAGGCGGCCAACTCCGGCCACCCCGGGGCCCCGCTGGGCTGCGCGCCCATCGCGTATCTGCTGTTCCACAAGTACATGCGGCACAACCCGAAGCACTCCAAGTGGTCCAACCGCGACCGCTTCGTGCTCTCGAACGGCCACGCCTCCGCGCTGCTCTACGGAATGCTGCACCTTGCGGGCTACGACCTCTCGATCGGGGATCTGAAGCAGTTCCGGCAGTGGCACTCCCGGACCCCCGGCCATCCCGAGTTCGGCGAGACCGACGGCGTCGAGGTGACCACCGGGCCGCTCGGCCAGGGCTTCGCGATGGCGGTCGGCATGGCCATGGCCGAAAAGCACCTCGCGGCGGTCTACAACAAGCCGGGCTTCGAGATCGTGGACCACTACACCTACGGCCTGTGCGGCGACGGCGACCTGATGGAGGGCATCTCGCACGAGGCGGCCTCGCTCGCCGGCACGCTCGGCCTGGGCAAGCTCATCTTCCTGTACGACGACAATCTGATCTCGCTCGACGGGCCGACGGACCTGAGCTTCACCGAGAACGTGCAGGACCGTTTCAAGGCCTACCACTGGCATGTGCAGACCGTCGCCGACGGCAACGACCTCGACGCCATCTCCGCCGCGATCGAAGCCGCCAAGGCCGAGACCGGCAAGCCCTCGCTGATCGCCGTGCGCACCATCATCGGTTACGGCTCCCCGGCCGCGGGCACCAGCAAGGCCCACGGCGCGCCGCTGGGTGAAAAGAACGTCCGGGAAACCAAGCGCACCCTCAACTGGCCCGAGGACAAGACTTTCTACGTACCTGACGATGCCGCGCAAAAGTGGGGCGAGATCGTCGAGAACGGCGCGCGGTTCGAGCAGGAGTGGAACGAGTCGTTCGCCAAGTACAAGGCCGAGAACGCCGAGCTCGCGGCCGAGTACGAGCGCACCCAGGCCGGCAAGCTCAAGGAAGGCTGGGAGGCGTCGCTGCCCTCCTACCCGGCGGACGGCAAGCCCATGGCGACCCGCAACGCGGGCGGCGCGATCATGAACGCCTTCGCCGAGGCGGTGCCGGAGGTGTTCGGCGGCGCGGCCGACCTCACCGAGTCGACCAAGACCCTGCTCAAGAAGTCGGCGAACTTCCACGTCGACCCCGCCGGCCGCAACGTGTTCTTCGGCGTCCGCGAGTTCGCCATGCACGCTGCGGTGAACGGAATGGCCGCGCACGGCGGGCTGATCCCCTACGGCTCCACCTTCTTCACCTTCTCCGACTATGCCAAGCCCGCCATCCGGCTCGCGGCGCTGATGCACATCCACTCCATCTTCGTGTACACGCATGACTCGATCGGCCTCGGCGAGGACGGCCCCACCCACCAGCCTATCGATCAGTTGATGATGCTGCGCGCGGTGCCGCACCTGATCGACTTCCGCCCCGCGGACGCGAACGAGACCGCCGCCGCCTGGCGCCTGGCGCTCGAGCACAAGGAGACCAGCTTCATGGCGCTTTCCCGCCAGGACCTGCCCCTGCTCGACCCATCCAAGCTCGACATCTACGAAGGCGTCAGCCGCGGCGCGTATGTGATCGACAAGGGCGGGGACAAGCCGGACATCCTCATGCTCTCGACCGGAGCCGAGGTTTGGCAGATCGTCAAGGCCGCCGCGAAGCTCAAAGAGGAGGGCATCACGGCGCGCATCGTGTCGTTCCCGAGCTGGCAGTTGTTCGAGCGCCAGCCCGCGAGCTACAAGCTGGAAGTGCTGCCCGAGGGCACGCCCAAGCTGGCCGTCGAGGCAGGCGCGACTCTCGGCTGGTGGAAGTGGGTGGGCCGCCACGGCGACGTGCTCGGCCTGGACCGCTTCGGCGCGTCGGCTCCGGGGACGCTCGCGCTCGAAAAGCTCGGTTTCGGGGTGGACAATATCGTCAGCCGCGCGAAGGAGCTGATCGCGAAAGCCGGCAAGGAGCTGCCCGCGCTGGGCGGCCTCAACGACAACTAAACGGGGCGATCGGGAGGAGGCGCGATCGTTCGGTCGCGCCTTTTTGAATTGAATTCACCGTGGGCCGGCGGTTCTCTCCGAGGCTGCCTCCTCGCCGACTCGGCCCCGGTACACCCAACGTAGCAGTACCGTATCCGCCGGCAAAGATTTTTGAGCGGCAGGAGAACTATTGATCAAACCGCACACCCCAGGTTTCTTCGTCGATCGTGCACGCGTCGAAAACACGCGAGCCTACCCGGGCGGGCTTGTCAGCTTTCTCATCACGGCAGCAGCCACTCAGGACGGCCTCAGTCTTTTCGAAGCCTGCATCGAGCCCGGCAGCGAGCTCCCCATGCACTTGCACGAGGAGCGCGATGTCATCTTCTACGTGCTTGAAGGCGAGATGGAAGTGCTTTGCGAGGCAGAGAGGCGGACGGCGCGAGCGGGTGACGCGGTCTTCGTGCCTCGCGGCCATGGGCACACCTACCGTCTGCAGGCACCCGTGCGTTTTCTCGCGATCATGCAGCCCAGCAAGGGAGTCGAAGGCTACTTCGAGGGTCTCTCGCAGCCCGTGGTCACGATGGAGCTCCCCTCCGGCGGCACCGACTCGGCTCCCCCCGATCCGGCTTCCGTGCAGCGTCTGGCCGCGGAACATGGGGTCAGGTTCGTGTCACAGGAAGGATAGCTGCACAGCACACAGCCGAGCAGCCGCGGCGAGAGGCAATCCATGAAAAGCTGACGGACCAGGTGCCGCAACGACTGCGGTCTTTGAGGGCGGAGCACAGCTCGGAAGTGCCCGCACTGCGAACGTCGGGCGGCAGTCAGAGGTCGATCGAGCTTTTAGGCATTCCTTGCACCGAACCGGCCACCCTGGTGCATCCTATGCTGGTAAATGAGCATGCCTAGTGTGGTTCTGTGGGACATCGGCGGCGTTCTGCTCACCAATGGCTGGGACCGCAACGAACGCAAGACGGTCTTCGATCGGTTCGGCTTTCCACCCGCCCTTCGCGAAACCTTCGAGGCGCGCCACGAGGCCGCGAACGATCCGTGGGAGAAGGGAACGATCACCTTCGAGGATTACCTGGTCCAAACCTGCTTCTTCGAGCCGCGCGGCTTCTCGCTCGAAGGGATGCGCGAGGCCATCGAAGCGGAGTCCGCGCTGCTGCCCGATTCCGCCATGCCGGTCCTCGAGGAGCTCCACGCGCGCGGCGAGGTCAGGATGGGCCAGCTCAACAACGAGTCGCGCGAGCTGAACGACATGCGGCTCGAGCGCTTCGGCCTCAAACGGTACCTTTCCACCTTCTTCTGCTCCGGCTACGTCCGGCTCCGCAAGCCCGACCCCGCCATCTATCGGCTCGCCTTGGAGGTGCTGCAAGTCCCGGCCGCGGAGGTCGTTTTCATCGATGACCGCGCGAAAAACGCCGAGGCCGCCCGCGCGCTCGGCATGCGCGCCATCGTTTACACCGGCTCGGCGGCCCTGCGCGCCGAGCTTCAGTCCCTCAACCTCCTGTAGAAAGAGACGAATGCCTACTCTCGACCAGCCCGTAACCCCAGACACCCTCCCCCAAGCGCAGGAAACGGCCGGTGACCGCCGCGCCGAGCCGGCCATCGTCGTCATTTTAGGCGCTTCCGGCGATCTGACCAAAAAGAAGCTGTTGCCCGCTCTCTTCCACCTGGAGCAAAGCGGTCTGCTGCCGGAGGAGTTCGCCGTGGTCGGCGTGGCCCGTCGCGACCTGTCCCAGACTTTCAACCCGGACATGAAGAAAGCCATTGTCGCCTCGGGCGTGGACGAGTCCGACCCGAAGCTCGACGCGTTCATGGAGAAGGTTTCCTACTTCACGACCAACTTCGACGACGCGGAAGGCTACGGGCGGCTCAACGAGGAACTGAAAAAGATCGACGGGCAGCGGGGAAC
Organism: uncultured Acidobacteriaceae bacterium; assembly: GCA_964250745.1. Lineage (GTDB taxonomy): Bacteria > Acidobacteriota > Terriglobia > Terriglobales > Acidobacteriaceae > EB88. The sequence goes on from CAXUHL010000037.1 coordinate 9,189, forward strand.
CAAGGGCAACCGGTTGTTCTATCTCGCGGTCGCGCCGGAGTACTTCGGGCAGATCGTCGACACGCTGGGCCAACACGGCATGCAGAAGGGCGAGGACGGTGCGACCGTCCGGGTCATCATCGAAAAGCCCTTCGGGCACGACCTGGACTCCGCCCGCGCGCTCAACGATGAAGTCGCCAAGGTCTTCGGGGAAGAGCAGATCTTCCGCATCGACCACTATCTCGGCAAGGAGACGGTCCAGAATATCCTGGTCTTCCGGTTCGCCAACGCGCTCTTCGAGCCGCTCTGGTGCGCCGACTACATCGAGAACATCCAGATCACCGCGGCCGAGTCGATCGGCATCGAGGGCCGCGGGCCGTTCTACGAGAAGGCAGGGGCTTCGCGCGATATCCTGCAAAACCACATGATGGAGATGCTTTCCTTCGTGGCGATGGAGCCGCCCGCAAAGTTCGAGGCGAAAGGCATCCTGGAGGAGAAGACGAAGCTGTTCAAGGCGATCCAGCCGCTGACCCCGGAGACCAGCGCGCGCGGCCAGTACGGGGCCGGGCAGGTGCCTGACGGCAAGGGCGGCACGGAACAGGCAAAGCCGTACCGTGAGGAAGACCGGGTCGATCCGAAGTCTGTAACCGAAACTTTTGCCGCCGTGAAGCTCTCGATCGACACCCCCCGCTGGAAGGGCGTGCCCTTTTACCTGCGCGCCGGCAAGCGTCTGGGCAAGCGCGTCACCGAGATCGTCATCGAGTTCAAGCAGCCGCCCAGGCAGATCTTCGGCGAAACACCGACCAACCTGATCCGCATCCGCATCCAGCCCGATGAGGGCATCACCTTTCTGTTCGGCAACAAGCTGCCGACGCCGGACACCACCATCGACCCGGTCACCGCGACGTTCAAATACAACGACACCTTCGGCAAATACACGGCCAACGGCTACGAGCGGCTGCTGCTCGACGCGATGCTGGGCGATGCGACCCTGTTTTCGCACCGCGAGGCGGTCGAGGTCGCCTGGGCGCTCTACACGCCCCTGCTCGAAGCCTGGGCCGCGAACCCGCCGGGCGACTTCCCCAACTATGAGAGCGGGTCCTGGGGGCCGAAGGCCGCCGACGACCTGCTCGCGCGGGACAACCACAGCTGGCACAGCGTTTAGGAGACACACCTTGGCAAACCGCGTTCACGTCACCTACCGCGTTTCCCGCGACCACGATCACCTGGCCCAGCTGGCGGCCGAGCACTTCGCCGACCGCGTCGACCAGGCCGTGGCGAAGCGCGGGCGCGCCCGTGTCGCCATCTCCGGCGGCAGCACGCCGAAGGACATGTTTTCGCTGCTGGCCGAAGCGCCCCTCAAGGAGCGCATTGCCTGGGACAAGCTCGAGCTGTTCTTCGTCGACGAGCGCGCGGTCGGCCCGGACGACCCCGACTCGAACTACCGCATGACCCGCGAGCACCTGCTCTCCAAGGTCACGATCGCACCTGAAAACGTCTACCGCATCGAAGGCGAGCGCGATCCGGAAGAAGCCGCGGCGCTGTACGAGTCCGCGATCCGGGCGGCGTTCCGGCTGGAAGGCGCGGAAGCGCCCCGGTTCGACCTCGTCTGGCTCGGCCTGGGCGACGACGGCCACACCGCCTCGCTGTTCCCGCACACCGAGGGCGTCCACGAGCTGGGGCGCATCGCGTTCGCCAACCACGTCCCGCAGAAGGACACCTGGCGCATCTCGCTCTCCGCCCCGGTCCTCAACGAAGGGCTCGACGTGATTTTCCTGGTCTCCGGCGAGGCCAAGGCAAGCCCGCTGGAGCGCGTGCTGTTCGGCGCGCGCGACGTGGACGAAACCCCGGCGCAGCTGATTCAGCCCGCGAACGGCGCGCTTACCTTCCTCGTCGACCCGCGCGCGGCGACCAACCTGCCGAAACCGGGCCCGGACGGGGTGGGCCGCACGGAGATCGCGCGATGATTCTGGCCGGCGACGTCGGGGGTACCAAGGTCCACCTTTCGCTGTATGCGTTCGACGACGGACGGCTCCAGCATGTCATCGACGAAAAGTTTCCCGCCCGTGACTACCCCGGCCTCGAAGCGGTGGTTCGCGCATTTCTCGACAAGCATCCGCACGATGAAATTACCTCGGCCTGCTTCGGCGTGCCGGGCCCGGTGCGCAACGGACGCCTGAAGCTCACCAACCTGCCCTGGTTGCTGGATGCGCGTGAACTGGCCCGCAATCTCGACATCGACCATCTGTTCCTGATCAACGATCTCGAAGCCAACGGCTACGGTATCCCGGAGCTCACCCGGGACCAGGTGTACACGCTTTCGCTCGGCGACCCGAGCGCGCTCGGCAACCGGGGGCTGGTTTCGGCGGGCACCGGCCTGGGCGAGGCCGTGCTGATGTGGAACGGCAAGATGCACGTGCCGGTCGCCTCCGAGGGCGGCCACTGCGACTTCGCGCCCCGCAACGACCTCGAGATCGACCTGCTGCGCTATCTTCAGAGGTCGCTCAAGGGGCGGGTGTCCTATGAGCGGGTCATCTCCGGGATCGGCCTCAAAAGCGTCTACGCATTCCTTCGCGATGAGCGCGGGCTTCAAGAATCGCCCGAGCTGCGCGACCGCATGGCGCACGAAGACCCAAACGCGGTCATCGGCGAGTTGGGCCAGTCCGGCGCGAGCGAGCTATGCGCGCAGGCCCTCGACATTTTCGTCGCGGTGTACGGGGCGGAGGCCGGCAATCTCGCCCTCAAGGTGCTGGCCACGGGCGGATTGTTCATCGGCGGCGGCATCGCGCCCAAGATTCTCGACAAGATGAAGGACGGCGCTTTCCTGCACGCCTTCACCGACAAGGGCCGGCTCTCGGAGCTGCTCGTGCAGACTCCGGTCCACATCATCCTGGAGTCGCGCGCGGCCCTGCTTGGTGGGGCCCGCGATGGCGCGGCCCGAGCCGGGGGGGGCAGCGGGGCGAGCCCCCCCCTGGCTTCAAGCCGCCTGGTTTGACGGAGCGACTGCCTCCGCCGAGTTCGCGGGGGCAATCCCGCAACCATCGCGGCTTCGCTGAATCTGTCTAAACAGTTCAAACGAAATCAGCTCAGGAAGCTCCCTTGCCCAGACTTCGCCACATGCTTGCCCTCGCCGCCGCCCTCGCCCCGCAGCTCGCCTTCGCTCATGCCGTTCTGGTAGCTTCCAACCCGCAGCCGCACCAGGAGGTCCATGGTGAAACGCTGCCGGTCAAGCTCAAGTTCAACTCGCGCGTCGACGGGCCCCACTGCACCGTGTCCCTGGTGCGGCTGGGCGGCAATCCGGTCCAGCTCGCGCTCGACGCGCAGCCCGCCCCGGACACCATCCAAACCACGGCCGAGCACCTCGAAGCCGGCACCTACACGATTCAGTGGCAGGCTCTGGCCGCCGACGGGCACATCACCCGCGGGCAGATTCCCTTCACCGTCGGCGGTCAGTAGGGCAGGTGTAAGCGCCGCATTACCCCAAGAGGAAAGACGTTTCGGTGTTCTGGCTTCTCAAGGATTTCGACTTTCTCAGCGTCCTGCTTCGCGCGGCGGCGCTGTCGCTTGAGGCGTTCTCGCTCGGCGGGCTCCTGTTTCTGCTTGCCGCCGCCCTGCCCGGACGTGCCGTACCCGCGCAGATGGCTTCCGTCCGGCGCGTGGCTTCGCGCGCGGCCGTCGCGCTCGCTTGCACGCAGGCCGCCTCCGCCGGGCTTTCGCTGTCCATCCTGACCATCCAGTCCGGCTTTCCCCTGCGTTCGCTCGTCACGGCCAGCTTCTTCGTCGTGGCGGCGACGGAGATCGCCGGCGCCGTGCTGCTTGCCTGGCTCATCCGCCGCCCCGGGATACGCACGGCTTGGTTGGCGGCCGGCCCGGCGGCGCTGGTGCTTGCGGGGTCAGTCGCGCAGTCGCACGCCAACTCCCGGCTCGACCATCGGGGCCTGCTGGTCGCTCTCACCGCCCTGCACCACCTGGGCACGGCCGGTTGGGTCGGCGCGATGCTGTTTCTGCTGCTCGCCCTCCGCGCAAGCCCATCGCTCGCGAACGCGCAAGCGCTCGGCCGTCGCTACTCCGCGCTTGCGCTCGTCAGCGTGCCCGCGCTCGTGCTCGCCGGCCTGGGCATGAGCTGGTTCTTCGTCGGGTCGCTTTCCGGCCTGTACGGCACCGCTTACGGCCTCATGGTGCTCGCGAAGACCTCGCTGCTCGCGGGCATGCTCCTGCTGGGCGCGGGCAACTACCGCCTTCTGCGAGAGCCCGCGCCGGTGAGCGGCGGCTCGACCGCGGCCGTTCTCGAGCAAGTGCCCGTCCAGCGCGCGGCTCGGCGGCCTTTCCTCTTGCAGTTGCGCCGGTTTTCCGAGGCCGAGATCGCGCTCGGCATCTGCGCCCTGCTCGCGGCCGCCTCGCTCACCTCGCAGCCGCCGGCGGTCGACCTGGTCAAGGACCGGCTCACCGCGCATCAGGTCGCCGCGCGGCTTCGCCCCGAGCCGCCCCGTCTCACCAGTCCGTCGTTCGCTCAGCTTCCGCAGCGCGTCTCGCTTCAGGCCGCGCTCACGGCCGCGCAGTTCGGAGGGGACACCGGCAACACGGCCGAGGACCGCGCATGGTCGGAGTACAACCACCACTGGGCCGGCCTGGTCGTGCTGTCGGCGGCGCTGCTCGCATTCGCTTCCCGGGCTTTGCCGCCCGGACGACTCCGCGCCTTCGCCCTCAACTGGCCGCTGCTCTTCATCGGCCTGGCCGTGTTCATCCTGCTGCGCGCCGATCCGGAAACCTGGCCGCTGGGGCCGCAGTCCTTTTGGGCCAGCTTCGCCGCGCCGGACGTACTCCAGCATCGCTTGTACGCCGTGCTGATCACCTGCTTCGCGTTCTTCGAGTGGGCCGTCGCAACGGGCCGCTGGCACTCCCCCCGTGCGGCTTACGTGTTTCCCCTGCTCTGCATCGGCGGCGGGGCGGCCCTCCTTACGCACTCGCACGGGCTGGCGAACGTGCAGGAGGAGACGCTCGCCGAGCTGTCCCACACGCCCATCGCCCTGTTGGGAGCGGTTGCCGGCTGCGGCCGGTGGCTCCAGCTTCGCCTGCCGGGAACACCCGTCGCGCGCCGGGCCGGGCTCGTGTGGCCCGTGGCCTTGGCGCTGGCCGGCCTGGTGCTGCTCGACTACCGGGAATCCTGATAATTTGGTACCAGTCGGGACGTAGGAGAAGCGATGGCGAACCTGGAGAAAGTGGAGTCGGTCGTCGGCGGTCTGCGGCAGGTCATCCAAGACCTCGTCGCGCCGGAGATGCGAGAGATCAAGGCGATCCTGCAAGGCATGAGTGCGCGCATGGATCGCATGGACGCGCGCATGGACAAGCTGGACGCGCGCATGGACAAGCTGGATGACACAATCGCTCGCGGCTTCGAGGATGTGCGCCGTCAGCTTGACACTTACAAGGATGTCCAGCTCCTCAAGGAGCGCATGATTCGCGTGGAAGCGGAGCGTAGCTTTCCGGTTGCGGCTTCGAGTCCCGGCGCATCGGAGCGGCCCGTTCATGGCCCTGCGTAATCCCGTTTTCGCAAATTTCGCTGAAAAGGCCCTCATGCCCTTCCGTTTTGCTCCTTTTGCCGCTCTCCTTTTTCCCACTGCGGTTTTCGCCCAGCGCCTGCCCTCGAACGCCGTCCCCACGCACTACACGCTCGCGCTCGCCCCGGATATTCCAAAGGCCACGTTCACCGGCGAGGAGACCATCGACCTGACCCTGGCAGCGCCCTCGGCCACGATCACGCTCAATGCCGTCGACATCGTGTTTCAGTCCGTGACGGCCGACTCGCAAACGGCCAAGGTCACCGAGGACAAGGACAGGCAGCAGGTTACGTTCATCTTCCCGAAGCCGCTCCCGGCAGGGCAGCAGTTGCTGCACATCCGCTACTCCGGCACGCTCAACGATAAGTTGAAGGGCTTCTACCTGTCCAAGACCCCGAAGCGGAATTATGCCGTCACGCAGTTCGAGGCCACCGACGCGCGCCGGGCTTTCCCCTCCTTCGACGAACCGGCTTTCAAGGCGACGTACACCGTTTCACTCACGGTCGACTCCGGCGATACCGCGATTTCAAACACCAATATCGTGAAAGACGCGCCGGCCGGGGCGGGCAAGCACACGCTTTCCTTCGCGACGACGCCGAAGATGTCCACCTACCTTGTCGCGTTCCTGGTCGGCGATTTCCAATGCACCAAGGGCGAGGCTGATGGAATTCCCATCCGCGCCTGCGCTACCCCGGATAAGCTCGCGCTGACCCCGTACGCCGTCAAGGCCGCCGAATATATCCTCCACTATTACGACACTTACTTCGGCATCAAGTATCCGATGCCGAAGCTCGACATGGTCGGCATTCCTGATTTCGAAGCCGGGGCGATGGAAAACTTCGGAGCGATCACCTACCGCGAGACCGCCTTTCTTATCGACGAGCAGCACGCCTCGCTCGATGCGAAAGAGCGCGTCGCGCAGGTGGTGGCGCACGAAATGGCCCATCAATGGTTCGGCGACATGGTCACCATGCAGTGGTGGAACAATCTATGGCTGAACGAGGGCTTCGCCAGCTGGATGGAAAACAAGCCCGTCGCCGCCTGGCACCCGGAGTGGCACGTGCCGGAGCAGGAAGCCGCGTCGCTCGACAACACCCTGAACCTTGACGCGCAGGCCGTGACCCGCGCCATCCGCGCCGAGGCAAATACGCCGGACGAGATCAACGAGATGTTCGACGGGATCACTTACCAGAAAGGCGCCGCGATCCTCGGCATGGTCGAAAGCTATCTCGGTGAAGCTAAGTTCCGCGAAGGCGTGCATACGTACCTGCAGACGCACTTGTTCAGCAACGCCACGGCCGAGGACTTCTGGGACACGCAAACCAAGGTAAGCGGGAAGCCGGTCGATGCCATCATGCGGAGCTTCGTCGGGGCCCCCGGGGGGGGCGGGGGGCCGGGACGGGGGGCCCCCGGGGGCCCCGCCCCCCGGGGGCAGGCCCGCTTCTTCCTCAGCCCGAGCGCCCGCGAAGCGCACGCCCAGGACAAGCCCCAAAGCTGGACCATCCCGGTCTGCCTCAAGACCGGCGGCAGCGGTGAGGATTGCGAGCTGCTGCCGCAGCCCGAGGGAACCCTGCCCGCCAGGCCCGGCGCGCCGTTTTTCGCGAACGCCCGCGGCAAGGGCTATTACCGGACCCAGTATCCGCCCGAGCTCCAGAAAACCCTGGCCGCGGGCATCGAAACCGCGCTGACCCCGAGCGAGCGCATCAGCCTGCTGGGCGATGGGTGGGCCGAGGTGCGGGCGGGCAAAAGCGGCGTGGGCGACTGGCTCGACCTGGCCGCCGCCACCCATGCGGACCCGAGCGCCGAGGTAACCGGGGCCGGGCTGGCCGAC
>CAXUHL010000038.1:0-14420 GCA_964250745.1 uncultured Acidobacteriaceae bacterium
GCAGCGGTAGGTCCCGGTTGTTTGCTATCCTTGCGGCGCCGGGCGGAAAGCCCGGTTCGGAGCCGGTATGGATAGCGATTTTCGGAACGCAGCTGTCAGTCTCCTCGCACTCCTGGCCTGTGCGCTCCCCGCGTCCTTTGGATTCGCGCAAACCACGTCCGGCGATGCGCTCCATGGACTGAGGGATCGCCGCATCTGGGTCGCTTCCTGGGCGGACGCGCCCGACAGCCTCGGAGCCCCATCGCGAGACCAAACCTTCCGCGAGATCGTCAAGCCCTCGGTCGGCAGCCGCGGCATCGTCCGCCTCCACTTTTCCAACTTCTACGGCACCACCCCTGTCACGCTCGGTGCCGTGCACATCGCGGCGCAGGCCGGGGGTGCTTCCGTCAGCGGCGACACGCCCGTATTCTTTGCCGGCGCACCCTCCGTCACCATCCCGGCCGGCGGCTTCGCTCTCTCGGACGAGATGCGCTTCCCGTTCGCCTACGGCACCGTCCTCGCGGTTACCGAGTACATCCCCGGCGGCCCGCAGCCGCTCATGCGGCACAACCAGGCCGGCAGCAGCGTGACCAGCTTCGCTAGCCCCGCCGGCAGCGGGGACCGCACCGGCGACCCATCGGACGCGAGCTTCCCCAACCCCATCTTCGACACGTACCTGCTCGACCGCGTCGACGTCTTCGGCGCGTACCGGCAAACTGTCGCGACCTTCGGCTCCTCCACCACGGACGGGCTCCATTCAGGACTCGACACCCATACGACCTATCCCGAGCAGCTCGCGGCTGCCCTGCACGCGGCCGGCCACGACGATATCGCGGTCGCCAATGCCGGGCTTTCCGGTAATGAGGTGCTCAAGGGCGGTCCGGAAGCGGGCCTCGCTCGCTTCGCCCGCGATGTCCTCGCGCTGCCCGGCGTCGGCTCGGTCATCGACTATCTCGGCGCGAACGATCTGCGCAACAGCTGCGTCCCGGCTGCCTCGCTCATCGGCGGCACGCAGAACCTCATCGCCCAGGCACACGGCGCGGGGCTCAAGGTGTACCTGGCCACCACCGCGCCCTCCACCTTTTGCAAGGCGCAGAACCCCGGCGGCTACGGCACGCGCTTCCCGCAAGGCTCCGGCCAGGAGGCGCAGCGCACCGAGGTCAACGGGTGGGACGTCTCGACTGTGCCGACCGTGGTTAACGGCACCTCCGTCCAGCCGCCCGGAGCCGATGCGGTCATCGACTTCAGCCGGGCGCTCGCGGACCCGGAAAACACGAGCTACATGCTGCCGGCCTACGACTCGGGCGACGACATCCACCCCAACGCCCTCGGCTACGCCGCGATGGTTCGGGCGATTCCCTTGTCCTTGTTTCTGGACAAGGTTCCCGACCCGCGCCCTCCCGCTCCGGTTCCACTCGACCGCTTTTAGCGGAGCCGCACCGTCGCTCCCTTGAACCACCCCATGCACACCGTCCCCCGCACCGGCTTGCCCGCGAAGCTCACCGCCTCGAACCCTGTGCGAAACACATCGTCGTCCGCGCACCGCAGCGGATTCACCCCCGTGATGCGAACCTGGGTGTACCCGAGCGACTCCAGGATGCGCCGCGAGGTCTTGGGCCGGGGGATGAGATGTAGGTCCTCGACGACGAAGAAGAACGCGAACCAGCCGACAACCGTACACAGGATGAGCGCCGCAGCGAGCTTTGTGCGGCGCGAATAAGCGGGCTCCGTAGAGTCCATCCCGTTCGTCATGGCTGCCTTTTCGTTTGGTCCGGGGCGGGCGGGAACACGACCTTCACTCCATCTCCGCCCGGCTCTTCTTCCCGCAACTCCGGCCTTGTTTGCATGACTTCGATCACGTGTCGATTGCTCGGCCGTGCGATGGCATTGAGCTCATGGAGAGACGCGCCGATGCCGCTCCCGTAGTGCCGACTGCGCCCGCTGCTGAGAAACCCGCCTTTGCCGAAACCCGCGACGGTGATCCAAAGCAGAACCGCACATACGCCCAGCGTCAGAATCCAGATCATTGGCCCTCCTTACCGCTCCGCCACCCCGTCCAGCAGGTCCCAGAACTCCGGGAACGAGATCCCCGCCGCCTCGGCCCCGTGCACCGCCGTCTCCCCCTCGGCCCGCAGCGCGGCTACCGCGAAGGCCATCGCGATCCGGTGGTCGCCGCCCGCGTCGATCGCCGCCCCATGCAAAGTCTGCCCGCCCGGAATGTCCAGGCCGTCCTCGAACTCCTCGACCTCAGCGCCCATCGCGCGCAGGTTGCGGGCGACCAGCGCGATGCGGTCCGACTCCTTGACCCGCAGCTCCCGCGCGTCGCGAATGCGGATGCCCTGCGCCGTGTAGGGCGCGATGGCCGCGAGCACCGGCAGCTCGTCGATGAGCTGCGCCGCGAGCGCGCCTTGGATTGTCGCCCCCTTCATCGCGGGCGGCGCGTGCATCTGGATCGTCCCCACCAGTTCCCCGGCGGCTTCCTCGAGCTTATGGACCTGCACCCGCCCGCCGAGCATCGCGCACACATCGAGGAGCGTCGCCCGGGTCGGGTTCATGCTCAGCTCGTCGAAGACCAGCGACGAGCCGGGGAACAGCAGCGTCGCGCAGAGAAAGAACGCCGCCGAGCTCATATCGCCCGGCACCGTCGCCTCGATGGCTGTCAATTTCTGACCGCCTTCGATGGAGACTGAAAGCAGATCCCGCTCGATCCGCGCCCCGAAGGCCTGCAGCGCCAGCTCGGAGTGGTCGCGCGTCCGCACCGCCTCGCGCACCGTGGTTCGCCCCTCGGCTTGCAGGCCCGCGAAGAGCACCGCCGTCTTGACCTGGGCGCTGGGAGTCGGTGTCGTGTAGTCGATCGCCCGGAGCCGCCGCCCCTCGACCACCATGGGCGCGTGGCCTTCCGTGAGCTCGACAGCCCCACCCATCTCCGCGAGCGGCTTGCGGACCCGCTCCATGGGCCGCCCGGTCAGGGACGCATCGCCCACCAGAGTAAAACGCCCCTGCTGCCCGGCGAGCAGCCCGGCCAGCATGCGCATGGTGGACCCGGAGTTGCCGCAGTCCAGCTCGCCTGCCCGCGCGCGCAGAGTTCCGCCGGTTCCGGTTACCTCCACCCTGCCGTCCTCGGCCTTCACGACCGAAGCGCCCAGTGCCTCCATGCACCCGAGCGAGCTCCACGGGTCCGCGCCGTTCGAAAAGTTCGCGAACCGCGACGTCCCTTCCGCGAAGCCGGCCAGCAGCGCATACCGGTGCGAGATGCTCTTGTCCCCCGGCATGCGCACGCTGCCCCCGATGCCGCGCGCCGGCTGTACCAACCTCGTTTCCCCACCGTTCGTTCCGCTCAAGCCGTACTCCTCTCGTTTCATCCTAAAGGCGCTCGGTTGAGCTCGGCTGCATCGCCTCGATCCAGCCGGGTCATCCTGAGCGGAGCGAAGGACCTGCTTTGCACCCGCGCGCGTCGAGAGAAAAGCAGCTCCTTTGTCGCTTTGCTCCTCAGGATGACCCCGGAAGCTGACAGGACACGCGAGCGCCATTTACCGCACCCGCAAAACCACCACCGTCTCATCATCGAACCGGTCCGCCCCGCCCTGGAACTCGCCCACGGCGGCCAGGATCAGCTCGCCCAGCCAGCGGGCGCTGGCCTGCGGGTGCGCCCGCACCAGCTCCATCACGCGCTCGGGGCCGAACATCTCGCCCGCTTCGTTCTGCGCGTCGGTGATGCCGTCGCTCATGAAGACCAGGGCGTCGCCCGGCCTGGCCGCGAGCGAAATCTCCTCGTACTCCACGTCGGGGAACAGCCCCAGGGGGAAGCCCTCCGCCTTGATCACATCGACCGAGCCCCCGCCCGGCCGCGCGCGGTAGAACACCGGCTGCTGCGCCCCGGCATTCGCGATCTGAAGGGTCATGTTGGCGTCGTTCCACACCGCGTAGACCATCGTCACGTACTGCGCGGACACATGCCGCTCCTGAAGCGAATCGTTGAGCAGCTTGAGCATCTCCGCCGGGCCGGGCCGGGCCGCACCCGCCGAACGCATGATGCCGCTGACCAGCGCGGCGTACAGCGCCGCCGGGGCCGCCTTGCCGCTCACGTCGCCGATGGCCACAGCCGAGCGGTCCGCGTCGTAGCGCAGGAAGTCGTACAGGTCGCCGCCGATGGCCCGCGCCGGCAGGAAGCGCGCCGCGAAGGCCGCGTGCTCGTGCCGGGGCGGGTCCTGCGGCAGGAGGCGCAGCTGCACGTCGCGTGCCATCGACAGGTCGTTCTCCAGGCGCTGCTCCTGCGCGGCCAGCTGCTGGTACAACCGGGCGTTCTCGATCGAGATGGCGATCTGCGAGGCTAAGGTCGCAAGCGCGGTCTCGTGCTCCTCGTTGAAGTAGTGGGGCCGGGTGTGTTCGAAGTCCAGCACGCCGATGGCCCGGTTCTGGTGGATCAGCGGGATCACCAGCTCCGACCGGGTTTCGCGATTGCGGAGCTGGTAGCGAGTGTCCCGGCGCACATCCGGCGCGTGGACCGGCTTGCCCGCCGCCATCGCCGCGCCGACCAGCCCGCCTTCGAGCGGCAAACGGTCCGCCTGATGCATCACCTCGCCGAAGCGGGTCGAAAACCGGCTTTCCAGAACCCCCGCCGTCTCGTCCGCAATCCAGACCGTGAAGAACTGAAAGTCGAGCAGCCGGTGCAGCAGCTCGCCGATGCGCGCGAACAGCACCGGCAGGTCCAGGATGGAGGTGAACTCCCCCGCGATCTCGTTCAGCACGCGCAGGGTCCGGGCCTGGCGCGCGACCCGGGTATAGAGCCGCGCGTTCTCGATGGCCTGGGCGATGCGCGAGCCGGTAAGCGAAAGGAGGTTCAGGTGCTCCGGCTTGAAGTAGTTGAGCTGCTCGCTCTCGATGTCGATGACGCCGATCAGGCGGCCTTTCGCGATGAGCGGTACCGCCAGCTCCGAGCACACCTGCGGGTTGACCTCGATGTAGTCGGCCGAGCGCGCCACGTCGTTGACCAGCGCCGCCTGCCGCGTTTCCGCGACCCGGCCGACTAGGCCCTGGCCGAGTCGCTGGCGCACGCGCTCGGTTTCGAGCGCGTGCCCGGTCTGGAAGCGCATGCGCAGGTCGCCGGTGCGGTCGTTCATCAGGAAGATGGCGAAGATGCGGTAGGGCAGCACCGTTTGGACCAGCTCCGCGGTTTGCCGCAGCAGCACCGGCAGCTCGAGCGTGGTGGCGATGATGTCGGTGAGCCGGGCCAGGAACTCGGCCGGGGCGAGCCTGCCGGCAGGCACCGGCAGAGAGGGCAGCGCGCCCGCGTCGCAGGGGGCGGGGAGTGGCGGGCTTGGCTTGACGGTGCTCATCTGCCTCCTCCTGCCGGGCCCGGGACCTGCCGGAGCTCCGGGATTGGACAAGCATACGCGCGCGGGCTGGCACCGGGAACCCCGCTACTTGAGCCGGTCGTACTCCGCGAGGATGCCGACGGACGCGCTCGCGCCGATCCGGTTTGCGCCCGCCGCGGTCATCGCGAGCGCGTCGGCCAAGGTGCGGATGCCGCCCGAGGCCTTGACCCCGCGATGCGCTCCCACGGCCGCTCGCAGCAGCCGGACGTCCGCCTCCGTGGCGCCGCCCGAGGCGAAGCCGGTGCTGGTTTTAACGAACTCCGCCCCGGCCTCCACGCAGAGCCGGGCCGCGATTCGCTTCTGGGCGTCGTCGAGCAGGGCCGTCTCCAGGATGACCTTGAGGATCGCGCCCTCCCCGTGCGCGACCTCGGCCAGCCGGCGGATCTCCTCGCCCACCGCCGCGTGGTGCCCCGACCGCAGCGCGCCGATGTTGAGCACCATGTCCAGGTCACGCGCCCCGGCCCGCGCCGTGTGCCGGGCCTCGGCAGCCTTGGTCACGGTCAAGGAAGCCCCGAGTGGGAAGCCCAGGACCGTGCCCACCCGCGTGCCCGTGCCGGCCAGCGTTTCGGCCGCAAGAGGGACCCACGCCGGGTTGACCATGGCACAGGCAAAGCCGTGCTCGGCTGCTTCCCGGGCCAGCGCGCGCACCTGGGCTTCGGTGGCTTCCGGCTTCAGCAGGGTGTGGTCGAGCACGGCGGCCAGGGCGGCTCCTGTCGGGAAAAGGCGCAGGGCTTCCGCTCGGTCGACGGCGGGCGCGTCAGTCATGGTGAGCCTCCTGCATTTCCGGCGGCAGCAGGCATATGTCCGGCAGGTTGCGGTAGCGCTCCGCGTAGTCCATCCCGTAGCCCACGACGAAGTGATTTGGAATGCGGAAACCCACGTAGTCCGCCTCGATCGGCTTGAGCCGGCGCTCCGGCTTGTCGAGCAGCGCGGCGATCCGGAGCCGGCCGGGGTGGTGCCGGAGCAGCATGGTGTGCAGAAAGGAAAGCGTCAGCCCGGTGTCCAGGATGTCCTCGACCAGGATCACGTTGCGGCCCTCGATCGACTCGTCGAGGTCCTTGAGCAGGCGGACCTGCCCGCTGGAAGCGGTGCCCTCGCCGTAGCTGGCCACCGCGACGAAGTCGAAGCTGGTCGGTCCATCAATCCGGCGGGCCAGGTCGGCCAGAAAGATCGCCGCGCCCTTGAGCACGCCGACCAGCAGCACCGGCTTGCCCGCGAAGTCCTCCGCAATGCGCGCGCCCAGCTCGGCCACCCTGGCCTCAATCTCGGCTGCTGTGTACAGGATCGGCATCGTCGCGGCCATGCCCTACTGTAGCGCCCTTTTTAGGCGTCTATACTTTGGGGGCAGCCATGATTCCGTACATCCACATCGGGCGCTACGCGCAGCCCACGTTCGGCCTCATGCTGGCCGCGGCCGCCCTGGCGGCGGCCTGGTTGCTCGGCCGCAACTTCCGCCGCTACGGCATCGACGCGGTAGCCATCGACATCATCGCCATCGCCACGATCGCGGGCGTGCTCGGGGCCAAGTTGTGGCACGTGCTGGAAGATCCGGCGACGCTCCTTGCGCACCCGTCCGTGCTGTGGGATGTGGCGGGCCTGGCCTGGTTCGGCGGCCTGGCCGGGGGTATCGGCGCGCTGCTCTGGCAGGCGCGGGCGGCGCGTCTTCGGCCTTTGACGATGCTCGATCTGTGCGCGCCTTCGGCCGCGCTCGGCTACGGGATTGGGCGCATCGGCTGCCTGCTTTCGGGCGACGGCGACTACGGCACCCCGTCCAGCCTGCCCTGGGCGATGAGCTTTCCCCATGGGCTCGACCCGGTGTACGTGCCGGTGCACCCGACGCCGGCCTACGAGTTCCTGGTCGCGCTCGGCATCACCCTGTACCTATGGCGGCGCGGCGCTCCCGCCCTTGGCCGCCTGCTCCACCCCGGCGCGCTCACGGGCGAGTACCTGATCCTGAGCGGCGCGGCGCGGTTTCTGGTCGAGTTCATTCGCATCAACCCGCGGCTCTACCTGGGCATGAGCAACGCCCAGGTGGCCAGCCTGGGCAGCGTGTGTGCCGGCATTGCGCTGATGCTTTATGCCCGGCGGTCCGCAGCTGCCCAGGTCGGCGCACCGGCCGGGGCGTCCGCGGTTTAATCGTACCCTCATGCGTTTCCCGATTTGGGAATCGGTGAAAAAACTCGCGCTTGCCCCTGATTAACCTGCTCTCATCTGCCGATAACCGGGTTCGAGAACTTCACCCGGCAGAGGAGACACACACCTTGTTCAACTACACGACACGCTACCTGCAGGAAACCTCGGCTATCGCGAGCACGCTCGAAGCGGGCCGGATCGAACGCATGGTCGACATGCTGGTCGACGTGCGCAGCCGGGGCGGGCGCGTCTTCTTTCTCGGCGTGGGCGGCGGCGCGGGCCACGCGGGCCATGCCGTCAACGACTTCCGCAAGATCGCCTGCATCGAGTGCTACTCGCCCTCGGACAATGTTTCCGAACTGACCGCGCGCATCAACGACGACGGCTGGGACTCCTGCTACGCGAACTGGCTCCGGGGTTCACGCCTGGGCGAGCGCGACGCGCTGTTCGTCTTTTCGGTGGGCGGCGGGTCGGTTGAGAAAAACATCAGCATGAATCTGGTGAACAGCCTCAAGCTGGCCAAGGAGGTCGGCGCGCGCGTGCTCGGCATCGTGGGCCGCGATGGCGGCTTTACCGCGCAAGTCGCGGACGAGGCGATCGTGATCCCCAGCCCCGCGCCGGATACGGTCACGGCGCACACCGAAGCCTTTCAGGCCGTGGTTTGGCACCTGATCGTCTCGCACCCTCGCCTGCGCGCGCGAGAAATGAAATGGGAAAGCTCCGCCGCGCAGCCGTTGCCGCTGCGCCCGGCGGTGCGCGGGCCCATGCCCGGACCGATGCCGCTCCAGATCGTTTCGCCGCACCTGGTCGCCGCGTCCGCTTCGCAGGTCAGCCGGTGAGTGTTTTGTGATGGCACGCCAAGGCCGCTTCCGGGCGGCTTTGGCGGCGTCTATGCTGCTCGTATGAGCGCATTCGCGAAGCCGGACCGCAGCAGGCGCGCCGTTTTCCTGGACCGCGACGGCGTCCTGAACCGAAATGTCTGGTACGACGACACGGCCGCCTGGGAAGCCCCGCGCAGCCTGGATGAATTCACCCTGCATGAGGGCGCCCTGCCCGCGCTTGCGCTTCTGCGCGACGCGGGCTTTGCCTTGTTCGTCGTTTCCAATCAACCGAACGTGGTCAACGGCAAAGGCTCGGCGGAGGTCCTCGCGGCCCAGGACGCGCGGCTCAGGGAAGCGCTCGCCGCAGCCGGCGTGGATCTGGCGGAAGCCTTTTACTGCACCCACCACCCGGATTTCACGGGGGAGTGCCCCTGCCGCAAGCCTTCGCCGCACTTCCTGGAGCATGCCGCGCGCGAACACGGCATCGCGCTCGCCCAAAGCTGGATGATCGGCGACCGCGTCACGGACATGCAGTGCGGGCGCGGCGCGGGCGCGCGCACGGCCTGGATTTTCACCGGGCAGGAACCCGACAGCCCGGACCCGGCCCTGGTGGACGTGTCCGGGCATAGCCTTGCCGAGGTCGTCGAGAAGATCGGCAGCACCCCTCGCGCATGAGGGGCGCCGCGGCCGGTCAGGACGCGAACGCGGCGCGGGCCTGGGTTCCGTTCCACTGCGGGATCGCCTGCGGGGGCAGCGAAAGCCGGTCGCCCAGCACGTACCCGGCCGACATGGCATCCGTGTACAGCATCCGCACCGTTTCGAGCGAAAACGCAGTCAGGTCTTTGCCGACCAGCGCCAGCTTCGACAGGATGTCCGGCGTGGCCGTGATGATGTGCGTGCCCGACTCTTCCGCATGGAAGACATTGAGCAGTTCGCGGGAGGAGGCCCAGAGCAGCTCCGCGCGGGGCCGGTCCGAGAGGATTTCGACCGCGCGCCGCATCACCGGGACCGGGTCGACTCCGGTATCGGCAATGCGCCCGGCGAAGACCGAGACGATCGCCGGCGTGTTGCGGTCCAGCGCGGCGGCCACGCGACCCACCTGTTCGAGCGTCATCAGCGCGGTGACGTTGAGTGCGATGCCGTCGCGTGAAAGCCGGCGCACCAGCGGCATGGTGGAGAAACCCTGCGTGTTGGTGATGGGCACCTTGACATAGACGTTGCGGCCCCAGGAGGCGATGCGCCGGGCCTGCGACTCCATGCCGGCCTCGTCGTCCGCGAAGACCTCGAAGGAGACCGGAAGGTCCGGTATCGCGGCCAGAACCGCGTGCGCGAAGGACTCGTAATCCTTGACACCGGCCTTGCGCATCAGGGAGGGGTTCGTGGTGAAGCCTTTGACGTAGGGCTTGGCGTACATCTTGAGCAGGCTCTCGATGTCGGCGGCGTCGCAGAAGAGCTTGACTTGCAGATCGGATTGGAAGTTCAAGGTCGGCCTCGGGAAGAAGTGGAAACGCGTGCTGAAGACGACTGTAGGGCGAGACACAAGCGGAACGTGAGTAAATAATTCCCGGTCGCCATTACTAAAGTCCCGTATCGGGAATAATCTTCTCTTTTAGCGCCGCGATGTGCATGTATGCTCCTCCCAACAACCCTGTTGTGAAGTAGAAAGGGAGCCGGAGCAGATGCTCGCTCGAAGCTCCCGCTGAGGAGACACGCTTGCCTGTTCTCGCTTTTCCGCAGGCCGGGGAAACACCGGACCGCGCGCGCAGATTCTTCATCGTGGGCGGTGCCGGGTTCATCGGCAGCCATTTCGTCGACGAGCTGCTCGGACGCACCGAGTATGCCGAGCGCGTGACGATCTACGACAACTTCTCGTCGGGCCGGTCCTGGCATTACGAGCAGCACTTCGGCGACCCGCGCCTGGACGTGGTGCACGCGGACGCCTCGGACCTCCAGCGCCTGACGACCGCCGTTGCCGGGCACGATGTGGTCATCCACCTGGCGTCGAACCCGGACATCGCGCGCGCCGCGACCGAGCCGGAGATCGACTTTTACCAAGGCACGCTGCTGACCAACAATGTCGTCGAAGCGATGCGGCGCGCGGGGGTTGGGCAGCTGCTTTACGCTTCCGGCAGCGGCGTCTACGGGGAGCCGGGCGAAGCGGCGATCCGCGAGAACGACGGCCCGTTCCGCCCCGTTTCGACCTACGGCGCGAGCAAGCTGGCCGGCGAGGCGCTGATCGCGAGCTACTGCGCGATGTTCGGGCTGCGCGCCTGCGCGTTTCGCTTCGCGAACGTCGTGGGACCGCGCCAAACGCACGGGGTCGGCTTCGATTTCCTGCGCAGGCTGACTGCGGACGCATCGTCGCTGCGCATCCTCGGCGATGGACGGCAAACGAAGTCGTACATCCACGTGTGCGATGTGGTCGCGGCGGTGCTGCTGGCTCTTGATGCCTCGCAAGAGCCGTTTCAGGCTTTCAATGTGTCCACGCGGGACGCGATCACAGTCGAGCAGATCGCGGACGAGGCGGTGGCGGCGCTCGGGCTGCGGCAGCCGCCCGCCTACGCGTTTACCGGCGGCGCGCGCGGCTGGAAAGGCGACGTTCCGATGATCCGGCTCGACAGCGAGCGGATACGGGCGCTGGGCTGGAGCTCGCGCTGGACCAGCCGCGAGGCGATCCGGGCGGCTCTCGACGCGATGCGTGTGGAAGAGCGGGTGCTGCATGGCTAAGCGAGTGCCGGAACCTGAACCCATGCCGCCCTTGGCTCTCTTGTCCGGCGGGCTGGCGACGCGCATGCGGCCCGCGACGCTCCTGACGGCGAAATCCATGCTCCCTGTGGCGGGCGAACCGTTCCTGGGCCATCAGTTGCGGATGCTCGCCGGGCAGGGCATCCGGGAAGTCGTTCTGTGCTGCGGGCATATGTCCGAACAGCTGGAAGCCTACGCGGGCGACGGGCATCGATGGGGGCTGCGGGTGCGCTACTCGGGCGACGGGGCGGAGCCGCTGGGCACCGGCGGGGCGCTGCGTAAGGCGCTGCCGATGCTGGGTTCGCGGTTCATGGTCATGTACGGCGACAGCTACTTGCCGACCGCGTTCGGACCGGTTTGGAAGGCGTTTCTCGGCTGCGGCCTGGAAGGGCTGATGACCGTTTTTCCCAACGAAGGCCGGTGGGACGCGAGCAATGTGCACTTCAAGGCCGGGTGGCTGGTGAACTACAGCAAGAGCGCGCGGACGAAAGAGATGCGGCACATCGACTACGGGCTGAGCTGCTTCGAGGCTCGGGCGCTCGCAAGCTGGCCCGATGGGGCGCGCTTCGACCTGGCGGATGTCATGGCGGACCTTCTGCGGCGCGGGGAACTCGCCGGGTTCGAGGTCAGGGAGCGCTTTTACGAGATCGGCTCGCCCGCAGGCCTGGCGGAAACCGACGCGCTGCTGCGCGAGGAGATGACGGCATGATCATCG
The DNA here is from genome assembly GCA_964250745.1 of uncultured Acidobacteriaceae bacterium. GTDB lineage: Bacteria > Acidobacteriota > Terriglobia > Terriglobales > Acidobacteriaceae > EB88. The sequence goes on from CAXUHL010000038.1 coordinate 11,769, forward strand.
CGAAGACGCCGCTGCGGATTTCGCTGGGCGGGGGAGGGACGGACCTGCCGTCCTATTACAGGGAGTTCGGCGGGTTCGTCATCTCGGCGGCGATCAACAAGTACGTTTACATCACCGCGAACCGGTCGTTTTTCCCGGGCTACTTCCTCAAATATTAGGAGATGGAGCACGCCGTGACGCGGGATGCGATCCGGCACCCAATCTTCCGGGAGGCGCTCGAAATGCCCGGGATCGAGGACCGGATCGAGATCGGCAGCGTCGCGGACGTACCGGCCGGGACGGGGCTCGGTTCATCGGGGGCGTTCACGGTGGGGTTGCTGCACGCGTTGTATGCCTTCCGGCAGAAGCACGTCGCCAGCGCGACCCTGGCCGAGGAGGCGGTCGAGATCGAGATGGTGCGGCTCGCCCAGCCTGTCGGCAAGCAGGACCAGTACATCGCCGCGTACGGCGGCCTGCTGTGCCAGGAGTACCGGCGCGACGGGACCGTCGGGGTCACGCAGCTGCCGATGGCCGAGGGAGCGGTACGCGAGCTGCGGGACACGCTGATGCTGTTCTTCGTGGGCTCGACGCGGTCGGCTTCGACCCTGCTGCACGACCAGAAGACGCAGTCGGAGTCGCGCAACCGCAAGATGCTGGACGATCTGCACTTCGCCAAGCAGCTGGGCTACGAGATCGAACGGGTGCTCACGGATGGTCGTGTGATGGAGTTCGGCGCGCTAATGCACGAGCACTGGCTGCGCAAACGCGGCCGGAGCGAGGGCATGTCGTCGAGCCGGGTGGACGAGCTGTACGCGCTGGCGCGCGAGGCGGGCGGCGCGACCGGGGGCAAACTGGTCGGCGCGGGCGGCTGCGGGTTTCTGCTGCTCCAGACCGAGGACCGGCGCCGCCTGCGCGGGGTGTTGGAAGCCGCGGGCGTGGCGGAGATGGACTTTTCCTTCGACTTCGACGGATCGGTGGTGCTGCTGCGCAACTGAAAAAGATTGGTTAGGCTGAGGAGATGCAACTGGTGATCAACGGGCAAGCGCGGGAAATAGAGGCGGCGGCGAACGTTGCGGAGCTGGTCTCGGGGCTGGGCATGCAGGCGGACCGGGTCGCGCTCGAGCGCAACGGCGAGATCGTGGCGCGCGCTGAGTGGTTGCAGACTCCGGTGCGCGACGGGGACCGATTCGAACTGGTGCACTTCGTCGGGGGCGGGGCGGTCCAGGGCAGTGTTCGAGCCCTACACGGCCTTTGACTCGAGAAAAGCCGCACAGAGCAGAATGAGAAAGACCACAATCTCTCGACAACTGCCATAGAATCCTGCCATGCGCACTCAGCTGCCTTTCCATCCGGCCCTCAAGCGGCACAGCCTGGTTCTCGACCCGCCGATGACGGATGGGGAGCTCGAGGAGTTCATCCGCCTCAACGAGCCCGCGCGGATCGAGCGGTTCGGGAAGGGACTGATTCAGATGAACGCACCTTCCGGCGGGGATACCAGCAGCAGCAACACCATCATCAGCGCTCGACTGGCTTATTGGTGGCTCACGCACCGGCGCGGGCGAGTTTTCGACTCGAATGGGGGCTTTTATCTTCCTGACGAGAGCCTGCTTGCGCCCGATGCAGCCTACCTGACCGCGGAAAGTTTCGCGACCCTAAGCAAGGCCGACCGCAGGGGATACTACCGGATCTGCCCCGAGTTCATCGTCGAGCTGCGCTCCCCGTCCGACCGGCTCGGCGAGCTGAAGAAAAAGATGGAGCTTTGGATAGCGAATGGGGCCAAGCTCGGGTGGCTGATCAACCCGGCCAGGCGTCAGGTACTGGTCTATAAGGCGGCAGAGGGGCAGCCTGAAACGTTTTCCGGCCCCGAGCTCGCGGGCTCGGGGCCGGTCGAGGGCTTTCAGCTAAACCTCGAGGAGGTCTGGGAGTTTTACTGAAGCGGAAAGTCAGTTCCGTGTCGGTAGCAGTTCCATCGGTTCAGTCAGGCTGAAGACGACCTCGGAACCTTGTTCGACTCTGGCCGTTTGCGGCTTTTGGAGCAGCAAGTGGGTGGTAACCACGCCCGCGCCGACCAAGGCGCCCGCACCCGCGCCTACCGGGCCGCCCAAAGCGGCACCGACGATCGCGCCGCCTCCGGCACCGCCGCCGTACTCGGCCAGGTCCTTCACCACGTGCGCTTTCGGCTGGATGCCGCCTTCGGCATCGGTCTTCGTTCCGGGCTCGGAGCTCGCGATGGCCTGCGCCAGAAGGTGGTAGGCGGTACCGTCCGGAAGAATCACCGCGTCCGGACGCAGGCGCAGGGTCGCGTGGTTGCGCAGGCGGTGGCCTTGCTCCACCTGGGTAACGCGCCCGCGCAGCTCGGAGCCGACGGGGATGACCACGCGGCCTTCCTTGTAGACGTCGGAGGCGACCTGCGCCCGGAACGGCTCGCCGTTCTGCGAGCGGTCCGTGCCGAGCGCCTGCAGGAGGCGCACGCGGATGTTGGTGCCTTCAGCCAGCTCGTTGGATGGAGAAGCGACCACGCCGACCACGCCGTAGTCCGGGTTTTCAGGGCGCTGGATCAGCTTGACGCCCTGTGAGGCGCGCGCTTTCGCGGCTGTCCGCTCCCCTTCGAGCTGGTCGCTGGTTTGGGTGATGACGCCGTAATCGGACGGCGCGGCAACCGCCGCTTGGGCC
>CAXUHL010000038.1:14430-16521 GCA_964250745.1 uncultured Acidobacteriaceae bacterium
GAGAAGGCTTGCGGGCTGGGGGTGCCTGCTCGGCGGGGTCTTCCTGCGTGACGATCGCGTCGTCGGCCGGCGGACGCGCCACGCCCGAGTTCTGCTGCGCCCAGGCGGAACCGCCCAAAACCAGCGATGCCAAAGCCAAACCCGACAACCCAAACCTATGCTTCATCGCGGAAACTCCTCAGCAACAGCGTAAGCCCCGTTCCCTGGAAGGGCGGAAAAGAGGAATCAGAACAGTAATCTTCATGCATCCGCAACATACGCGCCCTGCCAGTTGCTAAACTTGGCTTGATCGCGGCGAACCCGCCAGGAAATCCAAGCGCCTTGCCTTCCAGTTCATCCGGCTTCGTCGACCACATCGGTACCGTGCCCGTCGATCGACGCCCCCGCCTCCACGAACGCCTCGCGCACCGCATCGCGTCGTTTCAAACGATAAGGACAGCCATGACCGAAATCACCGCCATCCACGCCCGCGAGATCCTCGACTCGCGCGGCAACCCGACCGTCGAAGCCGAAGTGACCCTGGAGGGCGGGGTGATCGGCCGTGCCGCGGTGCCGTCCGGCGCTTCCACCGGCGAACACGAGGCGGTGGAGCTGCGCGACGGCGACAAGGAGCACTATCTCGGCAAGGGCGTGCTCAACGCGGTCGAGAACGTCGAATCGGTGCTCGCGCCGGAGCTTGCCGGCATGGACGCGGCAAATCAGCGCCTTTTGGACGCGACGATGATCGCGATCGACGGGACGCCGAACAAGAGCAAGCTGGGCGCGAACGCGATCCTGGCGGTCTCGATGGCCGCGGCCCGGGCGAGCGCGACGGCGCTGCACCTGCCGCTCTACCGGTACCTGGGCGGCGTGAACGCGTCGATCCTGCCGACGCCGATGATGAACATCCTGAACGGCGGCGCGCACGCGGACAACAACGTGGATTTTCAGGAGTTCATGGTGATGCCGGTGGGGGCGGAGCGCTTCGCGGACGCGCTGCGCTGGGGCGCGGAGGTATTCCACACCCTCAAGGGCGTGCTCAAAAAGAAGGGCTACAACACGGCCGTGGGGGACGAAGGCGGGTTCGCGCCCTCGCTCAAATCGAACGAGGAGGCGATCGAGCTGATCCTGGAGTCGATCGAGCTGGCCGGGTACAAGGCGGGCGAGGACATCGCGCTCGCGCTCGACCCGGCGGCGAGCGAGTTCTACTCGAAGGAGTCCGGCAAGTACGTCTTCAAGAAATCGGACCGGCGCGAGCTTTCGAGCGAGGAGATGGCGCGCTACTGGGAGGCCTGGACGCGGCAGTACCCGATCGTTTCGATCGAGGACGGGCTGGCGGAGGACGACTGGGACGGCTGGAAGTACATATCGGAGCTGCTCGGCCAGCAGATCCAGCTGGTGGGGGACGACCTGTTCGTGACCAACACCGAGCGTCTGCAGCGCGGCATCGAGGAAGGCGTCGCGAACTCGATCCTGATCAAGGTCAACCAGATCGGGACGGTTTCGGAAACCCTCGAAGCGATCGAGCTGGGCCGCCGGTACGGGTACACGTCGATCATTTCGCACCGTTCGGGCGAGACCGAGGACACCTTCATCGCGGACCTGGCGGTGGCGACCGGGGCGGGGCAAATCAAGACCGGGTCGGCGTCGCGCACGGATCGCATCGCGAAGTACAACCAGCTGCTGCGGATCGAGGAAGAGCTGGGCCAGACGGCGGAGTATCTGGGGCTGGAAGCGGTGAACTTCGGCGAGTAGACTTGCCGGTAGCAAGGGAGGAGCCGATCGTGAATGTCGCCGACATCAATTCTTCGCCATCCTTGCTGGAATTTCATGAACAATCGCGCTTTGGAGTGCATGGAAGACAGCAATGAATGCCCGTTTCAGCTCGATTAAAGGCCGCTTCGATGCCCTTGACAGCCGCATCGACCGAATCTTCAACGAGCTGAGGACTTTCCATGCCGTCCAAGGCGAGCACAAAGCCAAGATCGAAGCACTCGAACGCAAGCAAGGCTTGTAACCCTACAAACCCCAGGAGCACACATTGCAGAAGTTTTCCCTCTTGATCCCAGCCCTTCTTCTCGCCTCAACGGCGGGCGCGCAAACCCCGCCAAG
>CAXUHL010000039.1:0-16462 GCA_964250745.1 uncultured Acidobacteriaceae bacterium
GCGCTGGGCCCTGACGACCTGCTCCAGATCCTCGTCCCTTACTGCCCGGAGCTGTCGCGGTCGTTTCGCATCAGCTCCGACGGTACGCTGGCGCTGCCCCTGATCAAGCAGCGGCTCGAGGTGAACGGGCTTCAGCCGGTCGAGGTCGAAAAGAAGATCGCCGCCGCGCTGATCGCCGAGCAGGTGCTGACCGATCCAACCGTGAACATCTCGGTGCTCGAGTACCGGTCGAAGCCGGTGAGCGTGGTCGGCGCGGTGAATCACCCGCTGACCTTCCAGGCAACCGGCTCGACAACCCTGCTGGACGCCCTCGCGAAGGCCGGCGGTTTGACCACCGCGGTCGGCTCGGCGATCACGGTCACGCACCGCTCGCAGTCCCCGGACGGGACGACAAAGATTACGGTGCAATCCATCCCGGTGCGCGGGCTTATCGACGCATCCGACCCCAAGCTCAACGTGAAGCTGACCGGCGACGAAGAGGTCCGGGTACCCGAGGCGGGCAGGATCTTCGTCGCGGGCAACGTGAAAAAGCCCGGCACCTTCGCGATGCAGGACAACACGGAAACCACCGTGGTCAAGGCGCTCGCTCTGAGCGAGGGTCTCCAGCCCTACTCGAACAAGGAAGCCTATATCTACCGGGAGCGCGGCACGGGCAATCCCCGGGCCGAGATCGCGGTGCCTTTATCGCAAATCCTGGCCCGCAGGTCGCCCGACGTGGTGCTTCAGCCGGACGACATCCTGTACATCCCCGAAAACGGCGGCCGCAAGATGACCGCCAAGGTGCTCCAGCAGCTGGCGGGCTTCGGCAGCGCCACCGCGACCGGGGTGCTGATCTATCACTGAGTTTCGACGGCCCGCGTTCGGCGGGACCGCGCTGCGCCACTTCGGGACCGGGCTGCCCGGTCCCCTCACCCGAGGCTGATTCAAACGTTTCCGTACGAGGGCTTTCCCATGACCAGCGACACTAAAAACAGACCGAGAATTCTGCCCGCTCCCGCGCGGCGCGAGCTGCAAGCCTACACGCCCCCGCCGCCCCCGGCTCCGGAGCCCGAAGAGCTGCTGCCCATGCACCACTACCTGTGGCTGGTGCGCCGGGCCTGGTGGAAGATCGGCACGGCGGTCGTGCTCACGACCGGGCTCACCGCGGCTGCCTGCTTCCTGATCAAGCCGGTGTACGAGGCGACGGCGCGCATCACGGTCGACAACAAGACGCCCTCCTCGGTGCTCGGGGACAACGGCGCGCAGAACACGAGCGACATCGAGGAGTTCATCAACACGGAGCTCGAGCTGATCCAGTCCGACTCGGTGCTCCGGCCGGTGGCCGCGCGCTACCACCTGCTCCCGGCGCTGCGCAAGGGCGGTGCCGAGGGCGACCCCAAGGGGCCGGTATCGCTCAAGAACCTCACCGTGACGCACCCCCTGAACAGCCTCCTGCTCAAGATCACGTATCGGTCCGAAAAGCCGCAGCAGGCTGCCGACGTGGCGAACGCGGTCGCGCAGTCCTACATCGACACCGTGTATTCGAACCGGGTCCGGTCGACGATGGGTGTTTCGCACTTCATGGAGACGCAGCTGGACGACCTGAAGGCCAACATGAACAAGAGCGGCGAGGCGCTGGCGGCCTACCAGCGGCAGCTTGGCCTGCCCGACCCGGAAGCGCAGACCAGCGTGATCGCGCAGCGGGTGCTGCAGCTCAACACGGAATACACGGAAGCGGAAAACGAGCGGATCCGCAAGCAGACCGCCTACCGGGGCGTCCAGGCCGGCAACCCGGCCGCAGTCGAGATCTCCTCGCAGGCCGAGCAGCTGACCAAGCTCCAACAGCAGCTGCAGGACGCGCAGCAGCGCATGGCCCTGCTCAAGACCACCTACGGACCCAACTACCCGGAGTACAAGAAGGGCGCGAACGAGCTCGCGGAGATCACCCGGCAGTACAACCAGGCCCGCGCGGACATCGGCAAGCGTATCCAGACCGACTACGGCCAGGCGGCCAGCCACGAAGCGCTGCTGCGCGACGCGCTCGCGCAGGCCAAGGCGGAGGCCGACAGGCTCAACGCCACCTCGATCCAGTACCAGGAGCTGAAGCGCGAAGCGGAAGCCAACAAGACGCTCTACAACGAGCTGTTCCGCAAGATCAAGGAAGCCGGTATCAACTCCGGGTTCCAGTCCTCGGCGATCCGCATCGCGGACGAGGCCCGGCCGCAAACCTCGCCGGTGTTCCCCAAGAAGGGCATCTTCACCGCGCTCGGCTTCTTCCTGTCGCTGATCTTCTCCGTCGCCGCCGTGATCCTGGCCGACATGCTCGACAAGAGCGTCCGCGACCCCGAGCAGGCCCGGCGCGCGCTCCGGATCGAGGTGCTCGGCGTGCTGCCCGACGTGCGGGAGCTGAAGCCCGCCGGCCGACAGCTGCTGCTCGAGGGCAGCGACGAGGCCAAGGCCGCCCGGCGCGAGCCGCTGGTGGACTGGAGCCGGTCGCAGGGCGCCTACACGGAGGCAATCCGCACCATGCGCTCGTTGGTCCTGCTGGAGCGCACCCGCGAGCCCCTGCGGTCGCTGCTGGTCACGAGCGCGCTGGCCGGGGAAGGCAAGTCGACCTGCACCGCGCACCTGGCGATCGCGCACGCGCTCCAAGGCCGCAAGACGCTGCTGATCGACGCGGACCTGCGCCGCCCCTCGCAGCACGGCCACTTCGCGCTAAAGAATTCGGAAGGTTTGGCCGATGTGATCCTGGAGGGCAGGAGCCTCCACGACGTGCGGCAGCAGATCGACGGCATCGAGAACCTTCACGTGGTGACCGCCGGATCCGGCTTCCAGAAAGCCGCGCACCTGGTGGGCACGCGCATGACCGCCCTGCTCGAGAGCGCGGTCGAGGACTACGACCTGGTGGTGATCGACGCGCCCCCGATGCTGGGCTTGGCCGAGCCGATCCAGATCGCCTGCGCGGCGGACGCGACGATCCTGATCACGCAGGCCGGCAGGACGGACCAGGAGGCGGTTTCGGCCGCGCTCGGGACGCTGAACCGGCTGGATGTCAACGTGCTCGGGCTGGTCCTGAACAAGGTCCGCCGCGAGATGAGCCACACCTACGAGCACTACGGGGTGTACGAGCAGTACAACGACCGCGCGCTGAGCGCGAGCTAAGGAGGCCCACGATGACGATCCAGACGCAAGCACCCTACGCCGTCAACGCCCGCTTCCTGGCCCACCGCGTCACCGGCGTCCAACGCTACGCCCGCGAAATCAGCTCCCGGCTCACCGGCTCACCGGCGATGCTCGCGCCCGCCGACGGCAAGGGCCTCTCCGGCCACCTGTGGGAGCAGACGGTGCTGCCCCGGCTCGCGGCGGGCCGGCTGCTGTGGAGCCCTTGCGCGGCCGGCCCGCTCGGCTACGCCCCGCAGGTGGTCACCTTTCACGACCTGTTCCCGATCGAGCACCCGGAGTGGTACTCGAAAAGCTACGCGGCCTGGTACGCGTTCCTGTTCCGCCGGCTGGCCCGCACCGCGGCGCACCTGCTCGCGGTTTCCGAGTACACCAAGGCACAGCTGGTGCGGCATCTCGGGGTCGACCCGGACCGGATCACGGTGGTTCCGAACGGGGTCGCCCCCACGCTCCGGCCCACCACGACGCTTGAAGCGGCTCGTGCCGGCGCGGCGCTGGCCCTGCCCTCGCGGCGCTACCTGCTTTCGGTTTCCTCGCTCGAAGCACGCAAGAACCTGAAAACCGTCCTTGAAGCCTGGAGGGTGGCGCAGCGCACCCTGCCGGACAACGTTTGGCTGGTGCTGGCCGGGGCCGCGGCGGACGCTTCGGTCTTCGGACGCCAGCAGATCGGCCCGGTGCCGCCCCGCGTCCACTTCACGGGCTACGTCGCGGAGGAGCAGCTGGCCGGCTTGTACTCGGGCGCTTCCCTGTTTCTCTTTCCCTCGCTTGCCGAGGGCTTCGGGCTGCCGCTGCTGGAGGCGATGAGCTGCGGGGTGCGGGCGATCAGCTCGGACCGCACCTCCCTGCCCGAGGTCGGCGGCGAGGCCGCGGTCTACGTCGACCCGCTCGACGTCCGCGACCTGGCCGCGGCGATCGTGCACACCCTGCCCGCCGAGTGCGCGGCAGCCGCGCCGTACGCGCCGGGCCTGCGGCAGGCGGCCCGGTTCGACTGGGACGAGTCGGCCCGGCGGGTCGAGGGCGTCCTTCTGGCAGCAGCGGGGCAGGCACGGGCAGCCTCCGCGGGCGCTTCGCGGGGCTCATCGCGAGACCGGAGGGCGGCATGAGCGCCCCCCGGCCCGCTCCGCGCGTCGCGCTGGTCCACGACTGGCTGACCGGCATGCGCGGCGGAGAAAAAGTGCTCGACGTGCTGTGCCGCATGTTTCCCGAAGCCCCTGTGTGGACGCTGCTCCACAACAAAGGCTCGGTGAACGCCAATATCGAGGGCCGGCCGGTCCACACCAGCCTGCTCCAGTGGATGCCCGCCGCGGCGAAGCGCTACCGGTCGTATCTGCCCTTGTTCCCGCTCTTCGCCGAGCTCAATCGCGCCCGGGCGGCCGAGGTGGTCATTTCCACCTCCCACGCCGTCGCCAAGTCGATGGTGCGGGGCAAGGCCTTCCACATCTGCTACATCCACACCCCGATGCGCTACGTGTGGGACCTGTTCGACGAATACTTCGGCCCGGCCCGGGTCGGCCCCTTCCTGTCTCGGTTCGTCTTCGCGCCGGTGGCGGCGATGCTGCGCCGCTACGACAGCGCGACCGCCGGTCGGGTGGACCTGTTCGTCGCCAACTCCTCCTACGTCGCCGGGCGGGTTCTGCGGCTGTACGGCCGCGAAGCCCTGGTGCTGCCGCCTCCGGTGGACGTGGAGCGCTACGCGAAGGTCGAGCGCGCGCCGGGGGCGGGCTACCTGGTCGTTTCGGCGCTGGTGCCCTACAAGCGGGTCGACCATGCCATCCGGGCCTGCCACCGGCTCGGCCGCAAGCTCACGGTCGTCGGCAAGGGGCCGGAAGCCGCGCGGCTCCAAGCGCTCGCCCGCGAGCTCGGGGCCGAGGTCGAGTTCACCGGCTTCGCCACCGACGAGCAGCTGGGCCGGTTTTACGGCGAAGCCCGCGCGCTGCTGTTTCCCGGCGTCGAAGACTTCGGCATCGTGCCGGTCGAGGCGATCGCCTGCGGCTGCCCGGTGATCGCGCTCGCCGAAGGCGGCATCCTCGACTCGATGACCCCGGACACGGCGGTGTTTTTCACCGAGCCGAGCCCGGAAGCACTCGAGCGGGCCATGGTGGCCTTCGAAGCCCTGACCGGCGAGTTCGCCCCTTCCGCCCTCCGCGCCCGCGCCGCCCGGTTTTCCGAGGCCGCTTTCATCGAGCGCTTCCGGGAGATCCTGGCCGGGGCGCGCATCCCGGCCGCCACCCAAAACGCCACACCAACCGGCCTCCGCAACCCGGCCCCTGCCCACGACGGCGAAGACCGCCGGGCGTGCGCCGCTGCGGCCGCGTCTCTTCCCTGACTGTTCCGCTTCCTGCGGGGGCTCGCGCTCCCGCCTTCCAGCCCGGGCCGCCGGGCGCTTCGCACCCCCAAACGCCCGTCCGCGGGCAAGAGATCGAGTCCATGAGCGCTCTGTCCACCCTCGCTACCCCGTACACCAAAACCGGCGAAGCCGCGGCGATCCCGGCGATCGGCTGCAGCCGGACCCTCACGGTCGGCTCGCTGGTCGCCGCCGACCTCCTGGCCATCTCCTGCGCCGGCTTTGTCGCGGCTTCGCTGCGCTTCCTGTTTCACGGTTCGTTTCACCTCTACGAGTACCTGCCCTTGTTCGGGGCGCTGCCCCTGTTTTTCCTTGTGTTCACCGCCCTCGACATGTACCCGGGCATCGCGGCGAACTCGATCGAGGAGTTCCGCCGGACCCTCCACGCGGTTACCTTGTCCTACCTTCTGCTCATCGTTTCCACCTTTTTCGTCACGATCCACATGCGATTTTCCCGCATCGCATTCGCGCTGGCCTGGTTCTTGACCCTCGCGCTGGTACCCCTGGGTCGCAAGCTCATGCGCGCCTGGGGCGCGAAGCAGCCCTGGTGGGGCGTACCGACGGTGATCTTCGGCGCCAACCGGACCGGCGAAGCGATGCTGAATATCCTCCAGGCTCAGCCCTCGCTGGGGCTTCGTCCCATCGCGCTCCTGAACGCGCTGCCTTCGGACGAGCGCCCGGCGGCCACCGGCAAGCTCTTTCATGGTGAGTTCCGCCACGCCGAAGCGCTTTCGGCCCGCAACAAGGGCTGCTACGCGATCCTGGCCATGCCTCAGCTCCAGGCCCGCGAGCTCGAGGAGATCCTGAACGAGTACTCGCAGCACTTTCACCACGTGCTTGTGCTGCCCGACCTGGCCGGCATGTCCAGCTTGTGGGTTTCGGCCAAGGATCTGGGCGGCATGCTCGGGCTCGAAATCGAACAGCGGCTTTCGCAAACCGCGCCGCGGCTCATCAAGCGCACCTTCGACCTCGGCGTCGCCCTCCTGGTCGCGCTCTGTTTCCTGCCCCTGTTCCTCACGCTCTACACGCTGGTTCGCTTATCCTCGCCCGGGCCGGTGTTTTACGGCCAGCGCCGCATCGGACGCGGCCACCGTATGTTTACCGCGTGGAAGTTCCGCTCCATGGTCCCGAACGCGGACGAGGTGCTCGAACAGCACCTGGAACGCGACCCGGCGATGCGCGCCGAGTGGGAGCGCGACCGCAAGCTGAAGCGCGACCCCCGCGTGACCGCCATCGGCCGCGTCATGCGCAAAACCTCGCTCGACGAGCTGCCCCAGCTCTGGAACGTTCTGTCCGGCGAGATGAGCCTGGTCGGCCCCCGCCCGATCGTCATGGCGGAGGTGGAGCGCTACGGTAACCGCTACCAGCACTATCGCCGCGTGACCCCGGGCATCACCGGCCTGTGGCAGATCTCCGGCCGCAACAACACAACCTACCAGCGCCGCACGGAGATCGACGAGTACTACGTCCGCAACTGGTCGGTTTCGATGGACCTGTACATCCTGTACCGGACGGTGAAGACCGTTCTGTTCACCGAGGGCGCCTACTAGGCGCTCCGAGACCCAGACGACCCCGCCCCGAGACCCCGACCATGACCGCATCCACGCTGCCCCTTCTGGCCCTGATCGCTTTCCTCTGGTGGCGCACCAAGGGCGAGCTGCTGCCCATCATCCTGTTCACTTCGATCTTCGACGCCGCGTCCGCCTTCAACGCGGGCCCTTCGCCCATCTCGCCCTGGCTGCTTGCCTTGATCGTCTGCGTGCCCATCAAGGCGCTCACGGGTAAGCTGAGCCTCAAGGCCGTGCCGGGGCTCAACCGCGGCGCCTTCCGCGCGCTGGTCCTGTTCGTCGGCTACGCGGTGGCCTCGGCGGCCCTGTACCCGGTCCTGTTCCACGGCATCCTGGTCTCGAACTCCCACAACGGGCTCAACCAGCACCTGGCGCTCGGCATCACCAACTTCACCCAGACCACCTACCTGCTCGCGTCGTTTACCATCTTCCTGCTCGGGGTGCATTCGACGCGCGAGCAGCTGCGCAACGCGGTCGCCTGGTACGTGCGCGCGGCCACCTGCATCGCGGTGTTCTCCATGTGGCAGCTCGCCAACGCGACGGCCCACGTCCCGTACCCGTCCGGGCTGCTCTACACCAACACCGCCCACGTGATCTACGACGCCTACAAGATCAACGGGGTGTGGCGGCTCAACTCCACGCTCAACGAAGCCTCCGAGGCGGCATTTTATCTCGGCACGGGGCTGGCCCTGCTGGGCTGGCACATGGCCACCCACCGCATCCGCTGGCAGTCCGCGGTGTCCTTCGCGCTGATCGCCGTTTCGCTCGTGCTCACCGTATCGAGCGTCGGCTACGCGTGCCTGTGCACCATCGCGGTGGGCGCGCTCCTGTTCTACGCGCGCTACAGCTTCGGGCGGCGGGCGGCCGCGCCGGTCAAGGTCCTGGTGCTGCTCGGGGTCTTGGCCGTCGCCGTGCCCTTGTTCACGCTCACCAGCGCGCCCGAAACCATCGGCAAGGTCTTCGACACGGTGTTCGTCAGCAAGGTCGACTCTGCCTCCTACCGGGAGCGCACCTTGTGGAACACGCTCGCGCTTCAGACCGCGCGTGATTCCTACTACTTCGGCGCGGGCTGGGGCAGCGTGCGCGCTTCGAGCTTCGCCTGTTCCCTGCTCGCGAACGGCGGCATCCCGGGCGTCCTGCTCTTTGCCGCCTTTCTGTGGCAGCTAGTCCGGCCCGTGCTCAAGCCGCGACTCTACGTGCGCTTCGAGCTTTATGAGCGGTCGCTGTTCGCCATCGCCGTCATGCTGGTCGCCCTCGTGCTCGCGACCCCGGACCCCATCATGCCGATCCTCTGGGTCCTGCTCGCGGTGGCGACCGCCGCCAAGCCCCGCCGCTTGACCTCGGCCGCGGAGCGGGCCGACCGGCCGCAGCGCTTGGGGCGCAGGCACGGACAGGAGCGGTTGGTACCCCAACCTCAACCGTGACCCCACCCCGGTGCTGAGTTTTCCACAGGATGACCGCGGAAAGGCCGAGGGTACTTTCTACTTCGGCCTACAACTTAAAGGTCAAGCCCGGTCGTAAGTCCTTCTGCATTTCCTACGTTTTCTACTTGAATGCCGCGAAAGACTTGCCGCATTCTCCGCTCGAATTACACATAAGTGGCAGAAGCCGCCGCAGCACCGAAGTAATGAAACGCCCGTGTTTTCGCGTGCCCGCGCCTAGTTCAGACGTAAATGTAAGGGTAGGATGCGAACAAGTGACTCCCATCCGCATGGAGCGGGGCTCTTTTATTTCGGGCCTTTCGCATCCATGCCGCAAGGTATCCATGCCGCGTATCCACCCTTTGCAGGCCTCCTGCCTCCTCGCCGTCGCCTCCTTCCTGCTCCACGACGGCACCGCCCTCGCGCAGTTCAACACGAACGCCGTCCAGACCATCCCCTCCATGCCGCTTGCGGCCTTTCAGGACTCGTTGGGCGTGAACACCCATATCGAGTACACCGACGGCAAATACGCCGATGCGGGAGCCGTGCTCAACGATCTGAAGTTCATCGGCGTCCACAACCTGCGCGACGGCATCCCCAACCCCGCCAAGTGGCTGCCGCAGGGCCAGGCGCTGAACGCGATGCACATGCTCGCCGCGAACGGCATGCGCTTCAACTTCGTCGCGGACTGCAACAGCGACCTCCGCACGCAGATCGGGCAGCTCCACGCGATCGTGCAGAGCTACCCGGGCATCGCGCTCTCCGCCGAGGGTCCGAACGAAATCAACAACTTCCCCTGCCTTGGCAACGGCAGCAACGAGCAGCTGGCGGAAGCCTTCCAGCGGCAGCTCTACTCCTCCGTCCACGGCGACTCCACCCTGCGCGGCGTGCCGGTGCTCTACATGACGGGCGCGGCTCCGGTGAATCTTCAACAACAGACCGGCCTGGCCGACGTTGAAAACACCCACCCCTACGTCTACCGCGGCGAGCAGCCTTTCGCGCGTCTGGCGAGCGACTTCCCCGTCTACTTCACCCCGGCCGGCAGCTTTCCCAAGCAGATCACCGAAACCGGCTACGCGACCCTGCCGAACCCGAACGATCCGGACGGCGTGAACGAGCCGGCGCAGGCGGAGGAGATTCTGAACACATACTTCGACGCGGCGCTCGAAGGCAACACCCGCACCTTCGTCTACCAGCTGCTTGACCCCTACCCGGACCCGCGGCAGAACACCAGCGACAACAACTTCGGGCTGTTCCATCTGGACAACTCGCCGAAGATCGTCGCCTGGGCGATGCGGCACCTCGCCGACGTATTCCCGGCGGACAAGCCATCGGCGCAGCAGACAGTCCAGGCCTCGATCAGCGGCCTCCCGTCCGGGACCGGCCACACGCTCGCGCTGACCGGCTCGGACGGCTCGGTGGCCATCTTCATGTGGAACGAAGCGCCGATCTGGGACAAGAACTCGCAAACCCTGCAGCTGGTCCCGCCCGTGCCGGTCCAGGTGCAGATGCCCGGGAGCTGGAACGTGAGCTATTTCACCCCGGCCGAGGACTTCGTGCACCCGATACAGGGGAGCAACGGCAGTTACACCAGCTATGTCGCGACCTACCCCACCGCGCTGATCTTCAAGCGGAAGTAGCCGCGGCGCAAGGAAGCAACGGCGGCCTTTCCCGGCCGCCGTTCTTCTCAGGAAGCCGCTCAAGTATCGAAACCGGGGTCATCCTGAAAGGCCAGGCTGGGCTCCGCGGCGAGGCTTTTTTGCCCGCTGGGGTGTCCGAAGCGATAAAAGGCCTGCTTTCCCGGACAACACACAGAAAGCAGGTCCTTTGGCGCATGGCGCTGGGGCTTCGCTCAGGATGATCCTCATCAAGAGTCCCTCAGGTTCAAGCGGGTAGACAGGAACCTGCGCGGCCGGGTTACACTCGTTTTCTGGAATCCCGGAGGAACTGGCGCGCATGCCGCAGATCGTATTCGGCTCCGAGTCGTTGGCACCGTTTCCGCCGCCCTGGCGGACGCAGGCAGACGGTGCGGCCTACAGGTTTTCGCCCGGCACTCGCCGGGACGGGCTGCCGGAACCTCACCGCGGCTCGGCGCATCTGCCGGAGATCCTGGTGGTTGACGATGAGCACATCATCGCCGACACGCTGCGGGTGATCCTGACCCTGAGCGGGTTCGACGCGCGCTGCGCCTACAGCGGCGATGAAGCTCTCCGGGAGATCGAGCGCCGCTGCCCCGACATCGTCCTGTCGGACGTGCGCATGCCCGGCCGCGACGGCATCGAGACAGCTGTTCTGATCCAGGAAGCGTGCCCCGCCATCCAGGTCGTTCTGTTCTCCGGCCAGGCGGGCACCGCCGAGTTGGTGGCCAACGCCAACCGCGAAGGCTTCAACTTCGAGCTCTGGTCCAAGCCGCTCCACCCCAGGGAGCTGGTGCGGCGCCTGCGGGCGCTCTAAGGCTTGTCGGGCAAGGTCACGAGCACCAGCGCGTTCGGCGGCAGCACGAGCGGCAAGCGGCCGCCGGTGAGCGAAACCCGGCGAGGCGGCGTCAGCGCACTGCTTCGGTTCAGCTCGGCCACCTGCGCGGGGGTCGGATACTGCGGGCTGCCCATGGCCCGGTAACGCGGCAAAGGGTTGCCGTGCGCGTCGTTCACCTCTTCGATCTCGGCCGAACCCGCGGCAGGAACGCCCTCGAACGACAAAACCACTCTTTTCGCCGCCCGCCGAAGGTCGTGCTCCGGCACGTCCGGGTCCACCAGGTTCCACACGGCTACGGCGAGGGCTCCGTCGGCCCGGCGCGTCACTAAAACATCCTTCGAAGAATCGGCGAGGCGCGTTTCTCCCAGCTTGTGCAAGAGGGCGAAGTCGTAGAACGAAGGCTTGGCGATGCCGCCCTCGGCGCGCAGGCCGAAGTCGCCCTCGAACGGGTGCGCAATCGGGCCGCCCTCCTCGAAGACGTCCGAGAACGTCCAGAACGAGAGCATGTTCACCTGCCCATCGCAGGCGCGGATGGTGTTCGCGACCGCCGGGCCGACGAAGGGTGTGTCGCGCGACTGGTGGTCGCCCTGTACGTTCCACTCGGTCCAAAAGAGGGGTGTCCGCGGCATGGACGAGTGATCGATCTGCGCGCGAACATGCGCGACGGCGCGGCACACGCGGTCGTCCAACGGGATCGCTTCCTCCGTGCCGAACAGGTTCGCGACCGTGTCGTCGGCGTAGCCGTGGGTGGAGACGAAATCGAACGGCACTCGGTTTTTGAAAGCGTAGGCGAGGAACTCCGGCCCCCACTGCGCCGCCGCCGTGGCCGGCCCGCCGACCCGCAGCCGCGGGCTTACCGCTTTCAGCGCCCGCGCGGTGTGCGCGTACAGCTCGAAGTACGAATCCTGCCTGGGAATCCCGTTCCAAAAATCGATGTTGGGCTCGTTCCAAACCTCGAAGTACCATTGCGCGACCTCGTCCTCGCCGTAGCGGGCGACCAGGTGCCGGGCGAAGGCGCTCACGAGCGCGTCCCAGCGCTCCATCGACTTGGGCGGGGAGACGTTGGGCTTGTACCAGAAAGGGTGCAGGGCGTCCGGATTGAAGGCCAGCTTCTTCGGCATGAAGCCGATCTCGACCATCGGCCGCACGCCATTCTTCAGGAGCCCGTCGTAAACCTGGTCGACGTAGGCGAAGTTGTACACCGGCTCGCCATGCTCGTCCTCGGTGTATACCCCGAGCTCGTCGTGGAAGATGCCATGGAACCGGACGTAGCGGAAGCCGGTGGCGGCGTGGACCGCCCGCAGGTCGTCGCGGTAGCTTTCGCGCAGGGCGAGGATGGCCCGGCCCGAGCCGAACATTTGCTCCCAGAAGTGCGGAAACGGCGTCGCCGGGGCGCGAGTGTCGATGGAGATGGTCTGCTGCGCCGTCAACGGCGGCGCCGCAAGCAACAACACGAGAAGGAGACAGCGCACGCGGCACCTCGTGGAACGGACAGCCAATCGTAGCGCGCCGAAACCACACGACACAGCCGCGTTGGGGCTGGTATGTTCGGTGGGCATGATCGCCACACCTGGGAGCCGCCGCATGAAGCTGACCACCTTTGCCACGGTTTTCGTCCTGCTCGCGCCCGGCTTGTGCCTCGCCCAGAAGACTTCGATCCAGGCGGTCCCTGGTGGGGCCGAGTGGCTGCTTTCCGCCGGGCAGATGAGTTACGCGATCGGCATCGACGAGCGCAAGCTGCCTCAAACGGTCTACTGGGGCCCGCGCCTGCCAAGTGTCGAGGGTCTCGCGCCGGCGAAGATGCACGGGGAGATCGCCTCGCAGGAGCCGCCCATCGCGACCACGCCCCTCGAGTACCCGGGCTGGGACGCGGGCCTGCCCTACGAACCGGCGCTCAAGGGTGCGTTCCCCAACGGCAATCGTTCCATGTCGCTGCTCTTCGACCACGCCGAGCCGCGCGGGGCCGACACTCTCGTGCTGCACCTGCGCGACGCGGTCGAGCCGGTCGACGTCCGGCTGTACTACCAGCTCTACCCGCAAGGCGTGCTGGCGCGGTGGACGGAGATCGAGAACCGCTCAAAAGCCGACGTTACGCTCGAAAACGCCGCGAGCGCCACCTGGAACCTGCCCCCGGACGCGCGCTATCAACTCGAGTCGCTGACCGGCAAGTGGGGCGGCGAGTTCCAACTGCAGCGCGAGCGGATCCACCAGGGCGCATCGGTGCTGGAGTCGAGGCGCGGCCACACCTCGCACCAGACCAACCCGTGGTTCGCCGTCTCCGCTGTAGGCGCGACCACCGAGAACGCGGGCCCGGTCTGGTTCGGCGAGCTGGGCTGGTCCGGCTCCTGGCGCATTACGGTCGAGGAGGCGGAGTCGCACGCGGTCCGCATCACCGGCGGATACAATCCATTCGACTTCAGCTACCCGCTCGCGCCGGGGCAAAAGCTCGAAACGCCGCGCTTCTACGCCGGGTACACCGGCGAGGGCGAGGGCGAGGCGTCGCGCATCCTGCACCGGCTGCAGCAGGAAGCGATCCTGCCCCGCCCGCGCCCGCGGCCCGTCCTTTACAACTCCTGGGAGGCCACGGAGTTCAACGTGAGCGAGCAGGGGCAGTTCCCGCTCATCGAGCGCGCGGCGAAGCTCGGGGTGGAGCGGTTCGTCATCGACGACGGCTGGTTCGGGCAGCGTAAGGACGACCACGCCGGCCTGGGTGACTGGTACGTGAATCAGCAAAAGTTCCCGAACGGACTCAAGCCGGTCATCGACAAGGTCCACTCGCTCGGCATGGACTTCGGTATCTGGGTGGAGCCGGAGATGGTCAACCCGGACTCCGACCTTTACCGCAAGCACCCGGACTGGGCGATGCACTTCCCCGGGCGGCCCCGCACCGAGATGCGCAACCAGCTCATGCTGAACCTGGCGCGGCCGGACGTGCGCGACTATGTCTTCGGGTGGCTCGACAAGCTGGTCTCGGAAAACCGGATCGCATTTCTCAAGTGGGACTACAACCGTATCTGGTCCGAGCCGGGCTGGGAGGAAGCGCCGTTCGCCGAGCAGAAAACGATATGGGTCAAGTACGTCGAGAACTTCTACTCCATCCTGGACGAGCTGCGCCGCAAGCACCCGGGGCTCGACATCGAGTCCTGCTCCTCGGGCGGCGGGCGTGTTGACTTAGGAGTTTTACGCTTTACGGATCAAGTGTGGCCCTCGGACAACACCGACGCGCTCGACCGCCTGTCGATCCAGGACGGCTTCACCCATGCGTACACGCCCAGCGTGATGATGGCCTGGGTGACGGACGTGCCCAATGGGTTGACCCGGCGCACGGTCCCGCTCCAGTTCCGGTTCGACGTGGCGATGACCGGCTCGCTCGGCATCGGGGCGGACCTGAACAAGTTCGCGGATGCCGACATGCAGCTCGCCACGGCGAACGTGGCGCTGTACAAGCAGGTGCGGCCTCTGGTGCAGCAGGGGTCGCTGTACCGCCTTACCCCGTCGCTGGCCACGCCCGGAGCCTGGGCGAGCGAGTATGTCGCGCCGGACCGGTCCTCCGCCGTTGCGTTCGCGTTCCTGCATTCTCAGCAGTTCGGGACGCCGTACCCCTTGCTGCGCCTGGAAGGGCTTGACCCGGACGCGACCTACACCCTGACCCCGCGCGACGCGGACAAGACCGCGCAACTGCCGAGACAGGCTACGGGCGCGACGCTGATGGGGGCGGGGGTGCAGCTTGGGTTACGAGGCGACTATGACAGTACGGTCTTCACGCTCCGGCGGCAATGACGTATGTTGGATTGAGTGATCAAGCTCGAAAAAAACAGTCCTGTGCGTTTGGAAGTTGCAGTCGATCATCCCGAGGCGGCTCTGGCGGCGGCCGAGGGTGGGGCGGAGCGGTTGGAGCTGGGGGCTTCGCTGGCCGACGGCGGGCTGACGCCCTCGCTGGGCTTCGTCGCCTGGTGCCTGGCGGAGCTGCCGGTACCGGTGCACTGCCTCCTGCGGCCCCGGGCCGGCAACTTTCGCTATTCACGGGCCGAGATGGCCGTGGTCGAGCGCGATCTGCTCGCGTTTCGCGACGCCGGGGCGCACGGGGTCGTCTTCGGCGCGCTCACCGCTTCCGGCGAAGTGGACGCGGACGCCCTGCGGCGCGTCGTGGCGCTGGCCCGGCCCATGCGGGTGTGCTTTCATCGCGCCTTCGACGTGTGCGCGGACCGCGACCGGGCGCTCAACGCGTTGATTGCATGCGGGGTGGACGTCTTGCTCACGTCCGGCGGCGCTGTAAGCCTGCCCGAGGGCGCGGACGAGGTGGCCCGGCTGGCCCGGCTAGCGGCGGGGCGCATCGAGATCATGGGCGGCGCGGGCGTGCGCGTCGGCAACGCCGGGGCGCTTTGGCGCACGCTGCCGGTCGACACCCTGCACGCCTCGCTGCGCACGCCCTGGCTGGGGGCGGCGCTGGTGGATGGCTCTGCGGCGCGCATGGGCGCGCGCGACGGCGACGAATTGCACAGTGTGTGCGCGGAGGACGTGCGGGCGCTGCTGGCCGAATTGCGGGTCAGAGGATAGTCAACCGACCACGACGCGCTCGATGGCCTGCTCCAGGATTTCCGGCGTGATCTTGAGCCCGTCGGCCTTGCGCGTGCGCCGCCGGTACAGTGCCGTCGTCTCGCAAAGCGTCACAATGTCCTCGATCTCGGCGGGGTTCATCGCGGCATCGAGTACCGCCCGGCAGTACTCGGCTTCGGCCAGGCCATCGAGCTGGAAGCCTCGCCGGCGCGCCTCGCCCAGGTAGAAGCTGGCCACATCGGCCAGCATGCGCTGCGCATCCTCGGGGATCTCACGGCGGTCCGTCTCCAGGACCTCCGCCCCCGGCAGCACCAGCTTGATGCCGAAGGTGTTGTCGAGGTCGGAGTCGGGGACGAAGGTCGTCGCAGTCGCGACCACCAGCACGTTGGCCCGCCCGGTCGTGCCCTCGATCAGCGCGTCCAGCTCCGCCAGAACCTCCGGGTCGCTCTCCTTGTAGGCCAGGTCGATGCGCGGCAGCAGCAGCATCACGCGCTTCCACTTGTACCCGCGCAGCAGGCTCTTGGCCTCGGCCAGCGCGTCGGAGTCGCGCGGGTTGTAGACCGTGACCAGCCGCTCCATCCCCGTTCGCTTGGCGATGGTTTGCGCGAGCGACTTCTTGCCGCTCTGCGCCGGGCCGATGATCAGCACTTCGTTGCCGATCTTGAGCTCCTCGTACACCTCGGGGTGCCGCGCGCGGTCGACCAGGTCCTCGATCGACTCGAGCAGCGCGTCCATCCCCGCGAGGCGCGGCCGCAGTGCCTCGACCGCCTCGTCCTCGAGCGAGAGATCGATGCGCTCCTTGGTCTTGCGCCGCTCGGTGACGAACTCGAAAAACCCCGGCAGCATGGCCACGGAACCGATCACCGTGGCGAAGACCAGCAGCTGCTCGGTGATGAGCAGCGCCTGGTCCGAGCCGGCGATGGGGTCATAGAGCATAC
>CAXUHL010000040.1:0-16304 GCA_964250745.1 uncultured Acidobacteriaceae bacterium
GGCCCCGACCCCGCCCGCCCTGCGCGCGGTCACGCTCCTGGCCGCGCTGATCGCGATCGTCGCGGGTATCCCGGCGGCTTCCCTGGTCGAGCTCGAATCCGAACGCGCCGACCCCGGCCACATCGTCATCGATGAGGCCGCCGGACAATGGATCGCACTCCTGCCCTTTTGCGGCTATGGGCGCGCGACCTGGGGTCACGCCCTGCTCGCCCTCGTGCTGTTCCGCCTGTTCGACATCCTGAAGCCCCCGCCGGTCCGGCAGCTGGAGCGGCTGCAGGGCGGCACGGGGATCGTGATGGACGATGCCATGGCCGGGGTCTATGCGTTGCTCGCCGGGGCCATCGTCAGCCACTGGTGGTAATCCCACCAGCAACTGGTGGTAATCCCACCGGCAACTGCTGGTGAGGGCGCGGGGGCGTGAGCGACTAGAGTAAAGACAGCCATGCCAGACGCAACCGTTCCTTCCGCCACGCCCCGCCTTACCAGCGTCCACCCCATCGCGGCCTTGCCCGGCGGCGAGATCCAGGTCCACGGCGCGGGCCTGGCCCCCGTCGCGGGCCGCTTGCCGATCGCCATGCTGGGCAAGCTGGCCGCGGGCGTGCTGCTCAGCCGCGAGGACCGCCTCGTGCTCCGGGTGCCCGACGAGGGCGAACCGGGCCTCCTGCGCGTCCTGCGCAACGGCGAGGAGAGCAACAGCGTCCAGTTCGACGTGGCGGAGCTGCTCGCGACCGGCATCCACCAGGTCGCCAACCCGGCGGTGGACGCATTCGGCAACATCTACGCGACTCTTTCCGGCCCGCGCGGGCAGGAAACGCCGGTTTCGGTCTTCCGCATCAGCCCCTCGGGCGAGGCCAAACCCTTTGTCACCGGCATCACCAATGCGACCGGCCTCGCGGTCGGGCCGGATGGCTACCTGTACGTGTCCTCGCGCAACGACGGCACCGTACACCGGGTCTCGCCGGAGGGCGCGGTCTCTCTGTTCTCCGAAGGCATGGGCATCGCGACCGGGCTCACTTTCGACGCGGCCGGCAACCTGTACGTCGGCGACAGGAGCGGGACCATTTTCAAGATCGCACCGGACCGGCAGATTTTCGTCCATGCGACGCTCGAGCCCTCGATCGCGGCCTACCACCTGGCCTATGGGCAGGACGAGCGGCTGTTCGTCGCCGGGCCCACCACGTCGAGCTACGACTCGGTGTACGCGATCGGCGCGGACGGCACGGCGGCGGTCCACTACCGCGGCCTAGGCCGGCCCCAGGGCATCGCGCTCGACATCGCCGGCAACGTGTACGTGGCCGCTTCGCTCGACGGGCGGCGCGGCATCGTGCAGATCGCGCCGGACGGCACGGCGGACCTGGTCGCGGCCGGCTCGGGCATCGCCGGGCTGGCGTTCATCCCCGGAGGGGATGCCGTGGTGGCGACCAGCGGAGCGCTGTTCACGCTGCCGCTGGGGGTGGAGGGGCTTCGGCTGTTCTGACAAGACGATCGAGCCCGAAGAAAGACCAAATGATGAGGATGCTTGAAGCAGTCATCGCCGAACTGCCGGAAGACGAACAGCGTGAGATCGCGCGGCGAAGCGCCGAAATCCTTGCCGAAGAGATGACCATGCGCGGGCTGCGCGAGACCCGGAAAGTGAGCCGATCCAAGTTGGCAGGGAAGCTCGGGGTGGACCAGGAGCAGGTATCACGCCGTGAACAGCAGACCGACCTCCACATCGCCGCGCTTCGGCGCTCGGTCGAGCGGCTGGGCGGCAAGCTGACGCTCCTTGCCGAGTTCCCCGACGGAGCGCCCGTCCCGATCGACGGCTTCCGCACGATCGCGGACTCCGGACAAGCCGAGCAACAGCCCGAAGCGACCGCCCCGCGCAAGCGGTCGAGGAAAATCACCGTGCCCCGAATCGCGCCAGTACACACAGGCACACCACTTCATCTACAGTCCTAAGAATGAACTGTGACATCATCGCGGTCGGCTCGGAGCTGCTGACGCCCTACCGCCAGGACACCAACTCGCTGTACCTGACGGCCCAGCTCAATCAGTTGGGCGTGCGCGTTTCCGCCAAGACCATCGTCGGCGACCGGCGCGAGCACCTCGTGGGCGCTGTCCACAACGCGCTCGGGCGCGCCGACATCGTCATCGTGATGGGCGGCCTGGGGCCGACCGAGGACGATCTGACGCGGGAGTCGGTGTCGGAAGCGCTCGGCGTCCGGCTCAAGCGCAACCAGGAGATCGTCGCGGCGCTGTACGCGCGGTTCGCGGCGCGGCGCATCGCCATCACCGAAAACAACACCAAGCAGGGCGACGTGCTCGAAGGCGCGGAGCCGCTGACGAACTCGGCCGGTACCGCCCCCGGCCAGTGGCTGGACACGGCCTACCGCGACCATCGCAAGCTGGTGATCCTGCTGCCCGGGCCGCCGGGCGAGCTGAAGCCCATGTGGGAGGCCGAGGTGCTGCCTCGGCTCAAGGACGCGATCCCCGAGCGCTTCTTCGCCAGCCGGACGCTCAAAGCCGCGATGATCGGCGAGTCGGCCTGCGACGCCCGCATCGCGCCCATTTACCGGCAGTACCCCGACGTCGAAACCACGATCCTGGCGCACCTGGGCGACATCCAGCTCAACCTGATCTGCACGAAGCCGACGCTGGAGCAGGCCCAGGAGCGCGTGGACGCACTGGCCGAGGCGATCGAGGCCGAGCTTGGCGAGGTGGTGTACTCGACCAAGGGTGAAACCCTGGAGCGGATCGTGCTCTACCAGCTCGAACTGGCGAACGCGACCCTCGCGACCGCGGAAAGCTGCACGGGCGGCATGGTGGCCGAGCGGCTCACCGGCGTCCCGGGCTCGTCGCGGGCGTTCCTGGGTGGGGCGGTCGTGTACTCGAACGAGCTCAAGACGCTGTTCGCCGGGGTCGCGCCGCAGGTCATCGCGGCCAACGGCGCGGTCAGCCGCGATGTCGCTTCGGCGCTCGCGACCGGCATTCGCGGCGAAACCGGAGCGACCTATGGCGTCGGCATCACCGGGATCGCGGGGCCGTCGGGCGGCACCGACGACAAACCGGTCGGCCTGGTCTACATCGCGGTTTCAGACGGCGTCGAGACCGATGTCGAGGAAAAGCGGTTCCAGGGCGACCGGGACCGCATCCGCCAGCACGCCTCGCAGGCGGCGCTCGACCTGGTGCGCAAGCGCCTGCTGCGGCAGAAATGACGCTTCTCGCGGCCGCATTGGGAGCATACCTGCTCGGGTCTATTCCGTGGGGGTACCTGCTGGTGCGCTTGTTTCGCAAAGAGGACATTCGCGCGACCGGCTCGGGCAACATCGGGGCGACCAACGTAGTCCGCTCCGGCGCGAAAGGGCTGGGCGCGCTCACGTTTCTGCTCGATGCGGCAAAGGGCTGGGCCGCGGTGGTTCTCGCGGCGCACTTTTTCGGCCGGCAAGCCGCGCCTTTGGCCGCGATGTGCGCGTTGCTGGGGCATATCTACCCGGTCTGGCTGGGCTTCAAAGGGGGCAAAGGCGTGGCGACCGCGTTCGGGGTTTTTCTCGCGCTGGCATGGCCCATCGCGCTCGCCTCGCTCGGCGTGTTCATCTTGTCCGTCGCCGCCTTCCGCATCGTTTCGCTCGCGTCCATCCTGGGCGCGGTGGTCATTCCGGTGCTCGCCTTCGCGCTGCCGCCCCATGCGGGGCGCGGGTGGGCCGCGATGGCGGCGCTCGTCGCCGGCCCTTTGCTGGTCATCGTCAAGCACCACGCCAATATTCGTCGGCTGCTCGCGGGCACCGAGTACCGCTTCGGCGCGAAGCGCCCCGCGGAAGCGGTATGAGCCGCATCGCGATCCTCGGCGCGGGCGCGAACCGCCCGCGGGTGCATCCGTGAGCCGCATCGCGATCCTCGGCGCGGGCGCCTGGGGCACGGCCGTGGCGCTCAACCTGGCCACGCGCCCGGAGCACGCCGTCTCTCTGTGGGCGCACACCCCGGCCCAAGCGGATGCGCTCGCGGCGGAGCGGGAAAACCGCCGCTACCTGCCCGGCTTCGCGCTGCCGCCCGGCCTGCATGCCACCGGCTCGCTCGCCGAAGCCGTGGCGGGCGCGGAAGCCGTGGTGCTGGTCGTTCCCTCGCAGTACATGCGCGCGACCGTCGCCGGGCTCGCTTCCCTGCTGCCCAGCGGAGCGCTGCTCCTGAGCGCCAGCAAGGGCATCGAGGACGGCACGCTGCTGCGGATGACCGAGGTCCTCGCCGAACATGTCCGAAACCCCACGGGCGTGCTGAGCGGGCCCTCGTTCGCGCAGGAGGTGGCTGCCGGCGCACCCGCCGCCGCCACGGTCGCCTTCGCCCGCGCCGAGGATGCCGAGCGCGCGCAGGCCATGCTCTCGACCGAAACCTTCCGGCTCTACCGCAACACCGACGTCGCCGGCGTCGAGCTCGGCGGCGCGCTCAAGAACGTCATGGCGATCGCGGCGGGGGCGGTCGCCGGGCTCGATCTGGGCCACAACAGCGTTGCCGCGCTCATCACGCGGGGCATCGCGGAGATGACCCGGCTCGCGGTGGCCTGCGGGGGCCGCCGGGAAACGCTGGCGGGCCTGGCCGGGGTCGGCGATTTAGTCCTGACCTGCACCGGGGGGTTGTCCCGCAACCGGTTCGTCGGCGTGGAGCTGGGCCGGGGCCGCCGCCTGCCGGAGATCCTGGCCGGGCTGGGCGGCAAGGTCGCCGAAGGGGTCCGCACCACGGACGCGGCACTGGCGCTGGCTCGCCGCCACGGCGTGTCCATGCCGATCGCAGAACAGGTCCAGGCGCTGCTTCATGGTGAGGTTACAGCGGCGGAAGCCGTGCGTGCCCTGATGGCCCGTCCCGGGCGGGACGAATGAGCTAATCGCGCAGCGCGCGAATGCCCGCCCAGTCCAGCACGCACGCGCTGCCGGGGCACTTGGGGCTTTCGTCCGGGATGAGGGTGCCACCTCGCCAGCGATAGACCCTATTCAGCTCAGGGTGGATAACCACGATCGCTGGAATGCCCATCGCTTCGTAGTCCTTCAGCTTTCTCCAGACGCGCGCAAACGTGTCCTCCGGCGAGAGAACTTCGAAAACTGCGATGGGCGCTCGCGTCAGGATTCGTTCAGTCGGCTGCTCGCGATCCCAAACCACGACATCGGGGACGCGGTAGCGAGTCGGAGCGACCCGGACCGTATACGACATCAATACCCTCACGTTCCAGCCCTCGGCTCGCTCCGCAATCCACATGCAGATATCCCGCTGCCAGCATGCATGGTCGTAGTTCCCCGGCGAGCGTTCTTCGATGACGCCGTCGACGTACTCAGCATCGGGCTCGTACTCGCTTTTGAAGTACTCTTCGACAGAAACGAAACCCGCCATGCCCCGCCGCCTCGCTACGAGCCTAGCAGCACGAAGCACTAAACTAACCCCATGATCCAAACCCTGTTCGGCTCGCTGGACCAACCGGAACCACGCTCCGTCCTGGACCGGATGCGCGAGGCGGTCGCCCGCACCCGCGACAGCCTGAACGACAAGATGGAAGGCGTGGTCGCGCTCACCCGCGAGGTCGACCAGGCGGCGCTCGACGAGCTGGAGGGCGTGCTGCTCTCCTCGGACTTGGGCATGAACACGACGACCGCGGTCATCGATGCGCTGCGTGACCGGGCTCGGCGCGAGGGCATCGCGAACGGCGCGGAGCTGAAGCGCCTGCTTCGGGCCGAGCTGCTCGCCATTCTGAGTAAGGACGACTCGCTGCCCAAGCGCGTCATCAAGCCGCCGGAGGTGATTTTCCTGGTGGGCGTAAACGGCACCGGCAAGACCACCACAACCGGCAAGCTCGCGGCCTGGTACCGGGGCCAGGGCAAGACCCTTCTGCTGTGCGCCGCCGACACCTTTCGGGCAGCGGCGATCGAGCAGCTGGAGGTGTGGGGCACCCGAGCGGGTGTTGACCTGATCAAAACCAGGCAGGGCGGCGATCCATCCGCGGCACTGTTCGATGCGTTAAGCGCCGCCAACGCGCGCAAAACCGACCTGCTGCTTGTCGACACCGCCGGGCGGCTCCACACCAAGGCGGGGCTGATGGCGGAGCTCGAAAAGATGCGCCGGACCGCGCAGCGCATCATTTGGGATGCGCCTCATGAAGTTTTGCTGGTGCTGGACGCCACGACAGGGCAGAATGGCTTGCAGCAGGCCCGGCTCTTTACCGAGTCTGCGGGAGTGACGGGCATCGTGCTCACCAAGCTGGACGGCACCGCCAAGGGCGGCATCGTGATCGCGATCGCCCACGAACTGCGGCTGCCGGTCAGGTTCGTGGGCGTCGGCGAGAAGGTCGATGACCTGCTCGCGTTCAATGGCGAAGCGTTTGTCGATTCCCTTCTGGGAGGGGAAGCCTATGGCGGAGCCGCTGTTGTCGACCGCAAGCTCGCTGCCCAGTCTCGCGGGTAGCGCCGAGCAGCCCGGCAACCCGGGGCACGACGTCGCGGCGGACGCGCGCTGGATGCGCCACGCGCTGCAGTTGGCCGAGGGTTCGATCGGCATGGCCTCGCCCAACCCCCGGGTCGGCTGCGTCCTGGTACGGCACGGGCTGCCGGTGGGCCGGGGCGCGCACCTCTACGACAGGAAAGACCATGCGGAGATAGTGGCGCTGCGCGAAGCCGGCGAGCGGGCTCGCGGTGCGACGGCCTACGTGACGTTGGAGCCCTGCGCCCACACCGGGCGCACCGGCCCTTGCGCGGAGGCGCTCGTGCGTGCGGGGGTCGCGCGCGTGGTGGCGGCGACCGGCGACCCCAACCCTCTGGTCAACGGGCAAGGGTTGCGCATCCTGCGCGAAGGCGGCGTGGAGGTCACGGTGGGCGTGATGCCGGAGCAGGCGCGCGCGCTCAACGACGGCTTTGCCCGGTGGATCCGGCACAAGCTGCCCTTTTTGACCCTGAAAGCCGGGCTTTCGCTCGATGGGCGCATCGCGCCGCCGCCCGCGGAAAAAGCCCCCGGCAGCGTGCGCTATCTCACGGGCGCGCGCTCCCTGGTCGCGGTGCAGCGCCTGCGCCACGCTTCGGATGCGGTGCTGACCGGCATCGGCACGGTGCTTGACGACAACCCTCTGCTCACCGACCGCAGCGGCGGCGCGCGCAGGCGGGCTCTGCTGCGGGTCGTGCTCGACTCCGAGCTGCGGCTCCCGCTTGCGAGCCGTCTGGCGCAGACCGCGCAGAACGACCTCCTGGTGCTGACCAGGGAGGAGGGCGGCGGGCACCGCGAGCGGCGGCTGGCGCTTGAAAGCGCGGGCGTGCAGGTACGCTCCATCGCGACGCTCGGCTCGGGCGCGCTGGACGTCCGGGCAGCGTTGGAGCTGCTGGGCGGCCAGTACCAGATCTTGAACCTGCTGTGCGAGGGCGGCTCCCGCCTGAACCGCACCTTGCTCGACGGCGAGGACGGCGGGCCCCTGGCGGACAAGCTGTGCCTGTTCTACGCGCCCATGTTCCTGGGCGAGGCGGGCGTGCCTCTGCTCGCCGGGGACGCGTCCATGCACCTGGAGCTGCGCCGGTCCTCGACCGCGGACTCCGGATCGGACTTCCGCTTCGAGGCCTACCTGCGCGACCCCTGGCGTGACCGGTAAACTCGAGGCATGTTCACAGGGCTGATCCAGGCAACCGGCACCATCGAATCACTTGCGGACGTGAACGGGGCCCGGCGGCTCACCATCCATGCGCCCGCGCTCGCGGCCAGGTTGCAGGTGGGCGACAGCATCGCCGTCAGCGGGGTGTGCCTGACCGCGCTCGCGCCGGACGCCGAGCGCTTCCATGCCGAGCTGGCCGAGGAAACCGTCGCCCGGACCTCCCTGGCCGCGCTCGCGCCGGGCTCGCTGGTCAACCTGGAGCTGCCCACCCCTGCCGGCGCTCCGCTCGGCGGGCACATCGTGCAGGGGCATGTAGACGCGACCGGGTCGCTGCTCGCGCTTTCTCCTGTAGGGGAAGGTGCCCGGACGGATTGGCTGCTCCGCCTCGCGGTCCCTCCCGCCGTGGGCCGGTTCGTCGTCGAGAAGGGCTCGGTGACCATCGAGGGCATCTCGCTCACCGTCGCCCGCTGGTTCCCGGAGCGGGATGCCGACGACGACACCCCGACAGGCGCGGGCGAACTGCACGTGGCAGTCATTCCCCACACCTGGGAGGCGACCAATCTGCACGCTCTCGCGCCCGGCGCGCCGGTCAACCTGGAAGCGGACGTGCTGATGAAGCTCGCGGTCCAGAACGGCTTCCGCCCCGGCCCGGCAACCGAGCAGCGCGCGGAGTGGACCGCGCTCGCCGCCAGGGACACAGGCGGGGATACGCCGTTCAAGGTCACGGTTGGCTACCTCATCGCGAACGGGTACTGAACAGGACTGCCGAGCTACAAGGCTTCCATCTTGACCTGGGCCGTGCCGCCATGGATGAAGCCCAGCTTCTTCGCCGCGGCCCGGCTTACGTCGATCATCCGGTTCTTGTCCGCGTACCGGTCGGTAATCTTGACGACGCAGGTGCGGTTGTTCGCGACGTTGGTGAGCCGTACCTTGCTTCCCAGCGGAAGTGTGGCCGAAGCACCGGTCATTTTGCTCGAGTGAAAGGTGCCGTGGTCGGAGGTTTTGCGGCCTTCAAACACATGGCTGTAGTAGGCGGCGGTGCCGGTCTGCGCCTCAGCGGGCTTTTGCGCCTGGGCTGAACCGGCTGCGAGCAACAATGCCGAGACCGCGACAAAGCAGAGACGTGCTTGCATGGACATGACTTTTCTCCTTGGCGCGGACCGTCCGAAAGAAAGAGCGTAGCCTCTCTGAACGGTCGGGTCCTGCGACATGAAAAGTATGTGCCTATTCGCAATGCTTGTCCGTGTGAATACTCCTATCGCTACAGGATGAAAATGAGCAGGTAAGCACTCACGGTAACTTAATCGCCGTTACTTCAAGCCGATAGAAAGGACATAGGCGCCGGTTGGGTCCCCACTCCTCCATGTGGTCGAACCGGAACCCGAGCCGGTCCATCAACGCCTCGGAGGCAGCGTGCTGCGCGTGATGGCCGGCCATCAACGCACGCGCGCCCACGACCAGGAAGCCGTACTCGATGGCCGCCCACGCGGCCTCCTCGCCGTAGCGCCCGCTCCAGAACGACGGCGCGAGATGCACACCCAACTCCAGCACGCCCGGTTCCTGGTGGTAGGGCTTCAAACCAGCGCACCCGGCGTGCCGTCCAGTGGCGAGCTCGAAGACCGGCCAATACTGCACGCCGTGGGCTCTCTGCCGGTCGATCTCGAGCGCGAGCCGCGCTTCGGCCTGGGCCGGGGTCCACGGACCGTCGAGAAACGCGGTCACGCCCGGATCGGTCCACAGGGCGAGAGCGAGCGGCAGGTCCTCGGGCACCCAGTGCCGGAAGCCGAGCCGCTCGCTTGTCAGAAAATATGCACTCACTGGGGCGTGATAATCCCGCCGACGGCCATGCGCTCCGGCAGTTTCGCCGCTCGCTGGAGGCCCATCTGCTCGGCGGTCAGGTCTGTATATTTCAGGCCCGCGCCGGTGTTGAACAGGACCACCCGGTCCTCCGCTTTCAAAAAACCGGACGCCAGCAGACGGTCGTACGCCGCCGTCGCGGCCGCGCCCTCCGGCGAGAGCAGCAGCCCCTCGTGCCTGGCATAGTCGAGCAGCGACGCGAGGATCGCGTCGTCGGGCAGGTCCATCACCATGCCGCCCGACTTCGCCGCGATGTCGAGAACGATGTAATCGCCGTAGGGCTTGGGCACGCGCAGGCCGCTGGCAAACGTGGCCGCGCCCTCCCACATCTTTGACGCGGGCTCGTGAGCCTGAAACGCCCGCGAAACCGGCGCGCAGCCGGAGCTTTGCACCGCGATCATCTTCGGGCGCCTGCCCGAGACCCAGCCCAGCTGTTCCATCTCCTCGAACGCCTTCCACATGCCGATGAAGCCCACGCCGCCGCCGGTCGGGTAGAAAACCGCGTCCGGATACCGCCAGCCGCACTGCTCCACCAGCTCGTAGCCCATGGTCTTCTTACCTTCGACCCGGTACGGCTCCTTGACTGTCGACATGTCGAACCAGCCCTCGGCCTCTTTGCGCTCGGCCACGATGCGGGCGCAGTCGGAGATCAGCCCGTCGACCAGCGTCGTGTGCGCGCCGTAGGCCACGCACTCCAGGTAGTTGGCGAACGGTACATCGCGCGGCATAAAAATGTACGCCTCGATGCCCGCAGCCGCCGCGTAGGCCGCGAGCGCCCCGGCGGCGTTGCCGGCGGAGGGCACGGCTAGCTTGGTGAGCCCGTACTGTTTGGCCATGGAAACCGCCATCGACATGCCCCGCGCCTTGAAGGTCCCGGTCGGGTTGGTCGCTTCCTCCTTGATGCGCAGCCCGGGATGGCGGCGGCTCGCGAGCAGCGGCGTCCAGCCCTCGCCCAGTGTGACCGGGTCGACCGCGGGCAGCACGTCCCGGTAGCGCCACATGCTGTCCTGTAGTTGGCGCTCAAGGCTGTCGAGCCGGTTGTAAGCCGCGGTGCCCGGCTTGCGGGCCGAGGCGCGCAGCCCGTCCATGTCGTAGCGCACGTAAAGGACGCCCGCGCAGTGCGGGCACACGGTCCGGGGCCCGTCGGCGGGGGTGTGGCGCTCACAGCGCGAACACTGGAGCGAGCTGATCTTCGGCATGGAACCAGACTAAATCGCGTGGGAGGTTACCGCCGTGCGGGAATCTTCGCCGCGGGCCCTGAACAGAAGCGCCGAACATGCCGATAGACTGGAAACACCCATGAAGCCCCCCATCCGCCTCGCGGCCTTCGACATCGACGGAACCCTCATGCCCTCGTCCGGCACCCGCATGAGCGACCGCACCATGGGCGC
The DNA here is from genome assembly GCA_964250745.1 of uncultured Acidobacteriaceae bacterium. Taxonomy (GTDB): domain Bacteria; phylum Acidobacteriota; class Terriglobia; order Terriglobales; family Acidobacteriaceae; genus EB88. The sequence continues at coordinate 10,837 of CAXUHL010000040.1, forward strand.
CCTGCGCGCCGCAAAGGCCGCCGGGATCGAGGTGGTAATCGCAACCGGCCGCCGCGGTGCATATGCACTGCCGCTGCTCGAACCCATCGGCCTCGCACCCTCGACCGTGCTCATCGCCTCCAACGGCGCAACCACCCGCGACTTCGCCGGCAACGTCGTCGACCGCTTCTTTCTGTCGCTCGAAACCAGCCGCTCCTTGTGCGCCGAGCTGCGCCCCTTCGGCGGGACCATGGTCTTCACCTTTGAGAAGCACGGCCCCGGTGAGCTGGTGCTCGAATCGCTGGACCGGCTGCACGACCGGATCGCCCTGTGGGTCGATGCGAACCTGCCGTACATCGAGCAGGTCGACCCGCTGGAGCGTGTCTTCGACCGCGGCGAACCGGCGATCCAGGGCATGATCTGCGGCACCGTCGCGCAGATGCATGCGGCCGAGGAGCATCTGAAAACCACGCCCTACGCCGCGCAGATCGAGATGCACCGGACTGAATATGCGGAACGGGATCTGAGCATCCTGGACATCCTCCCGCTGGGGTGCAACAAAGGCGTTGCCCTGGCCAAGCTGGCCGAGCGGCGCGGCATCCGGCGTGAAGAGGTCATGGCGGTCGGCGACAACTGGAACGACCTGGAGATGTTGCGTTGGGCCGGGCAGCCCGTGCTGATGGCGAATGCGAGCAAGTCGCTCCGGGAAGAAGGCGAGCGCTCCGGGTGGCAGTTGAGCCCGGCGACGAACGATGAAGACGGCGCGGTGCTGCTGCTGGAAGCGGCGATTGAAGCCGCCGTCGAACCGCAGGCGGTTTGAGCGATGCGCCTGCCTGGCCTGCTTCATCGCTTGACGGCCCTCCCGGTGCGGGGGCAGGTCGCCCTGGGCGCCGCGGCACCGCTTATGCCTGAAGATTTGTCTTATTCACAGCCCACTGTAAAGCGCGCGGCTTTTCAGACAAGGGTCATCCTGAGCGCAGCGAAGGACCTGCTTTCCGCTCACGCGGAGTCGCCCCTCACCGCGGAGCCGACGCGGATGACAGCCCCGGCCATGGTAGCCTGACCCCGATGCCGCGCTTTCTGCATATTGTCGGCCTGCTTCCGGCCCTGCTGACCCCAGCCCCGGCGCACGCGGCCGAGCACGTCACCCTGACAACCGGCTACGAGCTGGTGTGCGACCACCGCACCGCCGAAGGCGCGAAAACCCGCTTGTACACCGGTGTGGACAGCTACATCGAGGTTTCCACAGCGGGCATCGCGTCCATTGAGCCGCTGCCCGACCCGTTGTCTTCCCTGCCTCCCGCACCCGCGCCGCCGACGGGTGAAGTGCTGACCCCGGCGGAGCTGCACGAAGTGCTGGGCGGCGCGGGCAAGGCCCACGACCTGGACGTGGACTTTCTGGCCGCGGTCGTCCACGCGGAAAGCGCGGGGCGCGTCCACGCGCGGTCTCGGGCCGGCGCGCAGGGCCTTATGCAGCTGATGCCGGCTACCGCGACCTCGCTCGGCCTGCACGATGTATGGGCGCCCGGCGAAAATGTGGGCGGCGGCGCCGCCTACCTCGACGCGCTGCTGCGCCGCTACGGCAACAACATCGCCTGGGCGCTCGCCGCCTACAACGCCGGCCCGGGCGCGGTCGACCGTTTTCACGGGATCCCGCCCTACCGCGAAACACGCCGGTACGTCGCCCGCATCCTCCACGAGTTCAACCAGCGCTACACAGCCAGGCAGGCCGCGCTGACTTTAGCCGCAGCCCACCCCCAAGGAGCGCCCCGCCCGTGAGTCAGAAACAAGGAACCAACCGCAACCTCCTCTGGGGGGCGGTGCTCGTCCTGCTCCTGGCCGGGGTGTGGCTGCTGCGCGGCCGCATCCACTTCGACTTTCGCACCTTCGTCGAGCAGCTCAAGCTGGCGAACTGGTGGCTGTTCGGCGCCGGAGCGGCGCTGATCTACGTGGCCTACGGCGTACGCGCGGTGCGCTGGGCCTTATTCCTGCGCCCCACCAAGCGGGTCTCGCCGGCATCGCTGTTCGGCACGCAGGTCATCGGCTTCACCGCGGTCGCACTGTTCGGGCGCCTCGCCGACCTGGTCCGCCCCTACCTGGTCGCCAAGCGCACCAACATTCCCCTGCCCTCGCAGATCGCCGTGTACGCGGTCGAGCGCATCTTCGACCTCGGCTCGAACGCGGTCATCTTCGCCGGGATCCTGCTGCTCGCGCCCGACCGCAACTCCATCCCGCACCCCGAGGCGGTCCGCAAACTCGCGGTACTCGCCCTTGCCGCCGCCGTGGTGCTCGCGTTGTTCGCGGTCACCGTACGCAAGGCCGGCCACAAGGTCGCCGCGCTGTTCGGGCGCGGTCTCGGCGCGCTCTCCCCCAAGCTGGGCGAGGGCGCGAGCGAGAAGATCCTCGGCTTTCGCGACGGCCTCAACGCCATCGACTCGTTCGCGACCATCCTCAAGGCGAGCGCCCTGTCGCTCGTCATGTGGTTCATGATCGTCTGCGCCTACCTCCTCACGGTGCGGGCGTTTACCGCGTCGCCGCCCCTGCACGGCATGACGCTCGCGCAGTGCCTCGTCCTGATGGTCGCGAGCCAGGCCGCTTCCATGGTGCAGCTGCCGGTCATCGGCTGGTTCACGCAGGTCGGCATCGTCGCGGGCGCGATCCAAAAGCTGTTCAACGCCGCCCCGGAGTCCTCGCTGGGCGCGGGCGCGATGCTTCTCATCGTCACTTTCCTCAGCGTCATTCCGGCAGGGCTCATCTGGTCGCGTTTCGAGCACGTCTCGCTCAAGAAGGTCACCGAGGAAAGCGAAACCGCAACTGAGGAAGCGGCCGCCCACCACGAGAAGCCGGAGTTCGTGCCGGAGGCTTGAGCCGTCGCATCCTAACTTCCGTTATGCCCAAGCAGCCTATTCCCGGATCCCTCTCCAAAGCCCTGCTCGCCGGACTTGCCGGCGGTCTCGCCGGCTCCGCGGCCAAGGTCGTCGCGGAAAAGCTCTTCCCGCCCCGCCTCCAGGGCCAGACGCCTCCCCCGCAAGCGGTCGTCGAGCGGGCTGCGGATGCGGTCGACGCGCACCCCGGCGAGACGGCCAAGAAAGCCGCGACCGAAGGTATCCACTGGAGCTTCGGCACGCTCACGGGCGGCGTTTACGGTGTGGCCGCCGAGTTCGAACCGAAGCTCACCGCCTGGCGCGGGGCCGCGTTCGGCTTGGGGCTCAACAAGCTCATGCACGAAGGCCTGCTGCCGTATGCGGGCTTCGCTGCCCCGGTCAAGGACCAGCCCGCGCAGGAGCGGGTCAGCGAGTGGGTCACCCACGCGGTCTACGGCATCGTCACGGAGGTCGTGCGCCGTGCCGTTCGCAAGCGTTTGTAGTCTAAGATCGGGACACAGATGAAATGCCCCTTTTGCGGCCATGGACAGGACCGCGTCGTCGACTCCCGTGAGATCGACGACTCGGCCGCCGTGCGCCGCCGCCGCGAGTGCGACCGCTGCACCCGGCGCTACACCACCTACGAGCGCTACGACGAGATCCCCTGCATGGTCGTCAAAAAGGACGGCCGGCGTGAGCGGTTCGACCGGCACAAGATCCTCACCGGCCTCCAGCACGCGTGCGAAAAACGTCCCGTCGCCATGAGGCAGCTCGAAGAGTTGGTCGATGCCGCCGAAGCCTTTCTGAACGACGCGCCTGACCGCGAACGGTCCACCGCGGCCCTCGGCGAGTTCATGATGGACGGCCTCAAGCGCCTCGACACGGTCGCCTACATCCGTTTCGCCAGCGTCTACCGCGAGTTTAAAGATGTCGCCGAGTTTCGCGATGAGCTCGAGCGCATCGGCCGCATTCCCATCGACACTACCCTCAAGCTCGAAAAGGAACCCCTCCCCCACGCATGAGCCAACACGTCCTCACCCTGATCCCCGGCGACGGCATCGGCCCCGAAGTCACAGCGGCCACCACGCATATCCTTGAAGCCGCCGGCGCGGCCATCACCTGGGAGCGCCACGATGCCGGGGCCGACGCCTTTGCCAAGGCCGGCGAGTACATTCCGCAGGCGCTCTACGATTCGGTCCGGCGGACCAAAGTCGCGCTGAAGGGGCCCGTCACCACCCCCATCGGCGAAGGCTTCAAGTCGATCAACGTGACGCTGCGCAAGCAGTTCGACCTGTACGCGAACGTGCGCCCGATCAGGAACCTGCCCGGCCTCGCGACCAAGTACCCGGATGTGGACCTGGTGATCGTGCGCGAAAACACCGAAGGTTTGTACGTGGGAATCGAGGCCGAAATCGTTCCCGGCGTCTGCACCTCGACCAAGGTCATCACGGAGAAAGGCTCGACCCGCATCGCGAAGTTCGCCTTCGAGTACGCGGAAAAGCACGGCCGCAAGCGCGTCCACGCCATCCACAAAGCCAACATCATGAAGCTGACGGACGGGCTGTTCCTGCGCTGTTCCCGGACTGTAGCCGAACGCCACCCCGGCATTGCCTATGCCGAGCACATCGTCGACAACACCTGCATGCAGCTGGTCACCAACCCTTACCAATACGACGTGATGGTGATGGAGAACCTGTACGGAGACATCCTGAGCGACCTGTGCTCAGGCTTCGTCGGCGGGCTTGGTTTGGTTCCCGGCGCGAACCTCGGCGAAAACGCCGCTATCTTCGAGGCCGTCCACGGCTCCGCCCCGGACATCGCCGGGCAAGACAAAGCCAACCCGACCGCCCTGCTTCAGTCCGCGGTGCTGATGCTGCGCCACCTCGACGAGGACGCGATTGCCGACCGCATCCAACAGGCGCTCGAAACGGTCTACGCCGAAAGCAAAACGTTGACCCGCGACGTGGGCGGAAGCGCAGGCACCCGCGCCTTCACGGACGCGGTGATCGCGGCGTTGCGCTGAGCCCGCAGTAGCATGGAACCCGTGACCTTCCCGCGCAAAGCGACCCTCATCCGGCGTACCCTTTTCCCCGCCCTCGCGGCAGTCCTGCTTGCGTATACCGCCTGCAAACCCGGCCTGCTCGGCCCCACCAAGCACTACTACCAGGTCGATTATGCCCATGGCGGCACGGTCACCGGTGTGGCGCGGTTCGCGGGTACGCCGCCCCGGCGCGTGATGATCGACATGGCCCAGGATCCCATCTGCGCCATGAGCCCGACCGACCTCACCGACGACTACGTGGTCCATGACGGCGACCTGGCAAACGTGGTCGTGTATATCCAGAGCGGGCTCGGCGACCGCTCCTACCCCATCCCGCGCCGTACGGTCGTCATCGATCAGAAGGGCTGCCGGTTTTTGCCGCACGTCTCGGCCGCCATGGCCGGGCAGGAGGTCGAGTTCACCAACTCCGACCCAACCCAGCACAACGTCCACATGGCCCCGGTGAGCAAGGGCAACCCGAACTTCGACGTGACCCAGCGCGGCGACGCGAACCCCATCTCCCGCTATTTCGCCACGCCGGAGCTGATGATGCCGGTCCGCTGCAACAACCACCCCTGGATGCA